>JAYPIL010000001.1:0-75379 GCA_038127845.1 Candidatus Poseidonia sp.
GTGTAATGATAGGTTCCGTTGACGTTGCCGTAGAGCGCTTCGGAGGTCACGAAGTAAAACGAGTTGGTGCGGTAGACATCATCGGGAACCTCAACGTCGAGATAACCGATGCTGTCGCTGACCGTTCCGATGTAGATCAGGGTCTCGTTCTCGACAAATTGTGTACCGGGTACGGGATAGGTGGCGTACCAGATGTGGTAGATTTCACCCTCAATCCCCATCTGGTCGTCCCACGTCACGCGGGTGGTACGGTCTCCGAGGAATTCAGCGTGCACGTTGGTCGGCTCTGCGACCCAACTGTAGAACGCATTCTCTTCGATGGCGTTGGTGCAGGAGTCGCCCGTGGTATCGGTGTTGATGACGCCCGTTTCGTCAACGGTCACGACGCAGTAGTAGGAGTAGCCAAGGTAGCCTTGAGGCACGGGAACCTGGTAGGAGTTGATGCCCTCAAGAATGCCCGAGACCAGCAGCTCGACATCGTTTCGCAAGATGGTCGCAAACGGTTGGTCGGAGCGGTACACGCGGTAGGTTTCGCCCGTTTCAGAAGCCACATCGCCCCAACTGATGTTGGTGTAACCCGAACCGTCCTCGGGATTTGGAATGAATTCAGCACTGAGGAGAATCGGTTGGTCGGGTGGTCGATTGTCTTCCACAACGGGTGTAGAAAGTGTGTTTTGCCCGACAAAGCGCAGGTCCTCGTAATCCATGCCTGAGCCGCTGTAATTCGGCAGGAGGTAGGTGATGGAATAGTAACTTTCGCGCTGCGTGTTGGGAGGGATGTCCACGACATACTGGGTATCGGTTGAATTCAACGTAGCGATGGGGCTGGTCGTTGCTGGCAAGAAGATGCCGTTGCTGCGCGTGATTTGGAATTCTGTCCGCCACACGCGAATCTCAAGAGCGTCGGGGCCCGTTTCGGGGAGAACGGGGTCGATGGAGTTGAAATTCAACCAGTTGAGCGTCGTTTGGCTCGATTCAGCATCAAATTGTGCGGAGATGATAAAGGGCGTCTGAACCGGTTTCGTTACCTCGAGGACCGGGTCAAAGACGATTGAGGCGTTGAAAATCAATTCCGCCGCTTCTGTTCCGTTCGACAGCATGGTCGTGATGGCGTAATAGAACGAGTCATTGGTACCCGGCGGAACGGGGAACTGAACGGAGTGACCGGGGTGTGTGTCGCCGCTGCAGTAGCCTGGGTTTCCGCCTGCAGAGCCGCTATCACAAGCGTCAATCTGGGCGAACGGCGTGAGCGTGGCGAGATTGGCGGTCGTCACGAGGCTGTTGTGACGATAGACGTTGTACGTTGCGCTGAACAAACTCGAAAGCACGCCGATGTCGGTTGAGACCAAATTTTCCCACGTGACGGTCGTAGCCTGCGTGTCGTTGCTGAACGTGGCATTGATGTGTTGCGCTTGCAGATTTGCTGGGTCACCCTCGCTTCCATGCGTTGCACCAGCAGGGCCCACTGGAAGCAAGGCAAGGAGCATCAGTGCGACCATGAGGCCGGCGCGCAGACTTGCATTTTGTTCAGCCGTTGGACTACCCATCATGACATATGTCGCCTTCGTCTGTTATGACTATGTCGCTTCAAAGAGGTCAAAAAAGCCCATACAAGATGCGTTTTGAATGTGCCATCAGGAATCCATTTCCTCGTCCGATGTGACCGATGGTTGAGGCAGTGGGTCGGCGACATCCAAGGCTTGAATTTCGCCTTTTGCTTGAAGGAAGCGGACCAAAAACGTCCAGATACCACCTGCGGCGGAAATGAACACGATGAGGCTCATCGGATTGACGTTGATGTGGTTGAAGGGTGCTGGGTACACAGCAGATACCTCCGTGCCGAAGATGAGCATGAGTCCCATGAAGATGAGCGAAAGCAGGGTCAACACCGTTCGGTCGGCTCGGGAAAACCCGCGGTAGTTTCGGGAACCCGCCACGGCCTGTGCTTGGGTTCCCATGTACGAGCCCAGCAGGGTGAGGAAGGCCGCAGCAAAGCCGAGGGTCATGTCACCAACAAACACCGAGGCGCTGATGCAGACCACCCACGTGGCGTCAAGAATCCGGTCGATGGTGTGGTCGAGATAGTCACCCCATCGGGTGACTTCCCCTTTGGCCCGTGCAAGCGAGCCGTCGAGACCGTCAAACAGCATGGCCAGCGCAATCATGAGAGCTCCGCCCAAGAGCCAGCCACCGCCCGAGGCGTCGTCGGGGGCATACATGGCCAGCAGTCCACCCGCCACGCCGAACGGGAGGGCCAACCACGTGATGGTCGCAGGTGAAAATCGATGGAAGAACTGCAGCACGGGTTGGAGGGCTGCTTCCCAACGGCGACGCATTTTCTCAAGGGCCATGCGCAAACGACCTTGAATGGGGTGTTATGGTTTGTGGAGGCATCGTTCACGAAGCCTCGTATTCTCCGAGCCAATCGAGGGCGCCGAGGGCTTGCTCAGCGAGGGGTTGACACGGAAGACCTTCGTCGACCCACGTTGCAACGTGCTCTTGCAACGCCTCGCTCGTGTGCAGGCCTGCATCAAGTTCCAACACGGGGGACTCGATCTCAAATTCCAACAACTCGGCCCAGTGCCCGGCGGTGAGTTCCCACTCAACGTTGGCGCGAATCTTGGCCTCGTCGTAGCCACGCTTTGCCAACCGTTCACCCAACAGAGCGGGTGAGCAGCGTAACAACACCACACCGTCCACATCCAGCAGATGGGCGAGGTGACCGTCGACGACCCATCGCCCTTCCTCGGGCGCTTGCCACTGCTCCGCAAGCCGATGAATGTCAATGGGAGCCGCTCCATCGGCCGAATCCACCTCACCAAGACAACCGTGCTCCGTGGCGAGGTCGCTGAGCGAAAGAACGGCCCAACCGTGCTCGCTCAACCGTTCCGTGAGTTGAGATTTGCCCACACCGGGGGTTCCTGAAATCGCCAAGACAACCCGGTCGTTCATGCAGGTGCTTGGATGTCGCTGGTATCTAAAGGGGTCAGCCCCACAAAGGCCACAAACCAACAAAGGCATGATAGCGTCGGGCGTGCTGCCCGGTGTGTTCCCATGTTCGGTATGCAGGACCCTTCCCAAACGCTGCTCCAAATCGAGCGGTACATGGCGGAGGGGCGGCTTGAGCTGTCCGAAGTGATGGCCACCCAGTTTTGCGACCTCATGTTATCCAACAAAAAACGGGACCCTCAGCAGCAAATCTTTCTGCTCAAAGGGCTGAGGTTGATGTGCGATGTCTATCTTTTGAGGGACAAAGCCGACCAGAGCATGAAGGCCATCAAGCGCATGCACGGCGAGCGGAAGGCCCTGGTCAAGGTGCTCGAGAAGCATGCACCGCAGATGCTGGACACGATGCAACCCGAACACGAAGACCATTTGCGAGCAGGACGCCTCTATGCCGCTGCGGGAAAGACAAAAGCGGCTGCCAAATCCTTCGCCCGGTGTGAAAAACTCGCCCCGGGCCATCTCGCTGCAGCGAAAGCCGCTGTGGAAGCGTCGCCCTCCAAAGCCCACGTTCAACGCTTCCTTACCGCCATCCAGGCGGCCGGCGATGTGATTCAAGCCAACGGGGTGTTTGAGTTGCAACCGACAGCCTCGCCTGCCGTTCGTCTTGACGAGGTGATGACGGCGCTCTCAGCCTGCGCTCAATCGTCCGCCCACGCAGGCCCTTGCAACGAAGCACTGCAACGACTTCAGGCCCAACAAACCGCCATTATCGCAGGTGAACAAGCAGCCAATGCACGCCTGCAAACCGCCCTGGACAGCCTCCAGCCAAAGCACGACTACTACCAGTATGGATGATGGTAGCGAGGGATGGATTTGAACCATCGATCTCCGGGTTATGAGCCCGACGGGATATCCAGACTACCCCACCTCGCTGGTTCAACCGCCACGGTTTACCGTTTTCAAACCACCGTTCGCCTCAACTTCATCGCGAGGGTGGATTGATGAGGTGGAGTGCGCTACGGTTTCTCATGCGAGCAACCTCCAGCACCACGGTTCTGTTGCTCGCCTTGCTCCTGCTTGGCAGCACCGCTGGATGCCTCGCCACCGATGGTGCTGATGAAGACAAGAGTCCCATCACGATGAACGTCCACTACCCCGAGACATCGGGCGTCATCACCGAGCGCATCCAGAACAACGCAGTCCTGTCCCAAACCGGCGTCGAACTGTCGTTTGACTTCGCTCGCGTCGTGTCAAATGCAGGCGTCATGAAGACCTTCTCCCTCGACCCCGGTGACGATGACGACGGTTCAAACGCCGTGACCGTCAACGCCAACGAGGAGGCTGAAATCACCTACACCTATCAGACACACGGCCTCTTCACCGCCGTCCTCTCAGCAACCGACGAGCAAGAGAACGAGGCCTCGATGAATCTCCTCATACGTATTGACAAAGAAATTGATTGGACCCAAACGAACACCGACGAGCCTTCGCCGATGACCATCTCCACGGTACCCGACTGTGAATGCGATGCTCCAGAAAAGATCAGCCTTGAATCCACCATCACCAACCCCAACGAATTGGTACCCGGCACGCAGGTGACCGTGACCTGGCACCTCAACGATCCGGAGGAAGAGGAACAAGCCTTCCACACCGAGCAAATCGGCGACGGACAAGAAGCATCGTGGACGCACAGCCAGTACAATGTCGGCAGCGGGGATTGGAGCCTTGATGTCACCATCGATGCTGGAAACGACTCGATCAATATCCACCACGTGGTTCGTATCCTCTACGAAGAGGTCGAATCTGAGCCAAATCCGCTTGCGATGGAACCACCCGAAGAAAGCGAGACTTCACTTTCACTTTTGAGAAATCAAAACGAAAAGTGAAAATTCGGTCAACTGCGAACCCTTGAATCCCGCAAGGACTGGGTTTTTGCTGTTCGGGAAATGTCCACCCTCCTTTGTTCGTTCATATAGGGAAGCGCATTCACAAGGGATGAAGGGATGAACAATGCCGACGAAATCAAAAAAGAAAGTCAACATCGAAGTCGAAAAGAATGAAGCACCGAAGGAAGAAGAAGCACCTCCGATGACGGAGGAAGAGGAGGTCCAATTGACCATAGAAGACCTGCCTGGCGTGGGCCCTGCAACCGCTGAAAAACTCCGCGAAGCCGGATTTGAAGAATTGCTTGCGCTGGCGGTCATGTCGCCTGGTGACCTCGCTGAAGAAGCTGAATTGGGAGAAGCCGTTTCTGCCAAGATCATTGCAGCCGCCAAGAAAATGGCCAACATCGGTGGCTTCGTTTCCGGTGACGCACTTCTTGAGCGACGCCGTGAAGTCCAGAAACTCTGCTCCAAAGTCCAATCCATCGACGACCTGCTCGGCGGTGGTTTCGAAACCCAAGCGCTCGTAGAGGTCTACGGTGAATTCGGAAGCGGTAAGACGCAAATTGGCCACCAGCTTGCGGTGAACTGCACGCTGCCTGTGGACCAAGGGGGCCTGGACGGGGACGTGTTCTACATTGACACGGAAGACACCTTCCGGCCAGAACGTATCACCCAAATGGCGCGGGGGCACGGTCTTGACCCGGATTATGTCCTGTCTCGAATTCACGTCGCTCGAGCGTACAACTCGGCTCACCAAATGTTGCTGGCGGACGAAATCAAGCGAATGAGCAAGGGATTGAACGTGAAGATGATCATCGTTGATTCGCTCACAAGCCACTTCCGAGCCGAGTTCATCGGCCGGGGCATGCTCGCCCGACGCCAGCAAAAGTTGAACAGTCACCTGAAGGATTTGAAGCAGCTTGCCGACGTTAACAACGCCCTCGTGTTGGTGACCAACCAGGTTCACTCCAAGCCGGATGCCATGTGGGGAGACCCCACCAAGCCCATCGGCGGTCACATTCTTGCGCACGCCAGCACCTTCAGACTCTACCTGCGAAAGGCCAAGGGCGGACGACGCATCGCTCGTTTGGTCGACTCGCCGAACCTGCCTGACGGTGAGTGCGTGTACCAGGTCACCGAAGAAGGTCTTCGCGACTGAGCCGGCAAACAGACAGGACAGCGAAAACCGCATTCCAGCGCCCCATCAGTGGCGGCAGGTTGAAAATGTCCTGAAGCCGAATCAAGCCATGCGCCATTTGATTGAACGGGTTCTTGAGCTGTCGGAAGAGGAAAGCAGGGTCCCTGTGATCGAACAAATTCCGGACCAAGGGAGCGACGCTGAACTGCGAGCCCTGTTGGAATCCCTCCAACCTCGAATCCGCGTCTACGGCGTGGGTGGCGCCGGGTGCAACGCTGTCAATCGGTTGTTTGACGAAAAACTGTTCGAATCATCCTACGTCACGGGCTATGCCATCAACACGGACGCACAGGCACTTCTGCAATCACCTCTGCAAGAAAAGGTCCTCATCGGGCGCACGGCACGAGGTCGAGGAGCCGGTGGCGACCCTACGAAGGGTGAAGCCGCCGCTCTCGAGTCGGAAATGGTGTTGCGCCGCATCACCAACGACACCCAACTCGCCATCATCACCGCAGGCATGGGTGGAGGTTCAGGAACGGGGGCTGCGGGACAGATCGCTCGTCTCGCAAAGGCCCAAGGCGCCCTCACCATTGCGGTTGTTACCTATCCGTTCAAGTCGGAAGGTTCGCTTCGAAAGCAAAATGCAGAGTGGGGACTTGAGCGCCTGCGAGAACACTGCGACACCATTCTGGTCATTCCCAACGAACGGCTCTTGGAAATTGAGGGTGTAAAGGACCTACCGATTGCAAGTGCTTTCCGAGTCGGCGATGAGTTGCTCGTCCGTTCCATTACCGGTGTCACCGAGATGCTCAACAGCGACGGCATGGTCAACCTTGACTTCGAGGACCTCAAAGCCATCATCAGTTCCGGCGGGGGCGTGGCCATGATCGGACTTGGTTCTGCCAAAGGACCGGGCCGAGCGGAAGCGGCGGTCATGGAAGCCCTTCATTCACCCCTGCTCGAGATGGACATGAGCGATGCGCGTGGCGCCCTCATCAACGTTCTCGGCGGTTCAAGTCTCACGCTGGGTGAAGCTGAACGATGCTCGCAAATCATCGGGGAGCAAATTTCACCGAATGCAAAAATCATCTGGGGTGCCGACGCGAAAGAGGAGTACGGTGATGACCTCAGGGTGATGGTGGTCATCACCGGTGTGAAGAGCCCGCAAATCCACGGTTCAGCCGAGAATCGACAACTGCGCGCATTGCGAAACCGTCAGATTGAGTTCGTCAACTGATCACGATCGCGCACTGGTCCACACAAGACCGACCATGACAAGCAATGCAACGACGAGAAGAATTCGGTCGTTGCTGTCCAATCCGTTGATGCCTTCGTTTGGATTGAGGTCCCCTTGGTAGGCCACGCCAGGAATCACGACCTCCAAGGTTGACCATGCATCACCCGTGGTTGCATTGTTTCCATTGACGGTGTTTCCATGGACCAAAAACTCGGTTCGGCTGGTGTTGTCCGCCGGGGACCGCCACGACAGCGACCAAGAACGCCATTGGGCGCCTGAGGACGTTTGTGTCCACCCTCCGTCCAGTTCTTGCACCCGCTGTTCATCACCGCTCAGCGTACCGTTGCTGACCAGTAGTCGGAATCCACCGCTGGATGCACCCTCAACGGATGGTACATCGCTCGTGACGGACAAGGTCAGGTTGTAGGTGGTGTTGGCCTCGTAGGCATCGGGCAAGCCCGAGAGTGTCACGTCAACAGGGCTCTCTTGTGTGTGGCACAAGCACCCTTCGTTCGCTTCTTGGCCAAGTCCCTGCGGAACACTCGAGGCCAGCGGTGAAGTCAACAGGGCCAGAGCGAGGACACCCATCAGCACCGTTTGGGCTCGTCGCATCGTCAAGGCCTTGCCGCCGGTTGGTTTGAGACTTGCTTTCCCACCTGCTGAGCATGATGCATGAGGGGCCAAGGAAAACCATCCATTAAGTAGGAAGAGCAATGGATTCTCCTTCATGATGGATTCATTCGACCTTCCTGAGGGAGACGATGAAGAGATGGACATCTACCAAGCCCTCGGACTGAACAAGCCGGTCGAATCGTCAACCCAAGCGACTGCTCTCGATATCTACGACCCTTTGGCTGCCTTCATGGACGATGATGAGGATGACGAGTTGGTCAACGAATCAACCGATGTTACATCAACATCCGTCAGCCATGAAACCGTTGAGACCCTGCTCGCCACGCTCGCCCGTGACCTTCTTGATGACGAGCGTTTGAGTGCCAGCCTCATTGGTGGTCACGCCGACCTTGCAAGCATCAAAGTCCAAAGAGACCGTGAGGCCTACCACCTTTCGCTCATCGTCGACATGGGCGGAACGCACATCCGTCCGTTCGCTACGGTGCTCGCCGTGGACGATGCTTGGAAACCGCTCAGCGCTCCAAAGGGCCTCCACGCCAAGTGGAAGCCGCTCTACGAATCCCTCTGCAACGCACTGGCCTCAGCACTCGCCCAACAGGGACGTCCCTCAAGCATCTGAGTCGTGCAATTCCACTCGCCAATCGATGGCGATGGATGGGTCCAATGAATTCGAGACGCTGCAATATTTCTCGTGGCTTTTCTCGACGATTCGCTCCACCAGTTTCTGGGGCACATCGCCGACCACGTGATAGACCATGGTCATGGTCACGAACCTCCGTGGCGATGCTTCTGCTCGGGTTGAATCCAAGTCGACCCAAGCCTTCGTGAACGCCCGGTCTTTGAGGCCGATAACCACATCCACGAGCGAACATGCCCCGACCATCTGCAACGTGAGTTGCATGGGCGAAGGCCCAGTCTCCCAGTCCATCTCAATCCGCTGACCGGAGGCATTGATGCCCACCATTCCTGTACCGCTTGTCCACTCCACGCGTCCCTGCATGGACAGAGGAGAGGCGGTTCATTCTTGAAGGAGATGCATGTGGGTGAAGGCGAGAGACATGTCAGGTACACCGGTCACCATGCAAAACGGCACGCTCGAGGTCCCCAACGACCCCGTGATTCACTATATCGAAGGCGACGGCATCGGTGTTGACATCACCCCGGTCATGATTCGTGTGGTTGACGCTGCCGTTGAGAAAGCCTACGGCGGCGAGAAGGGCATTGTGTGGTCCGAAGTGCTCGCCGGTGAGAAGGCCTTCAATGCGACGGGTGAATGGTTGCCTCAAGCAACCCTCGACGCCATGAAGACCGGCCTCGTGTCCATTAAGGGCCCCTTGACCACGCCGGTTGGCGGTGGAATCCGCTCTCTCAACGTGGCCCTCCGGCAAAAACTCGACCTCTATGCTTGCGTTCGCCCCGTTCGCTGGTACGATGGCACACCTTCTCCGGTCAGAGCTCCAGGCGATGTTGACATGATCATCTTCCGAGAAAACAGCGAAGACGTGTACGCTGGCATTGAATGGGAGGCGGAAAGCGATGAGGTCAAGCGTGTCATTGACTTCCTGCAAAACGAGATGGGTGTTGACAAAATTCGATTCCCCAACACCTCAGGTATCGGCATCAAACCCGTTTCCAAAGAAGGCACGGCTCGGATTGTTCGTGCGGCCATCCAATACGCCATCGACAACGACAAGCCGAGCGTCACGCTGGTTCACAAAGGCAACATCATGAAGTTCACCGAGGGAGGATTCAGAGACTGGGGCTACACCCTCGCCAAGGAAGAATTCGGTGCAACCGAACTTGACGGTGGCCCTTGGTGCACGCTTGAAAACCCCCACACGGGCAACACCATCGTCATCAAGGATGTCATCGCCGACGCCATGCTCCAGCAAATCATCACCCGTCCAGCCGAATACAGCGTGCTCACGACGATGAACCTCAACGGCGACTACATCTCCGACGCACTGGCAGCCCAGGTGGGCGGCATCGGCATCGCTCCGGGTGCCAACATCAACTACGACACCGGGATTTCAATCTTTGAAGCCACCCACGGAACCGCACCAAAGTACGCCGGTCAGGACAAGGTCAATCCAGGTTCCCTCATCCTCTCTGCCGAAATGATGCTGCGTCACATGGGTTGGCGAGAGGCTGCCGATCTCATCGTGAAGGGTATGGAAGGTGCCATCTCCAACAAGACGGTGACCTACGACTTTGAGCGCTTGATGGACGACGCGACCCTGCTCTCTTGCAGCGCCTTTGGCGAGGCCATGATTCACCACATGTGAGTGGAGGACGACCGCATGCCCCGTTCGTACGATGCGCGCTGGGTGAGCATTAAAGGCGGTGAAGAACGCAAGTGGTGGATTCGAGCAAAGGCAAAACTGGACACCGGTGCCAAGCGATGTTCCATTGACGAGGGGCTTGCTCAAGCCCTTCAATTGCCGGTGGTTGGCGAAGTGAATGTTCGTAACGCCATGGGCAGCCAGGTGCGCAACATCGTGCTTGCCAGCGTCCGAGTTGGGCGAACCACCCACGAAGTGGAAATGACGGTGGCTGACCGCAGCATGCTGAAGTGCCCCATGTTGCTCGGCAAGGAATTTCTCGACATCCTTGCCCAACAACCCCTCAAACCGGGCAACAAAAGCGATGTGCCCCAGTTTGTCTAAAGTGCGAGCCACGGTTTGAGCGTGCGGTTGCTCTTGGTCACGCTGAAGCCGAACCGTTCTTCGATGGCCCGGTCAACCAAGGTGAAGTCACCGTCCATCGTCGCCACCAAAACCGCCCCGACATCCGGGATGGCTTGGGTGGAAAAGTGCATGGCAAGACGGTAGATGTCCAGATCCGTTGACTCCGGGAAAATGGCTTGACCGTCGAGTTCGGTTCGAATGGTCACGCTTCGCAGTTCCTTCAATTCCGTGAGTTCCTCAAACACTTCCCGGTGATGCAGCAAGAAATCGTTCAGCGCCTCCGAGGACGAAGGGACTTCCGCCAGCATCGCCTCGGTCGGTGTCCACGTGTTGTAATCCGAAAGAACCTCGTCGACGAGACCCGACATCACCGTAGCATCGAGCGTCTGTTCGAGCACCGTTGCATCGACCATCGCGCTTTGGAATCGGCGCAGCAAGCGTTTGTCGTGAGCGATGGCCCTCAATTCATTCTTCACATCGTTTGGCACCATCAGATGCAAACGCTTGGCCTTGGCATGGTGAGAAAGAATGCGGTGGAATCGGTTGGAGCCGATCATGTTCAAGTTGGTCTCGAAAATCAAGTCCATCCGGGTGAACATCTTCTCCACCAGGGCGTCAACCAGAATGTTCGTATCAACGATGACCAAGGGCTTGAGCGAAAGGTTGTGCAAGAAGCGGCGCTTTGAGGTCGGAATCTCCTCCTTGTAGAGGGAGAAGAGCGATTGTTCAACCATTGCAAGACGCTTTTGAGCCGTGACCGAGAACTTTGAGGAATTTTGTGCTCGTTCGAGGTACATCAACCCCTCAAAGGCGCCCTCCTCGGCTGCATTCTTTGCGATTTCGTAGATTTCATCGAGCGACGGTGAAGGTGTCATCATGGCCTGTCGGAATTGATGCTCAAACTGTGTTCTTGAACGACGCAATTCTCGGCTGATATGCGTGGCAGCTGCGGTGACCCGGCCGAGGAAGGGTTCGGGAGGAAGCAGATGGGCTTGTTCAAACGGATAGTTTCGCAACAAATCCAATTCTTCTTCATTGTACACCGTTTTGGTGCGTTCGATGAGGTTGCCTTCCACGTCTTCTTCGGTAAATTTCACCCGCTCTTGGACGTGCTTCCGAACCAAACGGGCCGCCTCGTTCGTGTCCGAACCCGCTTGGTGACAGACGCGCAGGTAGAGTTTGAAGCGCTCGGTGATGGCCGTTTTCAAGGCCGGTACCCTGTCAAGGAGGTCAACCGCTTCCGCCCATGAGGTTGCGTGAGCGTAGTGAATCAGCGACTTTCGGTACAGGGCGAGCGGAAGTGCCAGGGCAGAGTCGTCGTCATCCGATTCCTCCGAGGCTTCCTTGGCGTCACCCCGTTGACGCTGTTTGTTGAACAATTCTGCAGCACGGGAGTATTCTCGAGCCGAGTTCAACTCATCCCCGTTTGAGGCAAACAACGCTGCTCGTGTCAGTGGAGCCCACGCAGAGAGCGGGTCGTGCTGCTGATACCATGTGACCAAGTTTGGGAGGCCAAGGTCGTGTTCCATGGCCAAATAGGAAAAGGATTGAATCAATCGCAGCGGAAGATAGGCTTCCGAAAGGAGGTCGTTGAGCGCCGAGGCGTCTGCATCTTTCGCCATGCCAATGGTGTAGGATTGGAGGTAGCCGTTGAGGGTGAGCGTGAGGATCATCGCTTCAAACAGTCGACGCTCAATGGCGGTCAACTCCAAGTCGTCGAGCGTGCTGCTGAGGTTCCTCAAGTGCGTATCGCTGACCACCCCATCGCCCGCTGTGAGGGCTGCACTGATGGGAGAGAACGCCTTCAATGCATTCTTGTTGAGAACGTTGACCACCTCCGGCGTCTCCTTGTAAATGCCCTCCATCAACAACAGAAGATGTTCAGCAACAGGTGTCAAGACCTCGGGTACCTCAGCCCCGTGAATGGCTTGAAGGGCTTTGGTTCTGCACGCATAGATTCCCGGCCGTAACGAGGCGTCAATGGTTGAAGGAGCGAGGTGGCTGACCAACAAAGCACCGTATGGATGGGAGAGCGGAAGCAAGTCGTCACGGGCGAAAACCTTGGCCAAACGTTCAATGTCCAACGCTTCGAGAAGCAGGGCCAGGACCGAGGCTTTGGCTTCGTCCCACAATTCTCCATATTCGTCGCAAAAGCGCTGGGCCGCCGAGAGGCGAAGCGCCATGTCGAGATGCTGTTCAGACAGCACATGGAACAAGGCCTGTTCGTCAATGTCGGGGATAAATCGCTGCAACCAGTTGTTGGCTCGTTCATCGTTCATGGAGATAACAAGCGGCAGCAGTTCAGCGACATCGGATGTGCTGTCGAGACGCATTTGGTCGAGAACATCCATCGCTTCGTCCTGCTTTCCTTCCCGAAGCAAGGCGTGCAGGTACCACCATGTCAATCGGTCCCGTCCTTCATGAAGATGAACGGCTTCCAGCAGCGAGAGGCCTGCACGGAGTTCGTCCGAGGTTGATTGTTCCGCTTCAGCCGGGGCATGCTGCCAAGCAAGCGTTTGACGAGCCTTGGTCAACGGGTCGTCCCGGGTGGATGTCAGGATGGAAGACCAATCCTCGACCCGACCCTGCTGCAGCGATTGGAAATCAAAAAGAGCGGCGGTGAGTTCCGCATCGTCCTTTTCACACGTTGCTTTCGTTTCCTCCGACACGTCGAGGCCGTTGTGCAGTTGAAGCAACAGCGTGACGAACGCCAGCGACCCCTCCAAATTGAGCAAGGCCGTGTCCATGGACACCGTCCGGCCTCCGGAGAGTTGGCTGGTCGCCTTTTGCAAGGCCACCTTCACGTCCGCGTCGTGAACACCCGCTGCTGCCAACTTGAGAACCGTGACAAGACCGTCACGGTCTCGTGGGTCGACCCAAAAGAAATCGGTTGAAAGCGTACTCTTCGTGCTTTTCTTCGATACTTTGGCTTTTGGGAAGGCCAAAAATTGACCCAACAGGGGCGTTTTCTCCCCGATGAGGTGCCACACCGGATGAACCCCTTTTTCGAGGCATGTTTCCCGCAGAGAGGTCTCGTGGGTGTTCCAAGCTTCATCCCAATTCTCCTTGTCGAGTTGCTTGTGAATCAGCAGTGCTGCAAGCTGGTAGGCCGCAGAGTAGGGTGCTTCATCGATGATCTTCTCGGGTTTGTGAAGCCACGTCATGTACGAAGGTCCGGTTTGGCGACCCGTACGGCGAGCACGGCCTCGTGGGCGAGCCATCGGTTGTCGACGTGGAGCGGCATCGTCCTCATCGTCTTCGGCAGGTGGCTCCATTTCGTGAGCAGCGACAATCAGCACCGCCATCAGCGGTTTGTCGACCATTCTCGAGGCCGATTCTCGATTCATAGCGGAGACACGAACATTGCCCGACATGGGCTTCGAAAACGCTGCCTTGAGACAGGTTTCCATGTACGATTCGTCCAACCTTGCATCCCCTCGGTTCCTGCCACGGCAAGAGCCCTTTCAATGCACCGATGGGCCACGATGGCGGAGGTTGGCACTGACGCATACTTCCTTGAACCATGGACACCTCGCCAACGACGAGTCACCCATGGACACGCTTCCCCTGATTGTGCTCCTTCTCCACCCGCTGCTGGCCAGTGGCTTGGTTGTGTGGATTTGGTGGCAGTATGCTTGGCGAAAAAAATCCTACGAGCTCAAGGGCGAAGAGCGAGCGACCTACCTCGCTCGGCACGAGGCGAACGGAGAGCGCTTGCTTTGGGCCACAGGAGCCGTCATCCTCATCGCCTTCGCTGCCCGTGGCTTCACCGGCTGGTACGAGGGAGAGGGACTGTTGGCATCCCTTGTTCCGCAGTCCCTCCATGGCTTCATGGGCCCGGTTGGCTTCGCGCTGATGGTGATTCTGACACGGTTTGGCAAACAGGCCCGGACACAGCGTCAGGCAGGAGAATCCTTCGCTGTGGCCAAACTCAAACACGGTCGGTCGGCTGACCTGATCGTGTACCTCGTGTTCATCCACGCCTTCCTCGGCTTCATCTACACCTTTGACGTGCTCATGTGAGCCAGCCTTCGGCCTTTTCGATAGCGCCCTTCGTTGGAAGGTTCAGACGACGTTTGTCGTTCAGCCCAAGATGGTGCTGAACAACCAACCGAAGGTCGATTCGTTGCCTGGGCCAAGGTAGAACATCAACATGAACACGGCAATACCGTACATGATGGGACTTGGCTCGTCGGCCTTGCCCATACCCAACTTGATGGCCACGTAGGAGATGACACCCCAAGCAATACCGTCAGCGATGGAGTAGGTGAACGGCATCAAGACCATCGTCAAGAAGGCCGGCAACACCATTTCCTTGTCGTCCCAGTCAATTTCGGTGGCCTGCTTCATCATCATGCCACCAATGATCACCAGTGCACAAGCAGCGGCAAAGGTGGGGATGGCTTTGAACAGGCCAGAGAGGAACAAACCAGAGAGCATCAACACACCGACGGTGATGGCCGTCAGTCCGGTCTTTCCGCCTTCCTCAACACCCGCAGCGGATTCGATGTAGGTGGTGGTCGTGCTCGTACCGCAGATGGCACCGGCAATGGTGGCAGCAGCGTCGGACATGAAGGCTTCTTCCGAGTTCTGGAGCTCGTCGTCCTCGTTGACGTAGCCAGCTTGGCGGCCCACGGAGTAGAGGGTTCCTGCGGTGTCGAAGATGTCGACGAAGAGGAAGGCGATCATGACCAACATGAAGTCGGCGAGGTTGTCGCCAACGTCACCAAGGGCCCCAAAGGCAGCTCCAAGAGATTCGTCGGGCATGCCGACAAACCCAAAGATTTCCTCAGGCCAAGCGGCTTCTGAAGCACCCCAGCCTGCACCGCCCGCAACGAAATCGTTGTAGGGGTCGTAAGCACCAACAATCCATCCATAGACGGAAGCACCGAGGATGCCGTAAATGATAGCGCCCTTGATGCCACGGGCCATCATGACCGCAATGGCGATGAGGGCGACCATGGAAATGACAGCACCGTGCTGGTAGATGGCGTACTCGCCAGCGCCCCAAGCCTCGGTCGTGGCGAGGTTAACGAGGGTGGCACCATCGTCCTGAATCCAACCCATCTCACGAAGACCGATGATGGCGAGGAACATACCGATACCGGCGCCTGTTGCAATCTTCAGGTCCTTGGGGATGGCGTTGATCATCTTGGTTCGCCATCCGATTTGTGGAATCGAGATGATGAGGAAAATGATACCTTCAACCAAGACGGCAGCGAGAGCGATTTTCCAATCGATGCCCATGCCGAGCACAACGGCGAAGGTAAAGTAGGCGTTGAGACCCATTCCAGGAGCCAGAGCGAAGGGAAGGTTGGCCCACAAACCCATGACCACACAGCCGACAAAGGCGGCGATGGCCGTTGCAAACAACGCATCGTCAAACGGAATACCGCCGACACTCAGCATCGCTGGGTTCACGAGCAGGATGTACGCCATCGTCAAGAAGGTCGTCAATCCGGCTCTCAATTCGCCATTTAAGGTGGCACCTCGTTCTTCAAACTTGAAGTAATTTCCAATATCTTGCTCAAATCCCATGTTCATTTCTCCTTTAGGGTTAGCCTGTCTTAGTCATAGAGGGATTAATATACTTCGGGTGCCAAAAATGGCCTTTGAAGGCCAAAAAACAGGTTCCTCCCCTACTCCATCAGTCGTCGTAGGCAACCAGCGCATGAACGGGTGCGTTCACCGCATCACGTCCGTTAAGGAAAGTGAGGTCAATCACCACGCCGCAGCCCACCACCTCGGCTCCAACCGACACGCACAACGCTACCGAGGCGGCCAGCGTTCCGCCCGTTGCCAAGAGATCGTCCAAAATCACCACCCGCTGCCCCTCCTCGATGGCATCGGTTTGAATTTCGATGGTGTCCGTTCCATATTCCAAATCGTAGGTGAGGGCGTGGGTGGGACCCGGTAGTTTTCCTTGCTTGCGAATCATCATCATCGGCAGGCCAAGTCGCTGCGCGAGCGGGACGGCAAAGAGAAACCCACGACTTTCAATCCCCGCGATGACATCGGGCTTCCACTGCCGAATCTGCTCCTCAAGTGAATCGAGGCAATGCTTCATTGCATCGGGGTTGCGCAGCAGCGTGGCGATGTCGTAGAACAGAATGCCCTCAACGGGAAAGTCAGGAATGCCGCGGATGTGCTCCTTGAGGTTCATGATCTGCCAAAACAAGGGTCGGTTCATGAACGTGCCTCAGCCACAAGCGAGGTGTTTGGAACGACACCCGGTGTTTGGCGTGCAGACGCCGATTCAAATACACCTTTTCAGTCGGCCGCTTTATGGAAGGTGCTACAGACCCTGAACTCCTCAAAGACCGGGCCTTCTTTCGACTGGGGTTGTTCATTCACGACCATCGAAAAGCGATGATGGCGTTCGGTCTTGTCTCGTGTATTTTGATGACCGGACTTATGTCCATGGGAGCAGATTGGGCCGAGGGTTTTGGCGAGGACGATGTGGAATCCGTCAATGCGGGCCGCCTCATCTCTGAGCGCTTCGGGACCGACGATGACGACGGCGGTCAGACGCTCCGCTATCTGGTCTACCACCCAACCCTCAACGACACGAGCGCCGCCTGGCAGGAGGCGGTGGTGGCAGCTTTGGCCCCGTTTGCTGGCCACGGCGACGTCACCGTCGAGTATTCCTGGGACGCCGATGACGTGGACCGGGACGACGTCGTTGTGCAAACGGACGACGGCACCTACGCCATCAACGTCGTGAGGTTCGCTACCGACCGGAAAGAGGCGAAAGCCATCATGGACGACCTGCACGATTCCATCGGCATCGAAGCCGGCTTTGATGCCTGGATGACGGACGGTATCGCCATCGACTGGACCTTTGACGACCGCATCAAAAACGACCTCATCAAGGCCGAATTGATTTCCGGGCCTCTTTCCATTCTGATTCTCGGCATCGTGTTTGGCTCCATCGTCGCTGCCTTACTGCCGGTCGGCGTGGGCGTTGGTACCGTGCTTGCCGCCATCGGCATGACGATTTGGCTCTCCAACGTGACCGACGTCACGGTCTATGCCACGAACATCATCTCACTCATCGGCATTGGGGTATCCATCGATTACTCCCTCTTTTTGGTGAACCGCTTCCGAGAGGAGTTGGCCCGAGGTCATGACGTGCGAACGGCCACGGCGATGAGTTGCGCTACGGCTGGGAAAGCCGTGTTCTATTCCGGTATCACCGTTGCCATCGGGCTCATGGGGATGCTCTTCTTCACCAACACCTCGTTGCCTTCCCTCGGCATCGGTGGCACCATCGCCGTCACCATTGCCATGGTCTATTCAACCATCGTCCTTCCTGCGGTGATGGCGTGGTTGGGCCCTCGGGTCAACAGAGGAACCATTCCCTTTGCGCTGGACATGTCGGCAAAAGACGACGGCATGTGGGCACGCATCGCCAAGCGGGTGATGGACCGGCCTTGGGCGGTTCTCATTCCCACGCTGGTGCTGCTCATCGGTGCCGGCTTACCGTTTGCCTACGCTGAATTTTCCCTCTCTTCGTGGAAAGCCCTGCCACCGGATGACGAATCCAGACAAGGCATGGAAATCATCGATGAACACTGGCCCGATCAAGCAGCCAACTCCATCTTCCTCGTCATTGACACCGACGGCGCTGACCCGCTTTCCGAGGTCAATCTGCGGGCTCAACACGCCTACCTAACCGAACTGCTCAACGATTCGAGGGTGACGGGAGGTATCGGTGTTGGCTTACCTTCCCCCGATATGAGTGCCAACGATGTCGTGGATTTCTGGGCTGCTCCCGATGAATTCCTACCACCCGAGCAAGTGGCCGTGCGAGAGAGCCTTCGAGCGGCTTTCGTCGGGGACGAAGCCACGATGATGTCGGTTCAACTCGTCGGAGCACAAACCAGCGTTGACTCGCGGAACGTTGTTGAAGATGTCCGTGACGAACGAGATGAATTCCTCGATGAATTGACCGGGGAGAACGACCGATTGCTCGTCGCCGGTTTTGCCGCTTACAACGCTGACAACCTCGACGCCATCGCCGATAACCTTCCTCGAGCCCTGGCGTTTATCCTCATTGCCACCATGCTGCTCATCTTCCTGCAGGTCCGCTCCGTCATCATCCCCATCAAAGCCATCGCCATGAACATCCTCTCCATTTCTGCATCCTTCGGCATGTTGGTGTGGGTGTTCCAGTGGGGGTACGGTGAGTCACTGCTCAACTTCACGGCTCAACCCATTGATTCGGGCAATCCTGTCATCATGTTCTGCATCGTCTTTGGCCTGTCCATGGACTACGAAGTACTGATGCTCTCCCGGATTCACGAAGAATGGGAACGAACCGGAGACAACACCCTTGCCGTAGCGAACGGATTGCAAAAGACGGGTGGGCTCATCACGGGCGCCGCTGCCATCATGGTGGTGGTGTTCAGCGCCTTCGGCTTGTCGTCGGTCATCATTCTCAAGCAGATCGGCCTTGGTCTCGCCTTGGCCATTCTCATCGATGCCACCCTCGTACGCGCCCTCGTCGTTCCGTCGACGATGCGACTGATGGGCAAATGGAACTGGTGGGCACCGGCCTTTTTGGAACGGAAACACGATGCGCCGCCCTTGTCATCAAGCCAAGAAGAGTAGCCATAAAATTGGGGCAACCTTGAAATCGGCTTGGTTGGACGAACGACCATGGCGAAAGACCGCTCGCTCAAGAAAGTCACCAAGGTGATGAAGCGCGTTGAGAAGCATCTCGAGGACACGCGAGAAGCTCTTGAGGACCTCGAAATTGAGTTTGAAGTGCTCAAGGCTACCGTCAAGAAACTCAAAGTTGCCCAAGGCGAGCCTCAAGTCGAGGTTGAAGAGGACATCGTGGACATTGAAAACACGACGTCGATGCAGAAGTTCTGAGCCCTACAGCGCCAGAACGTCGTCCCTTGAGGACCACATACCAAGCCAGTGTTCGAGATTCGCCTCGAGCCCGGGCGGTTGAATCCGACATCCACATGCATTGACGTGACCGCCTCCGGTGGGATCGAGCGCCGTGGCAAGACGGGAGAGGTCGTACCTCCCTTGGCCTTGGGGCAAAAACGAGTTGGCGTAAAAGCTGGCTGAAAGAGGCGGGCGGCCCGGTTGCGACAAATCGCCGTCAGCATATCCGTGAACGATGCAACAGGCATCGGCGGCATCCCCCGCCCACGCCGTGACGAGGTAACCGTTCGAACGCAGGGGCGTTTCGTCAAACCGACAGATGGCAAGGCGGTCCACGATGGTCGTGTTGTTGGCCACGTGTTCAAGAGCGACTGAACGCTCTTCTACAACCTCGGCGAGACGTTGGCGAACCCGTTCGTCTTCCATCAGGTCCTCGTAAGTCGCCCCTTGTGTGAGGAGAGTGACAAGGTGCTGCATGTAGGCAGGGTCTCTTGAGGTGCAGGTTCGAGAGAGTTGGAGCAGGGGGCCGTCCTCGATGAACTCCTCTTTCGTGATACCACCAGAGTCCAAAGCATCCACCACGGGCATCATCGGTGCAAGGTGGCGCATATCGGTGATGTTCAGGAGCAATTCATAGGCCAATCGGGCAGCGGAGGGGGTGTCCTGCCAGTGTTGGGTCCCCCCTGCCCGTGCAAAGGCAGTCGCTTCGGTTTGACTGGGGCGGTTGGTCGTGTGGTGGTCGACATACCAACCGCATGCTGGATGAAAGGGCAAATCCACGAGTGCCGTTGAGCGGTCGACAAGGTCGTCGACGAGGCCGGCTCGAATCGCTGCGGCGTGCGAAAACACCACCTCTGCTTCTGGCCGATACGCTTTCAAGACGGCGGCGCCAAACAGGCCATCCATATCGGAATCGGCGACGATTCGGTGGTAATGAGGGACATCACCCTCTTCCAGCGGTTCAATCGCCATGGGAGGTGCTTCGAGGCCCGATTCATCAATCTTGGGTGGTCATCACCCGTTATGACCATGAACGAGAAGACCTGCCGACCCATCATGGAAACTTCTTGCGGCGTGGTGTTGGTCAACTACGGCACCGTCCTTCTCCTCCAATATCCGCAGGGTCATTGGGACCTCCCCAAAGGCCATGTCGAGCCGGATGACGAAGACCGGCAACGGACGATGTTGCGAGAACTGGAAGAAGAGACTGGTATTGCAGACGTTATCGTTCTCGAGGGTTTCGAAGAACGGACCGAATATGCGTACCGCCACAAAGGAAAGCGGCGTGAGAAAGAGGTCTTCTGGTACGTCGCCGAAACGGAGGAACTTGACGTGGTTCTGTCTCACGAACACCGAGGGTACCTGTGGCTGGACTGGGACCAGGCCTTGGAAACGATCTCGCACGACGAAACCAGGAGCATCGTGGAACGCGCTCGGCAATTCGTGCTCGCCAACGGACGGCAGTGATCACAACGAGGAAAGATCTTCGTCGTTTGAGCGCATTTGTGCAACGCGGTGAGAGACGCCTCGCTCTGCCGGGCGCTTGCCGAGCGGAACCCACAGCGTTTCGTTTTCATTCAACAACGTGCTTACCCAACGGCCCAAGACAAAGAGCCAGTCGGAAAGACGGTTGAGATAGACCATCACGACCGGCCGAATTGCCCCTTCTCCCTCGTGGTCACCGAGTTGAATCACGCAGCGTTCCAGTCGACGGGTCACGGTCCTCGCAAGATGAAGAAACGCCACGGGCGGCGAACCTGTGGGCAGGATGAAACTCGTCAGTTCGGGCAACCCCTCCAACCACGCATCCATCTCAGCGACCAGAACATCGGTCTGCTCTTCGGAAAGTAGCACCATGTATTCGGGAAGTCCTTCTGGCGGGCAGGCAAGTTCTGCACCGAGGTCAAACAGTTCGTTTTGAACACGGGAAAGGGCTTCACTGGCCACCGTTTGAACGCGCTGCACGCTCGTTCGGTCACCTCCGTCTTCGTGGTCAGGGAGACGGTTGAGTTCCATCAGCACCGCCCCGAAAAGACTGTTCAGTTCGTCGCAAACGCCCACGACTTCGAAACGAGGGTCGGATTTGCGTCGCCTTGAGCCGTCGACCAGAGAAGATTCGCCGCCGTCGCCGCCGCCGGTGTAGACTCGATTGATCTTGACCATGGCCCTGCCTCAGCCTTGCGAAGTCATGCCTCTATGAGGGGTTTGCGGGAGGGGAAGCCTTCCTCCATTCGGTAATACCATTCGATGTCCTCCTCCCCAACAGCCCAGGAAAACAAGGCCATTCGGTGGTCCACAACGCCGTACCATTCCAAACGCCCGGGGTCCATCGAAACGATGCGAGCACCCACGGACTCCAGCCGTTCAACATTGGCCTGCCAATGGGCGACAAGTTGGCCAAGGTGTTCCGCGACTTCCATCACGTGGGGATGGGTCATGGGGTACTGGTCGAGGAGCAACTCCAACTCATTGGTCAAATCGTGGGCTTCGTCGCTCATTGCTTGAAGGACCATCAACACGCTGCTGGCCTCGTTCAGCGACGCTCGGGCCTGTTCAATGGTCACAACCGTGGCTCCATCGGGGAGCGGATACGGGAGTTCTTCATCCGTTGAAAGTTCGTTGAGCTCCATTGGTAGTCCCGAAAAAGAAGGTTGGTCTGGAGGTATACTCACGAGTGCTCCTTTACTTGACACCCTTTGAATTCATCGGAGGACCAACATGGGCCATCCCCGTTTTTGTGCGGGAATCAACCCTCCGAGCAGAGAAGTCACGCCGGTACTGCAGAGGTTGCCTGCGGGGTTCGTCGAGACCGGTTCATCTTCATCCATCCCATTGCCAGTAAGCCGGCCCACATGGAAAGTTCGACCAGCACGACAAGATAGTAAGCCGGACCGAGCGTCTTGAGCATCGAAACGGCATCGTAGGGAAGTCCGTGAATGGCCATGTAGGCCGATTGGGAAAGCAAGCTGGACGAGAACCAGATCAAGACGGCAAACCAGAGAATGTTTCCCATGGGCCAATCCTTTTCCTGACGCACAACTTCTTTCACGGTATTATATCGCCGTGTAGGGATATAAAGCCTCGTTTCATTTGCTCATGGGGTCCCCGAAAAAATGCGTATTCAGCCTTCTTCCGAGCCGTCTTCCTCCACGAAATCCGCAGGAATGTTCCTGTTCATGGCATGGAGAGCACCTTCAACGGCTTCAAGCCATTCAGGTGCGACCGCCGATTCACCGCCTGCATCTTCAAACGACTCGAGCCATTGTTTGGCTTCTTTTTCGTTGTTCAACATGGCATGAATTCGGTGAAGAGCACCGTACGCCATCGGATTGAGATGTTCTTCATCGGCATCCCATCCCCGTTCAAAACACGCAATGGCTCCGTGTGGGCCGTGAAGTTGTCCTCGTTGAAGGGCGACCATCCCTGCCTGACTCCATGCCAAGGGCAGACGACCGATGAGCAAGCCACGGAAGACCATCCACGTTTGTCCTCCGCCGAGCAGAACCAACATCAAGAAACCGGCCCACTGCTCGAGGGTGTTGAGATCGGACCACGTTTGGACCATCAGTCCGCCTGCTCCCAAACAGAACAAGAATCCCGACATGGGGGCGATGAACACATCCCGCCGGGTTCGCACCATGTGGTGGACACCCACCAAAACACCCGCTGAACCCAAGCCGAGCGTCAAGGTCAACATCGTGACCAGCGGCATGGGCCTTGGCGCCGATTCACCGAGCGCAACCAGCCCCGCAACGGTCAGCAACAACCAGCCGAAGCGGCCAGAAATTTCGGGAAACGGCTGGTGGCGACTCCCAACCACAAGAGAGCCGGACACGACAAACATGGTCACCAAGACCAAGACTTTGCCCGTTGCTTCATCGATGAACATGGTGCTCTCGCTCTCTTGTCCACCTCGGCCTCATATCATGCTTTGTGATAGCCTGTGCCGCGTTGAAGTTCACTTGCGCGATACAGTTGCTCGACCAACATCACGGCGGCCAGTTCGTGGGGGAAGGTCATCGCCGACAAGGAAAGACGGGGTACATCGGTCAAACGGCGGTCATCAGGCCAACCATCAGCCGGACCCAAGGCCAAGTGAACGTCGTGTGTTTCAAGTTGCCATGCTTCAAAACGCCGAGCAAAGGTCACAGAAGTTTCCTCTTGACCGCCTTCATCCAACAGCAACAAGGTTCCGTTCAGCGACATCAAGCGTTCGACATAGGTTTCCGCCGTTTGCTTTGACGGATGGTATTCAATGCGAACACCGCGAGCTTTCAATCGCTCGCCATACATCTCAATCAGATGCTTCATCGCTTTGTCTTTCGGCACTCCGTGAGCGTGAACGACAAGGCGACCCATGACCGAGTGGCCTCGCATCACCACTTCAAACCCGCGCCCCATGAACAAGACCATGAACCACGATGTCAACGAGGCCTCATGGGCTGGTGGCCGTTTGGCAAAAAGAAGGGCCCGACTTCAAATCCGAACGACCCCATCATGAAAGACACGCGAACGTGGCTGGCTGAATTACGAGACGCATGCGAGATGAATTTTGACCAGCCCGAGGAAGCCCGGCGGCAGATACGCCACATGCAAGTGGAATGGAAGGACGCCATGGACCGAGGCGAAATGGCACCGACGCTTCGCGAAGGGTTGGAGGGACGAGCGTTCCGGCTGCTCTCCTGTACCGACAAGGAGTGGCTGGCGTGGTTGGACAACCTTGACTTTTGGAAAGCGGGCTGGAAACCCCAGCACGATGACGAGAACGAGGCTTGAAGAAGGAAGTCCTCCGACATCTACCCATGGGTCAGAAGCCTCAACTGCACCTCCTCTACTCCTGTCCCTTCTGCTGGAAGGTCCGCGGGCTCATTGAGCATTTGGGGATGGACGTGGACTACGTCGGCGTGAACGGCATGAAGATTCGAAAAGAAGTGGCGTTTGCAGGCGATTGGGGGAAAGTTCCCGTGTTCACCGATGAAGCGGGCGCACATCACGTGGATTCAACACCGGTTCTCAAGCACATCGACGCCACCTACAACGGCGGGAAACTGGCAGCCATGGGCGACAAGGCACGCCAAGACGAGTGGATGACGTGGGTGGACACCCACATGTCGAAGGCCACGGTTCCTATCCTCTACGGTAGCCTCGCATCTGCACTCAAAACCACCACACGCATCTCCAAAATCGAAACCTTTGGCTTTCTCTCAAAGCGACTCTATGCGTGGGCGGGCTTCCCCATCATGTGGGGCATCATCGCTCGAAAGCGCGTGAAGCGTGACGGTCGGAAACCCAAGCAACTTTGGCACGATTTACTGACCGAATTTACCGCCGCACACGACGGTCAACCGTTCTTTGGCGGCGTACACCCTGACTTGGTTGATTTCGCTGCGTTTGGCTACATGCGCTCGGTGTCGCCGTTCCCTCAATTTGCTCAACTGACCGACCATACCGCAGGCATGGCTTGGTACCGTCGCATGGAATCGAGCCTCCAATGAGATGATGCTCATGACGGTGGAACTCAACGGGTTGGTGTTTCATCCCGTTGAAGCACAAACGGTGATCCTCGGTAGCACCAAAGGAGGTTGGATGTATGCAGGACAACGACCCTGCCACGAGGTCAAACTTCCGTCGTTTTTCGTCATGGGTCAACCGCTCAACGAACGTGAAGTGGCGACGGCAATGGGTGTCCCGTTGACCGACCAAGTCGGTGACCGCCCGATGGAAACGCTGACCTCCATCGACGTGCATGAGCTTGCACAGCACCTCATGGAGAGCGAGGATTTCAAGCAGAAAATCGAGGAACTTCCCGGTCGCTGGGAGGTCAGGCCCCTCACCCAGAGCGAGTGGCAGGCGGCCGCTCAAGGCGGCATCCTCAACCTACCGCCCGGCTGCACAGAACGTCTAGCTGATGCCCCCGCATCGAACCATCGTGGCGCCATGATGGACGGGCGCCCCCGCCCGAACGAGCTGTTGGGACCTGCATCTCAGCACGTGGCTGCCATCGCCGTTCATCCAAAGAACCGGAACATCACCGCCATGACCAGCCTTCCTCACGACCGACCCCTGCCCAGCGTAGTGGCGCGTCTGGCACTCTCGCCTCTGCGGGAGGGGAGCGGAAAACGGGTGCCCGAAACTACTGACCGGTGGGGCAACCTTCGCTCTGAACTTCTTTGGACCACGCTGCTCGGCATCGTTCCTTCGTTCCTGATTCCCGTCCTGCGCGGGATGGGCGATTATGCAACCGAAGGCTGGGTGAACCTGTTGTTTGGAGGCCTTTGCGCAGGCTTTCTGACCGGTGCCGTGTGGCGACCTCAGCGACCGATGCTGCGCTACGATGATGTGTCCTGACCGCCCGTGAGGGTCGCCCAAATCGTGTCCTTTCGCAAGGAATCAGCGGTGCAGATAGCGGCCATGTTCACGATGTGACGGACACCGTCTTGTCGGGCAACCAGTTGCACCGGATGAGCCATGCCCTCAAGAATTGGGCCGGTCATTTCAGCATCGCCCAACTCCTCGAGCAATTTGTAGGCGATGTTGGCCGCAGCAAGGTTTGGCAGGATCAACACGTTGGCGGGTCCAACAAGTTCCATGAACGGGTATTCTTCCTGCACCGCTGGATTCAACGCTGTATCGCTTTGCATGGGTCCGTCGATCATCAACGTCGGGTCCAATGTACGAGCGATTTGAACGGCGTCTTCAATCCGGTCGCTTCGTTGTTCTCGGGTCGAGCCAAAGTTGGAAAACGACAGCATCGCTACCCTCGGGACCACCCCAAAGCGACGGGCGACCTTTGCCGTTTGAACCGCAATCTCGGCCAACGTCCGACTGTCAGGATACACGTTCACCGTGGCATCGGCCAAGAAGATGGTCCGTCCCTTGACGTTCATCATGTAGCAACCGATCACGCAGTGCGCATCGTCGGCTTTGCCGATCAGTTCCAAGGTGGGTCGCAACACGTCGGCATAATTTCGGCTCACACCACCAACAAAGCCGTCGGCGTCGCCCGCCTGAACCATTTGAGCGGCAAAGTAGGGTCGACTCTTCAACAGACGGGCGGCGTCCGGCCAGGTCGTTCCTTTGCGTTGACGGCGTTTGAAGAAGGCGTTTGCGTACACTGTTTTCCGACGCTCATCATAGCGGGGATCGCAAGCTTCGTATGCAAAGTTGAGACCCAAGTCTTCCACCATTCGGTCGATGCGGTCCACGGGCCCCAGCAGAATGGGATGGCAAATGTCCTGTTCAACCAGTTGGGCTGCCGCACGCAAAACGGGTTCTTTGTCACCTTCGGGGAAGACGATGCGTTTCCCTTTTCCTTTGACCTGATTGATGACTTGCCGCATCGCGGAGTAGGACTCGCCCAAGCGCGCCTCCAATTCTTCTCGATACCGGTTAAGGTCAAACGCCTCTGCGGATACACCGGCCACGCCCTCTTCGATGGCGGCTTTGGCCACGGCTGCAGCCTCCCAAATCAGGACACGTCGGTCAAAGGGTTTGGGGATGATGTATTCGGGACCGTACTGCATCACAACGCCGTCATAGGCGGCTGAGATATAATCCGGAACAGGCTCCTTCGCAAGGGCAGCCAGCGCCCTGGTCGCTGCCATTTTCATGTTCTGCGTGATGTCACGAGCACGTACGTCGAGGGCCCCTCGGAAGATGTAGGGAAAGCCCAGAACGTTGTTGACTTGATTCGCATAGTCCGAACGGCCCGTGGCGATGATGGCGTCGCTGCGGACCTGTAGCACTTCTTCGGGCAAAATTTCAGGCGTTGGGTTGGCCAACGCGAAGATGATCGGTTTCTCGGCCATGCTGGCGACCATCTCTTTGGTCACCAAACCGCCTTTTGACAAGCCCAACATCACGTCGGCACCCTTGAGCGCATCGGCCAAGTCTCCTGGCTTGCGGTCTTGGGCGAAAGGGGCTTTGTATTCGTTCAGTTCACCGTTGTCAAGACGAGTCTTGGTCACAATGCCTTGGCTGTCAACGAGGGTGATGTTGGCCATCTTCACGCCGATGGCGACGTAGTGGTTCGCACACGCAATCGCTGAAGCACCGGCTCCAATGACGACCACCTTGACCTTGTCAAGCGGTTTTTCCTGAAGTTCTGCCGCATTGAGAAGGGCTGCGGCCGAGATGATGGCGGTGCCGTGTTGGTCGTCATGCATCACCGGGATATCCGTGGCTTCGGCGATACGACGTTCGATTTCGAAACACTCTGGCGCTTTGATGTCCTCGAGGTTGATGCCCCCGAAAGTTTTCGAGATGTTGACCACCGTGTTGATGAATTCCTCCGGGTCTTCCGTGTCCACTTCGATGTCAAACACATCGATGCCGGCGAAGGTCTTCAGCAACAGGCCCTTTCCCTCCATCACGGGTTTGCTGGCGAGCGCCCCGATGTTTCCGAGGCCCAACACCGCCGTTCCGTTGGAGATCACGGCCACGAGGTTTCCCTTCGATGTGTAACGATACGCATCTTCCGGACGCGCCTCGATCTCAAGACACGGGTAAGCCACACCAGGAGAGTAGGCCAAACTCAACTCGTGAGCGGTGGAATGAGGTTTTGTCGGGACGACTTTGATTTTTCCTTGGGGTTCGGCCTCGTGATATTCCAGCGCTTCTTTGCGAAGCAAGCGGTCTTTCTTCTTCATGCCCATGCAAATCCCAACACGAACGGCACAGGGGTAGTGTTTGAGTCTTGTGCGAGGTTGAAGCCGTGCTGGTGAACTTTCAGCAGGTCAGCAACGGGCGAACACGGCAAGGTAAAGCAACCGAGCATTGTACAGTCAGCGAAGGCTTCCTTTCAAATAAGTGGAAAATACACCGTTCACCATGAAACAGGGCCGAATGTCCACCATCAAGGGTCAGCGTCATCGCGCCCTTTCCATGGTGGTGCTGATGGTCTTGATGTCCCTCGGCCCACTGCTCACCACGCCAACCGCCTCGGCCCATGCAGAGCCAAGCGGCGTTTCGTGGCCTCTTGAGGGCAGCAACGACACCGGCTGGATTCGCTTGGATGCCACCGGAGCAAACCCCTTGACCGGCCAACAAGCCACCGCTGACTGGAACCTCTCGTTTGCACCCGGTGCTGAACTTTCCAACGTCACGCTGGAGATTCGTGCGAGCGGTCAAGACGGATTGACCATCGAAAATCCACACCTCACCGTGAACGGAATGGGGACGTCGTTGTTTGACTGGCGCGGCTTGGGCGTCCTCGGAGAGGAGAGCGGTTTTACCTCCGGGGCCACCTACAGCGGTCGCTTGAACCCCAACAGCAATTCTGGCGCAGGTTGGGACCTCCCGTCGGACGCCGAAATCACCGAGATGATCATCGAAGTGCTTGCACCGGCCGACGCGTTGGTTTCGTTGAAGGCGGTTGAATTTGACGTCCGAGCCACCGCGGTTGATGTCAACAGCGGCTTGCTTTACATTGCCGTAAACGACCGCTTGCTGGTGCTGAACGCCAACAACGACCCCATCATCATCGACACCTACGAATTCACGTCACAGAACGGTGTTCTTGACCTCGTTGCTGACAGCACCAACAACGTCCTCCACATGCTCATGGGAGACGGTACTTTCCGCGCCCTTTCCCTCACCAACAGCAGCGCCGTAACGCCCCTCGGACCCGGTGATGTTGACGTGTTTTACCGCACCAGCGGCGGGGCGGTCTTTGCTGCCAGCGGCCAAGGCGTCGTTGAATGGGTCAACGGAGCGTGGACCTCTCGCATTGGCGTGACCACGCTTGACCGTATCACGGAAGCCTATGCCATGGTGGAGGTCGGCGGCGTCCTCTACACCTCAATAGAAGACGTTGGTGTGCTTCGCTACGACCTGAACAACAACCAACCGCTGTCCACGTGGAGCACCGCCAATTCCCTCCACTCCGACAATGTTCTTCACATGACGGTGTCAGGCAACCAGCTCCTTCTCGGCTCCGTTGACAACGGTGTGGGCCGTTATGACCACGCCGCTGGATTCTGGCTCTCAACCTGGACCTCGGCCAACTGGCTCAACAGCGATTCCATCGGTGGCGTGGAGCGCGTTGGAAGCATGCTTTACATCCTCAGCGGCGATGCCCTGCATTCGTACAACACCAGCAACGGTGTCTTTTCCACAACCTACGCTCTTGGCAGCCTCAACCTCGCAGGAAACGGAGCGTCCCTGACGGTGTGGGATGCCACGGGCGGAGCAGCCCCCGCAACACCTGCCTTGCTGGTGGATGATGCCAGCGGCACCCTTGCTCATCTTTCCCCGGGCCAAACGCCGCTTCTTGAAGCCAACATCGTGCTGGCGAGCGGTCCGTCGACCGAGGAGATGACCAGTCTTCTCGAACTTGATGGCATCCTGTACATCGGTGGGGCCGATGGAACGAGCATCTCACGCTACGACATCAACAACGCCGTGTGGCTTACCCCATGGTCGGCCAACGGAGAAGATGTGGTTGAATTGGCCACCGACGGAACCGATCTCTTCGCAGCCCAACAACCCACGCCGGTGGTCATGCAGTTCAACACCGCCACCGGAAGCGCCACCGCATGGGACGGAACCAACGGATGTTACCCCTCCAGCGCAACCATCAACTCCATGGTCAGCGACGGAAACCACTTGGCGCTCACCCTTGACAGCGGCACCTTTGCTCTCTTTGACATGAGTACGGGAGCGTGCACCTCCTACGATACCACCAACGGACTGCCGACGTCCTTCCTTGGTGACGTGGTGTTCTTCGGTAGCATGGCCTACATCGCCACCGAAAACCGAGGTGTCCTGCGTTACGACATCACCAACAACACCTGGCTTGAGCCGTGGGGTTCCACCGGCATCAACGGCGTTTCCAACGCACCCGTCGCCATTGTGGGCGACATGCTCTATCTTGGTTTGGAAGGCTACGGCGTCGCTCGAAAAGACTTGAGCACGGGTGAAATCCTTGCGCCGTTGACCGCCAGCAACCGAGGCGGCGTGTTGCCCTCGGACAGAATCTACGCCCTCGAGGCAGAAGGCTCCAACCTGTACATCGGCACCCAGCAGGGTGCACGAAAGTGGGACGGAAACCAAGCCACCAGTTTTGGTCAGGGCTCAACTTGGCAAACACGACCTCAACAATTCTTTGATTTCGCCATCGACGGCGCATCGCTCTATGCCGGTACCAACATCGGATTGTGCAAGTACACGCTCTCGACGCTGGCCATGAACGATTGCCAGAACGTCTACGACGGCATGCCCAATTGGGCCACCTTCAGCGTCGGTGTCGATAGCACCTATGTCTACGGTGGCACCAATTCAGGTGTCGGCCTCATCACGAAATCCAACTTCCAGCACGACGAGAATTGGGGCGAAGGAACCCAAACCGGAAACGCCGTGGTGGAGATCATGGGCGACATCGCTTACATCGGCACCGAAGGTTTGGGCGTGCTGCGCTATAACATCACCTCCAACCAGTGGCTGACACCGTTCACCGAAGACAACGGCGTCCTCGACGGTGGCAACGACGACGTCACCGGCCTTGCCGCTGACATCCGTCCAAACATGATTTGGGTTGGCGGCAGTGATGGATTCCAACTCATCAACGTCACCAACGGTGCAGAAGTCTACGACATCGAACGCACCAGCAGCCAGTACACGGCCGACGGTGACCCCTACGGCATGATCATTCACAACAACATCATGTATTACCACTCGGGCACCGCCAGCGATGAAGTGAGTCGATTGAATGTCACGAATGCTGCAACGCTTTCCAACCTCGACATCGGCGCCCAGGTGGGAGAAAACGGCGGTGACATCGTCAGCATGGAATTGTCCGGTGACACACTCATGGTGAGCGTCGTCTCCGGACAGTGGTGGAACGCCGACGGTTCGGGCGGTATTGCACGGTGGAACACCACCACCTCAAGTTTTGAAACCAACATCTTGCCCACCGGCTCCATCGACCGTGTAACTGCGTACGAGTCTTCGAATGGAAACACGTGGATTGCTTGGGGCGAGTTGAAACTTGACCTCTACGACAGTTCCCAAACGCTGGTGAATTCGTGGACCAACTTTGACTTCCCCATTCGGGGCATCGTTGAGCACAACGGTGAAACCCTGTTCGCCACAGAAGACGGTGTTGCACGGTACAACGAGAACACCAACACCTGGAACACCACTTGGGAGGCCGGGAACGGGCTACCAAACAACGCTGGTGACCGATTTTACGAATTGTGGACGGACGGCACGCACTTGGTCGTCGGAGGTGCTGATATCGGGAATTTCGGTCAGTTTCGAGAAGGAATCATCTCGCACCGCAACGGTGCAGGTGCATGGACGTCTTACCCGGCAGACTCCTACAGCAACATCCCCGACGGCTACCCTATTTCCATGGAGATGTGCGGCGGTATGCTCAACATTGCCATGTACAACGGCAACGGCGGCATTGCTCGGATTGACCTGCAAAACGCCACGGTGAACGCAGGCTTTGACCGCAGTCAACTCGACGGATTCGGGCCTGCGTCGGTCACCTGCGATAATCAAAACACCCTCTACATCGGCTACTACAACGACAACCAGCCGATTAGCCGCTACAGTTACGCCACCTCGGCCTTCATTTCCAGCTTGACCACCGCCAGCCACAACCTCCCCAGCGACCGTGTGTGGTACGATGCGCTCTCGCATTCCGGCACCCAACTCATCGTCGGTCACGCCGTCGGAAACACGGGTTCGAACCTCATCGCAGGTGGGTACTCGACCTTGGTGGCCAGTGGCGCGACCGCTTTGCAAGCACAAATCCAGGGTGCAGGTTCTCCCGTAACTTCCCTGCAGTGGCTCAGTGGCTCGTCCGAGTGGCTCATCGGCCGTGCCGGTGGATCATCTGGCTACAGCGAAGTCGCGACCCTTTCGTCCGCAGGACGTCAAACGGTCGTGGACCTCCCGGGCCTCGTCAGCGGCCAAGTACCAACGATGGTGGCCAACGCCACGCACCTTTGGGCTTCGACCGGAACGTCCGCCACCTCAGGAAACTTTGGTGGTAGCGGAACCGGCTTGCTCCAAGGCACCTTTTTGCCAAACGGAACGGTGGATTGGGAATTTGGATGGACCCTGCCCGGTAACACCGTTGCAAGCGGCCTCCACCTCCACGGAACCGATCTGTACATCGCTTCCTCTCCGGGCGGCATGCTCAAACTCGACACGCTCACCAGAACCATCACCAACATCGGTGGGTCTCTTCACACGAAGATGGACACGATGCACGTCTACAACGGCGAGCTCGTCATCGGATTGGCGGGCGCAGGAGGGAGTCCACCCGGCGTTCAACTGTTTGACCCAACCACCGACCAATTTGGGAACGGTCGATTGATTGCGGGTCTGCCCTCCAACATCGTCAACGGCTTTGCAGACACCAGCGCCATTCTCTACATCGCCACCAACGGCGGTATCGGGCGTTGGAACTACACCAGCAACGGCTGGATGGACTCCATCACGGTCGGCAACGGTCTGCCCAGCGATGTCGTCGAAGACGTGGTCGCTGTTGGCAACGACATCTACATGGCCACGCCAGCAGGTGTGTTTGTTTGGGATGCCAGCACCAACACGGGTCGAACGATGACAACCGCCAACGGCCTCATGGGTCAATCCTCGTGGGGACTGGTCAAAGTGACATCGGCGACAGGCAGTGTTTCGGTCCTCGTCAGTCACGACGGTCGTGGCTCAGAGCGCCCCGGTGTGAGCATCATCGACGCAAGCAGCCAGCAAGTCACCTCAACACATCGCTTTGACCAATTGCCTTCGAACACCGTGACGGCATTGGCCGCAGACTTCTGGGGCCTCCACATCGCCACGGATGTCGGCCCCCTCACGCACTGGAACGCCACCAGCGGAGATTTTGAAGACGGAACGGGTTCCTTCCAACTGCAATACCCTGTTCGCCGACTCGTGAGTGACGGGGATGAAGTGCTCGCTGTGGGTTCGCAAAACACCGTGATGCTCGTTGAAGCCCGAACCAACACCCACGCCAGCAAAGCCTTCCTCACCGCCATGGGCGTTGAAAGCGGGACACTGGGCAACAACCACATTTGGGCCATCGCCGACGAAGGCCTCCGAGGGTGGGCCAACAACGGCCAATACACGCCTGTTGAAGACACAACGATGCGTCGAGCACTTCCCTTGACCCTTCGCGCCCTGAACAACGGTGGTGGCATGAACGTGACCGACATGGTGCATCCTGGGATGCCCATTGAACTCATCAACCCGTCCGCCTCCTTTACACTCGACGCCAGCCAGGGAACGCAAGGCGTTCACAACCTGCTGTTCCAAAACGTGCCAATCGTGATGACGTCGCCGGTCAGCGGTGCTGCCGTTTGGGCAAAATCCGTTTCGCTCAAGTACGACGTAACCCTTGACATCAGCAACGATGCAGCGCTCGCTCTGAATCTTCAAGATGCGGTTGACAACGGCCAATTGTTCAACAACACCCGCCATGTGTCCCTCCGACTGTACTCGCCTTCCAACGGCTCGCTGGAAGCAAGGCTGACCTACGACTACGTCCGTTCCGACACACCCGTCGCCATGGAAGGCCTCGTCGACCGCCCGGATGACGGTGGCGGCGTCTTGACGGCTTCGTGGTCGTTGGTTCACGACGAGGACTTCGCACGCTACCTCGTGTTCGTCAACGAAGGACCATGGGCAGGTGTTCCTGACGAATTGATGCTTCTCGGCCAGACGCCCGATAAAACCGTCTCCCTCCACAGCCGATTGTCAACAGACATCGAAACCGCCAACGGTCAGCCACTGAAAGACGGTACGGACTACCATGCCGTTGTGGTGGTCGAATACAATGACGGACGCTGGGGTGATGTGTCGGCTCCCTTGGGCCCTGCATCGCCGAGCGATGAGGTCCCCGGCGCACCGGAATGGGCGTTAGCCCAAGCCATGGGAGCCAGCGGCGAAGATGGCGATGTTCAACTCGAATGGGCCCGTTGCACAGCCCTTGACCTCGCCAAGACACACATCTATGTGGCGACCACGCCGATGACCGATGCTTTGGGCCGAACGCCGTCAGCGGCGGTGCTGCCCAACGAAGGCAACCAATCCATGATATCGCTCACACCCGGCATACCCGTTTGGATTGGTCTAACCTGTGTTGACGAGGCAGGCCAAGAGAACCTCTCCGACCTCACGGTTGTTGGCCCCATCGTGCCAACAGGAGATATCGATGACAACGACGCTCCAGACCCCGTTGAGGGGACCGAAGCGAGCGATGTTCCCGACGATGAAGGTGGGCGAATCGTGGTTCAGTGGAACCAAAGCGAAGCCGACGACTGTGCGTTCTACACGGTCTTCATGAAACAGAGCGACGACCTCATTGTGGACGGTGCACAACGGGGAAGCGTCGATGGTTTCTCCCAAGCCGCCATCGTCAATCCTTGCGACGAAACCAACGTCATTCTCTCCTCGCTCGACGGTGTTCCGCTGATCGACGGTCAAGCATACACCATCGGCGTCGTTGCGTACGATGTTTGGCTGAACGGAAACACGGACGATGTCCTGCTGGTCACGGCCACACCGTTCCAGAACACCATGGGGCAAGGGACCACACCGCCCCGAATCACCACATTGCTCGCCTTTGACCACGCCGAGGATGACGGCACGGCCATCGACGTCGTCTGGGAGCCTTCGACGGTTGAGGACTTCGCCTCCTACACCGTTTGGGTCGCCAGCGCTCCGGTGACCGACCTGTCCTTTGCCTACGCTGTCTTCGGCACCAACCCGGATGCCTGCGGGTGTTTCACCTTCAACAAGCAATGGATTGACGAGCGAACAAATCCCATTGAACTCACCCTCTCCAACGCCCTCTATGTCCCTGAGGGAGGAGCCCTCGCCGACGGCGTGCCCGACCTGATTCGACCCGATGTTGAACTCTTTGTCGCCGTGACCGTTCACGACCTCAAAGGCAACGTGTACCTGACCAATTTGACCCAGGCAACGGTTACACCCATCGACAATCTCAACGACAACACACCTCCCGACCGCTTGACCGACCTGTCGCTTACGGACCGGCCCAACGACGACGGAAGCGCACTGCTGCTCGACTTTGCGCTCTCCGAGGCCCCCGATATCGCCGCCTACGAAGTGTACGCCACCACCTTCAGTTTCACCAGCGTCAAACAGGGTGCTCAGACGGGACAAAACCCCGACATTGTTCCCGTGGCAACATTGGGCCGAAACCCTGTTCTCCCACTGACCATCGACCTCGTCTCGGGCGATATTCCGGTGATTGCAGGTCAGGAAATTTGGGTGGCTGTGGTCGCCCGAGACTCCTCCGGTAACGCTCACGAAACCATGCTCACGGTGGTTTCGGGTACCAGCACCGACGAAGGCATCACAGACCCTGGCGTCTACCTCCCCGATATCGCTGACGTCACGGCTTCGTGGTTCGAAGAGGTCAGCATTTTCGTGGAGTGGCAGCACTCGACCGATGCCAAGGTCAAGGGCTATCACATCTACATCTCGGACGAAATGTTTGCTTCCACGGATGAAGCCACCATGGTCGGGGAAACGGTATCGTCCAACACCTTCGTGATCGACACGTCGTTGTATGGTGAACTGAACAATCAATCCACCTGGTACATCGGCGTGGTGCCTTACGACGAATCGGTGGCGAAAATCACGGTTGAAGCCATCAAACTTGGTGCCCTGGACAACGACGGGCAAGACGCACAGCAAGGGGACGACGGCGGACAACTTTCGCTCGAGGCCTTGCTGACGGGACCCAACTTGATTGCGGCCGGCATGGTGCTGGTCATCCTGCTGTTGCTGGTCATCATCGTGCGGTCACGAAGCACGTCTTCGCAGCGTGCCAAGAATTGGGAACTGCAAGAGGCAACGTGGGGCATTCAAGACAACGGTTGGGGGGCAAGTTCACCGGTGGCCCCGCCGACCAACGCCCCTGCTCCACCTCCAGGTATCACGGCCCAACAAGCCAACGACATCTATGCCGCTGCCGAACAAATCCAAACCAATACCATTGGACGCACCGCCTATCAGCCTCAACAGCCCGTGCTAAAGCCGCAGGTCGACACGGCACTCTTGGATGGATTGCTTGATGAACCGGCGGAACCAAAGATGCCCCAAATTGACACGTCGTTCCTCGATGACCTCCTGTGAGGGGCCGCCATGTCCAACAACGGTCCACGGGACGAGGTCTTCACCACGGTCCTTGTTAACGAAGCAGGTGAAGTGGCGGATTGGGACGCTCATCAACAACGTTTGGAAGACCATGCAAACAGGTTACGCATCACCCTACCGAACGAACCTCCCGCGCTGAAACCAACCTTGCCAAATTGGCACTTGGCTCGTATCTCCTTCAGTAAAAACGGTATTTCGTGGAACGTCGAACATCGGAAGATGGGTTTCAGAAACGAAGCCATTGACGCCATTACACACCCAGCACCTCGGTGGAACGAACGAACCAACGGATGCAAACACGGCGACTGGTCGCCCTACAACGAAGCCAAAAAGGCAGCTGATCAGGCAGGTTGTGATGCAGCCCTCTTGGTCCACGACCACTGCATCGTTGACGCCGACAGAGCAACACCGATGGTGCTGGATGAAGACGGAACGGTATGGATGGCGAGCGATACAGAGGGTGGCGTCAGCAGCATCACAGCGAGTGTTCTCGAGCGTCATCTCCCGAACCTCGGATTTCCCATTGTGAAGGGAAAATTGAACGAACGCACGGTGGCGAGGTGTGCGGAATTCATTCTTGTCGGCACAGGCATGGGTGTGTGTCGGGTGGACTCGCTGGATGGTGAACCGCTCGGCCAAACGACGGTCCTCTCTCAGCGATGTCAAGAACTCCTTCACGAACATTTTACCGAGAAGGCCACGTGGTCAAGACCGGGATGAGCCGTGTCACATGACCTCACCGAGACGGCCCACCAACTGACAGACGCAGGTCTGCTCGGAAAACTTGCGTTGAGGTACGGCGCACCCGACACGTGCATGCTGATTTCGGGTGGTCCCCCTTCCCACCTCGCTGAGTGGTCCCTTCTCGCTGGACCGGCGACCAAACGGGTGGTGGTTCGCCAGCCATCGAGGGATTTGTTGCCCGCTGCAGAGGCCCATTCTCCGCTCAACGGGACGTTGCGGTTGGTCACCGACACGCCGTTGCTGAAAGCCGAGGTGGAGGAATGGAAGCACGGTTCGTGGTACCATAGCGTGACACTTCGTGCGATGAATCTTGAGGATTTGATGGAGAAACTGAAGGCCGAAACTTCCACGCAACCCTTTGCAAAAACCCATGACAGTTCCTTTCCCAATCGCCCGTTTTGGAGTGGGGGATTGGCCTATGATTTGGTCCAATGGACCCAACCGCTCCGCCTTCAACATCCACCAACAGAGGGAACGTTGCTGGCCGTGCTTTGGCTGATAACCAAAGGCGTGGTCCAGCATCATGCCACGGGAAATCTCACCGTCTTTGGGACCGACGAAACTTGGTGCCAGGACGCACAAAAGGCCATTCAAGAGCCGATGAAAACCCCCGGTCTTCCCGCTCCTACGCAGTCTCGTGAAGCGGTGACGCACACGGATGAAACGCATCAGGACAACATCGAAGCCGTTCGCCAAGGCATTACCAGGGGTCAAGTGTATCAGGTGAACATCGGCAAACATTGGCACGGTGAAATTGACCACCCCTACGACGTGTTCCGCCGATTGATGGCCATCAATCCAGCACCCTACGCTGCGTACATCGAAGCAGAAGACATTGGATTTGCGCTGGCCAGTTCGTCACCGGAATCGCTGTTGGTTTGCGATGAAGAGCGGGTACGCACATCGCCAATCAAGGGAACATGCCCGCAAGGCCTTTCAGAGGAAGAAAGTGAACGCCTCCGCAAGGCCATGATCATGGATGAAAAAGAGCGGGCTGAACACCGAATGTTGGTTGATCTCATGCGCAACGACCTCACGCAATTTTGCAAGCCCGGAACCGTTGAGGTCGAACGCTTTGACGTGGAATCCTATGCCAACGTCCAACACCTTGTGAGTCACGTCACTGCTACCGTTGCTGATGATGCCAACGGCAACACGGCCCTTCAGTCAATTTTCCCCGGCGGTTCCATCACCGGTTGCCCCCGAACGGTGGTGTGTGCGGTCATTGACGAGTTGGAACAGATGCCCCGCTCATTTTGGACAGGTTCGGTAGGATACGTGGACGTTCACTCTGGAAAAAGTGCGTGGAACATTCTTATTCGTACGCTTGAGGCACATCGCAAGGGAACGACGTGGAAGGCATCGGTTGGAGCAGGCGGAGGCATTACCATCGCCTCACAGGCTGAGAAAGAAGTGGAGGAAGCGGCGTGGAAAGGAGCAGCGCTTCGCGTGGCTGCAGGTTGGATGCGAGAAGAACACCTGACCTTACCCACCGGCACCTTGAGCATCCACCCGGTCGATGCATCTTCTCCACCACGACCAAGGCAACCTTGTGGATCGATACGCTCACTTGAATCGGTGTTGAAAGACGACGAGAATGCAGGGATTCTCTTCATCGATAACTTGGATTCGTTCTCGCTCAACATCGCCGATGCGATGGCACAGGCCGGCCACGATGTCACCGTCTTGGAAGGACGCTCCCCGAAAGCTCAGCGCTATCTTGACCCCGTGGCCTTGCACGGTTTGCTCGAACGACTCCAGCCATCCCACCTTGTTCTGGGACCGGGCCCGGGGCAACCAAGCGACTGCCCGTTGACGATGGCGCTGGCTCACCACGCGCTTGCGGGTCAACTTGACATGCCCGTGCTGGGCATTTGTCTCGGTCATCAAGCTCTTGCAGAGGCCGATGGATGGGAGATTGCACGGTCCCCTTACGGTCCCGTTCACGGTGTTCCAACAACCGTTGAGCACGACGGTACCGGGTTGTTTGAATCCATCAAGAGTCCGTCCATGTTGCTCACCCGTTACAATTCGCTGATCGCCGTCGCCAACGAAGGCCACGCGCTGATTGAAAATGCCACGGAAGCATCGACAGGATTGAACATGGGATTGCGCCATCCCAAACTGCCCGTTCACAGCCTGCAGGTTCATCCCGAATCCATCGGGTCGTTGGCCGGTTCAGCCCTCTTGGAGGCTTTTCTTGGAATTCAATCGGATGGTTGAAGAATCCCTTGCCGCTGGCTTGGATGAGGAACCACCATGCCGAACTGTCGTCACTGCGGAAGCACGTACCCACGTGAGTTCTTCATCCACGGAAACGGGCCCATGACGCAAGTCTGTGTTCGCTGCGGCGTCGACAAAGGCCTCGTCACGAAGGAAGAGGTCCCTGTCCTGTTTGACAAGAGCACTGCAAGTGCACGTTTCTCAACGGTTGCCCGTCGCTACAGCATCTTCCTCTATCTGCCGTTTCTCTGGATCCTGTGGGCTGCGACCCTGTCCGACGTTCAACCCTGGGGCCTCTTTTTCCTCGGCCTGCTCCTGCTGTTGACCTTGGCTGCACCCGTTCTCTTCATCTACCGCGGTGGACGATATTCTGGCGATATGGCACGTCTTTCGCCGGCTTACGACCGACCCAAAGGGCATTGAAGGCCCCGTCAGTTTTTAGCGTGAATTTTCAGCACATCGCCATCGGCAAGTTCGTGGTCGGCGCCAACAACACGGCGCGTTCGGCCATCAACACCACGAATAAAGCCCTCTCCGAGGTCAGTATGGACCCGGCTCGCTAAGGCCTTGGCTTGAATGCCTTGCGGGACTACGAAGGCGTCCGGCAGGACCCGTCCCTCGCCGTCGACCCAATGCGTTTCGTCTTGAACGGGATAGACCACGATGTGATTCAATTGGTCAAACAAAACGCCATCCATCAACGTGGCCAGTCCCGTACCGTCCTGTGCTTTGAGCCGTTGTTGCATGTGGTCGAGGGCCTTTTGCTGGGGTTCGCTCAACGATGCTGGGTCGTGCACCTCAAACGATGCATCCCCAGAGCGGTATCGAATCAACCCCGATGCCTCGGCTCGCCGCAAAGCCAATTCCATGTCCGCCATGCAGGCGACCATGGTGTGGTTGGGAAACGATGTGACAACCCCTTTCGGCGCAATATCTGCCTTGTTGGCTGCGTAGACGATGGGGAACAACTGCAGACGCATGCTTTGACCCAACCGATGAAGAATGGCGGTATCCCAATCCCAGGGTTGAAGGTCAGGGCTGTTGTTTTCGTTGAAATGCTGCATGCCTTGCAAAACCAGCGTGGGCGTTGCGCCCAGACCGCTTAGGCGCTCGTGGATGAAGGACATCAAGCCTTTCTCACCCTCAGCCTGAACACGACGAACACCACGATTCCATCCGTCTTCGAGTAAGCCCCCTATCCAAGCATCCAACTCAAGTTCCAAGAAGGATATTTCCGCATTGACCGAATCGACGGCATCGTCAAGCGAGGCTGCAGTTCCGAGAAACTGCCCCTCGATATCGGTTGAGCCTGCTGCATCAACGACCTGTATGAGCACGTCGCAATTGGCTAAATCTGCTAAAAACGCGTTTCCTCGACCTCGCCCTTCACTGGCACCGGGGACGAGACCGGCCACATCAACAAGCGCAACGGGAACCAAACGTCGGTGACCAACACAGGTGCCCGTCCTCGGTTGACAGAGACTTCCTTGACGAGGGTCCTCGCTCGATGCAGCCTCAAGTCGCCCCTCTTCCTCCAACTTCTCCCGCAACGCCTTGCACGGGCAAGGCAGGCGCGCCTCAACAAAGGCCACGCCTACATTCGGGTCAATCGTACAGAACGGATAGTTGGCGATGTCAACCTGAGCAAGGGTTGCTGCACTGAACAACGTGGACTTCCCAACGTTGGGTTTGCCCACCAGCCCAATGCGCACCTGCATCACCCTTTGAGGGCTCACTCCTCTTCTTCAGAGCGTGTGATGTCGTGATCTCGCTTGATTTGAGCGATGGCGATATCAAGTTCGGGAAGGTTGAGTTCTCCATCCCCATCGAGGTCCATGCTCTCCACCAATTCAGCAGCTTCCAACGAAGAGAGAGCCGTGATGTCGGATGCTTCGAGAGCAGCGAGGAATTCACGGCTGTCAATCTTGCCGGAATCGTCCAAGTCCATGCTTCGGAACAGCGTAAATACGGACTGATTGGTGTCAACAAGATACTGAACAAAGTCGATCATGACCTGAGCGGTCGTGGTCGGGAATTCCGTGATTTCGTCGTTGTGAAGAGCGGCTTCAACGCCGATGATGGTGGAGCCACCCTCCTTCTCCTCTGCTTCGCTGACCACCAGTTCGGTGTCCACGCCGACGCCACGTCCGATGAGGGCTCGAATGGTGGTTGACGACCCAGCCACGAGCGTGTAGGTTGAGACATCCGATTCATCGTTGGCTTCCAACGTGCGTCCTGAGGCGGAAATACCCGTGCGAATGGTCACCATCGTGGCCAGGATGGCCCCAATGCCAAGCAGATAGAAGAGGCCAGCACCGGTGAGGTAGAAACCGCCGTTGTTGGCAACGACGTCCTCAACCTCTGATGCGGCGACGGCGTTGAAGGTGAATTCGCCCGTGAGGAAGGTCAAGGTGGAGGCAACGCCGCCAACGACCACCATCCAAGCCGCCAACTTGGCCGTTGAGGGCGTCGCCAGAGGCTTGCCGATGGCAAGAGGATAGTTGGTGAAGACGCCAGCGAGAATCAGCAGACCGCCCACGGTGAACATCATGCCCATGTCAATGGCGTGAGCCATGGAACCCAAGTCTCCGGTTCCAACAAACGTGTCCATGGCGGTGAAGTAACCGCCAACGGCAAAGAAGGGAAGAACGAGGAAAGCCATGGTACCCGCCACGGCGCCGGGCTGTTTGACCACGGAACTCAGGCCGGACGAGGCGGTCATCAGGAGATTGACGGAAGCAGCGAAAATGGGAAGAACACCCAACGTAAGCAGAATGGCTCCGAGGTTGGTCACGAAGTTGCTACTTGAAGCATCGGTCATGAAAAACGGTGGAATGGTCATGAACAACAACAGCATGCTTGCGGAGCGCATCGAACCTGACCAGATGGGTTGCTTCGACGCCATCGGTATCACGTGGTAGCCAACGGCGAACATGAGGGCCAGAGGTACCCAGCCGAGGGCCACACGCTCGGCGAGCCAGACCGTTTGGGTGGATCCTGCGAGCTCGCCAAAGAACATGTAGACCATGGAGAGAATGTAAGCGGTGATTCCCATGATGAGGAACCAGGCACTGGTCTGCAATTCCTGTTCACCGCGTTGTGCCACGGTGATGAGCACGTTGATGAGGATTGGAACGAGCAACAGGCCAACAGCCAACGTCTCGAGGCTGTAGAGTATCGTCGCTACGCCGCCGGTTTCCGTATCGATGTCAAGGAAGCCAAAGATGAACGGAAGGATGTAGGTTGCCAAGAGAATGACAGAAAGCAGCAAAGCGACCATGGAAGCGTTGGCCTCGCTGGCCAATCGTCCGTTGCCGTTGCGTGCGGCAGCGACCATACCACTCCCGATCAAACCGTAAAGCAAAGCGATGGAAAGGAAGTTGACGGTGGCGTCTCGAAGCGAAGACCCGTCGTCGTATGACCAGCCGACACTTGCGAGCGAGTCCAGTGCATTCGGGTCGTAGTTGTGCCAACCTGCAAGGAAACCAAGGATGGCAGCAAAAACAAACCACAACATACCGAAATTCATCCAAGTTCGTGAACCGCTTCCGTCTTTGTCGTCAAAGATGTCAACAAGGCCTGGAGGGTTCTTGCGGAGAATGAACAAGCCGATTTGCTGCAGGGCACCGCCAACGGTTCCCACGCCTTTCGCAAGCGATTGAGAGAGAGCAAACAACACGGCTACCAGCACGCCGCCGGTCAAGAAAACGGTCTCCATACATCACACCTCCATCATTCGGCGAGGACCTCACCCACCAAGGTGGCAACAATCGCACCAACGCCAATCAAGAAGCCGATGAGGTAGTACCAAATGCCGCTCCCTCCAAGGTTCTGGACCAGCGGAACCAGTTCACCAAGAAGCGGAAGATTGTCCCAACCAAAAACGTTCGAGAACAGAGAATAGAGGCCGAGCAAGCCGACAAAGAACAACGTCAAGACAATTCGGCTGGCTGTTGGTTCGCCTGCGCCGACCGTCGTGTCGGGCAGACCTCGCGTGTTCGTCATGCAGGGCACCTCAAATTGACCCCATAGGGGTCAAGCCTCCGACTTGACGGGCGGTGATAAACATTCACCACTGAAAATGACGAAAAATCACACCCTGCGAGGCGTTCTTCAAGGCGAGCGAAGGATTTCTGAAGCGCGTCCACGGCGAGGTTTTGAAACACCCAGCGGGAGGGGGAGTTGCCGTTCGAGCTCAATCTCTGTTCGCCACACCGATTGGCAGCCGCACGACAGTCCCTCAAATTCCAACAAACTTCCAGATACAGCGTAGCGTTCGATGGCGGCGACCACCTCGGCGTCGCATTGCCCGCAGTTGTGAGAACCGCGAATTTTCCCACCTGCTGTGGGATGAACGATCAGCCTCGAGACTTGGTCGTCATCACCGTTGACACCACCGTTCGGGTGAATCACGGGATGTGCTCGTTGAATCATGTCAACCAACGACCACAACCATGGAGGGCGATACTCGTTGTGTCGGTGGAGGCGGTCGATGACCGTCCCCCGTTGAATGTTCATCGGATTGACGGAAATTTCGTCCGACCGTTCAGCAATGGCTTCAATCCAGCGAACGCAGTGGTCCAAGGCATCGGCCTCGCTCATGAACGGGGGTTTGAACATCAAGTAGGTCTTGATTCGGAGATTGAAGGCCTGAAGATTGGTCACGGCGCGGTCCCAGGATGCAGTGGAGAATCCTTTGTTGACGTGGAAACGGAGCACCTCATCGTCGTAGGCTTCCAAGCCGATGGCTACCGTGAACGACGGGTTGATTGAAGTGGCCCAACTCAGTTTTTCCTCCGTGAGCTGTTCACATCGGCTCTCAACGATGAGTTCCTTACCGAGGTCGGCACAATCCCTGAGGACTGTTTCTTGGAATTCAACCGGAATTTCACGGTCTTCGAGCAGGCTACCCGAGGTGTAGACTTTGACCATAGCCTGGTCGGTGAAATTGTCAAATTTCTCCTTGGCTGCAGCCCATTGTGCGTGCAAATCCTCGTTGGTGACGTCGTCTCGTGTGTCGTTGAAGTAGCCACAGAAGGTGCATCCGGACGACCACCACCAGTGGCACCCTTTGGTTCGCAAAATAACCGTGACAGCGGTGCACGGCGTTCCATCTGCAAGCACCTCCGGCGTGGTGTAGACCGTCGCCGGTTCGCTGGCATCCCAAGATTGCTGTTTGGCTTTCGCCCACGGCGTGTTCGCTGGGGCTTTGACCAAATCGTGAATTCGCAAACCCTTCTTCCCTTGACCGAGAAGAGAAATCGGGTCGGCTTGAGTCATGGGCATCACCGCAAGGCTCCGTCAGCGTCTTCCGCTTCAAACCACCGCACCCGGCTTGCCGATGCTCTCTTCGAAGAAACCGACCATTCTGTCTCGGTATTCGTCAGGATGCGTGAGCATCGTGGTGATGTGCGAGAGAACGCCTTCTCGTCCTCGGTCGTTATGGGCAACGGCTGAGGATTCAAACCAACACTCCACCAAACCGTCTTCGCTTACACTTGCCTGTGCCGCTTCGCACATCGCTTTTCCGTGGTAGGTATTGATACGAACATCCTCGAGTGAATGAACGACGTAAACGGCACGATCACCCACCGTGTTCATTGCTTCAATCGGTTCATATTTGACCAAATTGTCTCCAGACGAGACCTTTCCTGCAAAGAGGGCTGCATCCTTGAGAAAAGTTGGGAACCCAGCAAAAACGAGTTCCTCTTCAATTACATTGCCCATGGATGAATAAGGCGATTCAAGGAAAACGGATTGAAGCCTTGGTTCTTGTTCGAAAGCGATGGTGACTGCCCCTGCACCCATCGAAATACCAACAGCTCCGATGTGTTCGGGTTCAGCACCCTTTACGTCTTGGAGCCACTGCCAGACTGCCAAAACATCCCGGTGTTCTCGTTGACCTGCCGATACCAAACCGTCTTCCATGGTGCTGTTCCCGTGATCGCGCATGTCGAACAAAATCACATTGTACCCAGACTGGTAAAGCCAAGCGGCAGGAATGAGGGCCTCGTGATTGGCTTTGCAGGACCGAATGCCGTGAACCACCATCACCCAGGGATCGTTGGTTCCGTGTTCCATTACCCACCCCGCGAGGGTGATCGATTCGTCGGGCACATCAATGGAAACGTTCTCCCATTGGTCAAACCAAAGCGGTTCGAGATTGGCGGCCAACGTCTCGTTCTTTTGATGCGTGACTGTGGTCACATCCTCGTGCCACAATTCAACGCTGAATTCATCGGGTGAATTGCGAGCAGAATGACCCGAACAATCCGGACTGTTGGCCGCTGCTTGGGTGTAGACGAGGTTGCCGGCTTGATAGTAAACAACAGGCATGCTTGCGATGAGCAGCACCAATAAGGCCGGCACGGTTCGTTTCCATCTGCTCATGCTTCTTCCTCCGTTCTCGGTTCGAACACCACGCTGGTTCCCGCCAAAAGGTGCATCCCTTTCGGGTACTCGGGATGGTTGTCGGCTGCAGTGATGATTGATGAATGGTATCGGTCAGCGGGGACGCGAAGGTCCACTCTTGAGCCTAAACGAATCATGCCGATGCGCTGACCGCGACGAACGGCGTCACCGTCGAGAAGGTAGGGGACGATCGTTCGGGCGAGCGCCCCCGAGATTTGACTTAATTCAATGCGAACATCGTCCTCCAAACGATGCACTGAGCGAACGCGTTCGTTGAACTCGCTTTCTTTTTTGTAAGCAACTCGGTGCGGACCCCGCTTCAAGCCCTTTCCCGTCCGGTGCTCAATTCGCTCGATAACACCCGCTGAAGGTGCCCGGTTCACATGAACGTCAAGCGGCGACATAAACACAGCAAGCCGCCACACATCCGTGGATGATTCCTCGCCGAGAGGGACGGCCTCAAACCGTTGCTCGGTGGAAAATGTGAGGGGGTCATCGAGAGGGGAAGGGAACCAATCACCGGTGAGAGGATCGTGGTGAATCGCCCCCTTCTCTCGCTCTTCGCTGGTTGGTCGCCGCCCAATAGCGCGCTCCCTTACCAAAAACAGAGCATGCCCGTCTGCTGGAGCCACCAACACGCCGTCTTCACGCGGGACAGGTCGATCGGGGTCCCGCCAAAAATAACCGAGAAACACGGCCAACATCAGACAGAGAATACCAAACAACGGAATGAGTCCTGCAATGGGGTCGATGAACGATCCAATGATGAGGGCGCTGACGCCCATCATGCTCATCGTGATGACGGGGCTGTGGCCACCCGGGGCCAAGCCGGTCATGATATCACCTATTCAGTCGCCCAAGGGTCCGTGCCGTCGCCCCATTCCGTGGGCGGAGCCGCTTCCTCTGCGCTTTCCTCGGCTGCATCCTCAACCACCGGTTCTTCTTCGGCAGGGGCTTCCTCCACGACTTCAACCGCAGCGGTGGCGGCTTCGGCCTCAGCGGCTTCGGCCTCTTCTTGGGCTTGCTCTTCCGAGCGAGCTTGCACCATCTCTTCCATGCGCTCGGTAAAGACACGGGACATGTGTTGGGATTTGCGTTCGGCTTCAACCGCACGCTCGATCATCTCGTAGCGTTCCTTGATGGCCTTGTTCAGGTCCTCGAAAATTTGCATGTGAGCCACATACCAGTCGTCACGGGCTTTCATCTCCGTCACCGCAAGGCGAAGGTCGTTGTCCAGTTCTTCTGCGATACCGAAAACTTTGCCGAGTCGGTCCTTTTCACGGGAGTACTTTTCTTCCATCTTGTCCAGTTCAGGTTCAAGGTGCTCAACCCGCTTGGAGGACTTGGTGGCTTTCATTTCCAGTTCACGAACGCGCACGTCCTTTTCTGCGATGATGGACTCGAGCGACTCTTTCTCGATTTCTCGGTCGATGATCTCCTTCTCCAAAACCTCAATTTCGGCCTTAGCGTCCACGAGTTCCTTTTCTTGGGTTTCGTAGGCAGCAAACAACTTCTGCAGGCGGTCGGTCTCGGTGGACAAAGCCTCCTCGAGTTCCTTGATTCGCACCTCAGGTGTGATGGTTCCTTCCGTCATGTGTTCACCCGGAGGTCAAGCCTCCACACAACGCCAGTCCACTCCTCCCTATCAAGCCGACGCTCCAAAGAGCATTGTTTTGCACGGCTTCGTGGCCGTCCACATCAGCGGAGCGCATCGGTTGCGGCCACCAATTCACGAGCGATGCTCACCTCACCCATGGAGTGGCCTGCATCGGGAACGATGACCAACTTGCTGCTAGGCATGGCTTGATGCAATTCCCAGGCACTGCGTGTTGGACAAACCACGTCATAGCGCCCCTGAACAATCACCGTTGGAACGTCCTGGATACGATGGACGTTGTTCAGGATAAAGGCCTCTTCAACGAAAATGGCGTTGATGAAATAGTGGCATTCAATTCGAGCAAACGCAACTGCGAAATCCAAATCCTCGGCTTTGTCAAGGTATTCCGGATCGGGGAACAGCCGACTCGTGGCCATTTCCCATCGGGTCCACTCCTTTGCTGCAGCTCGACGAACATTGACATCCTCGCTGGTCAAGCGAGCGTAGTAGGCCTTGATCAAATCGTCTTGTTCGTCCTTCGGAATGTGCTCACGATAGGGTTCGAACGCATCGGGGAAAATGTGACTCGCCCCGTCCTGGTAGAACCAGTGAAGTTCGGACCTTCGGCACATGAAAATGCCACGGAGCACCAAACTGAGCACACGGTCTCGATGGTGTTGCGCGTAAATCAAAGAGAGCGTTGAGCCCCATGAACCCCCAAAAACATGCCAGGCATCGATGCCGAGATGGGTGCGCAGGGCTTCGATGTCGTGAACGGAAGCGTGGGTGTTGTTCTCCTCAAGTTCGGCATAGGGTGTTGATTGACCGCACCCGCGCTGGTCAAACTGTACGATGTTGAACGCCTCGGGGTCGAAATACTGCCTGTACGAAGGTTGTCCTCCGCCGCCCGGACCACCGTGAATCACCACAACGGGAATGCCATCGGGGTTGCCACTTTGTTCCCAGGCGATGGTGTGGAGGTCCGACACGGCAAGCATGCCCGTGGTGTGCGGCTCGATGGAAGGATAGAGAACATCTGCAAGGGTCGTGGTGTGGTCAAGCATGTTCTTCGCACGCACTGGGCGTGCATGTTCCTTTCGCTGTGAACAGGTTCATGGATGTCCGACCAAGGCAGGATAGCATGGGCACAAGAGACGCAACCGACCTGTTCAGCGAATGGGCCGATATTGGGCGTGATGAGGGCATGGAAAAAGGGCACAGCGCGAGCGTTGAAGCCATGCTGAACGGCCTGCTTGAGGGATGGTCTTCTCCCTTTACCGCCATTGACATCGGTTGCGGAAACGGTTGGGTCGTTCGTCGCTTCAAGGAGCATGCGTTGTGCACCCATGCTTCAGGCATCGACGGTGCACCCTCGATGATCGAAAAGGCACGCTCGGTGGATCCTGAAGGCGATTATGTTGAAGCGATGTTGCCCGATTGGGTGCCGAACCAGCCGGTGGACCTCGTCCACACGATGGAGTGCCTGTACTACCTGCATGATCCTCTAGCCTTCCTCAAAACCGTTCACCGGTCGTGGATGAAACCGGGCGGTCGAATCGTCATCGGTGTTGACCACTACCTTGAGAATCCTTCCAGTCACGACTGGGGTACGTCGCTCAACGTCCACATGACACTCATGTCCATGGACGAGTGGAAGAACGGGTTGTTGGAAGCAGGTTTTTCCGACGTGCGTGTTGAACAAGTTGGACAGAAAGAGGGCTGGAGTGGCACGTTGGTCCTCCATGCCTCACGAGGATAAATCCCTCATTCCAAGCGGTTCACCGACGGGGCCACACCGGCGAATATCGCCACGGTAAAACGGACAGAGTCCACAGGTGGTTGATCCCTCGGGAAGCCGAGCGGGTTCTTCGAGGCGTGGGTTCAGGTGCACGGCACTCCGCCACTTGAGATGGTTTCTCAACGCTGTTTTGGCCTCTTTGAATTCGTCGGCCGTGAGTTGAATGACCCGGCCGTTCGCACCCAGCAACAGGGACGGTGGCAACACCTTCCGCTGGAGGTGGTCGGGTTTTCGCTGCTCGATGGCTTCCAGCGCCATGGCGTACAGGGTGAGTTGAAGGCGATGCTCGTCCAACAGGGCTTGTTCCTCGGGCGTGGCAGGCTTGACCGACAGATTGGTCGGCGGCTGTTGTTGCAGTGGATGGCCCTTTGCCGGGTCGGCTTCATTGAACTTCGCAAGACAACCCTTGGTCTTGAGGTCAACCACCTGAAGCGCACCTCGCCCTTCTTTGTTGACCAGCGCAAGCACCAAATCTGCTCGCCCATTGAATTCCATGGTCACGGCCCCCACGTTGGCGCCCAAGCGCTCAGCAGAAGGCATCAGCGCCCGGAGTGTAGGGTCTTCCATGGAAAGCGTTTCTTTGTGGAAGAAAGGCAGCTCTGTGCGAACTGCCTCAACCGTCCAGCCGTCAATCGTCTCGCCACCGACCCAACGGCCCAACAAGCCCTCGTCGATGAGCGAGCCGAGGTGCAGCAGACGATTTCGCCAGGTGGCTTCGGGTTGTCCATCGGCTTGCTCCACGCCGAAACCGAATTCATTCATCACCCTCGCAACGGTGCTCGGGGACGCAAGGTCATCCTCGCTTTCGTGCAGCCAACTGGGTTCCAGTGGAGGTGTGGAAGCGCTGATGTTCAATGGGTTTCGTAAACCAATCTCCAACACTCGATGCATCATCAAGCCGAAATCCGTGGCTTTTGGCCAATCCCCGTTCGTGTTCTCTCCGGTTGAGCCGGGGAGGAGGAAGGGTTCCGTGGTCCATCCCTTGATGTGCTCAAGCCAGTATTTTCGTGGGCAGGCAAGCGTAGCGTCCAGGTGATGGGCAGCACCTTTGATGCTTTGCGTAACGGACAGGCGGCTTGGGTCAAGGGGTGCTCGTTGGGGGCCTGAATCGAGGTGCTGTTGAAGCGCCCTCACGCGCTGCTGAGCCGACAACGGTGGATTTGGTGTGAAGCACTGAGGATGGTGGTAAAGACGGAAACCGGTCACGCCGTTCTCGCCGAGCGGTGCATTGGCGAGCAGCTCGGCCGGATTGAGGGGTGTTTGGGTGTCTTGGGGCGTAAACAACGGCAGTTCGCTTTGTTGAAAGTCGCTCTCTGTGAGCCAAGGTGAGGCAGCGTCCTCAGCCTCCCATGAGGCGCGACGAAGGCCTTCAATGAGCATTCTTCCCATGGTCCTCGGGTCGGGACGGATATGAACGGACAGCGAACCTGAGGATGCGTCGAACGTTGAACGCTTACCGGGTGTGCCCGTCAGAATCAAACGGTCTCTCACTCGGGTCAAAGCGACGTAGAATTTCCTGCGCAACTCTGCCTTGTCTTGTGCGTTGTTCATTTCCGTTGCAAACATCCACAACCCATCTTTTGGCCGCTCCTTTGCGCGCCACGGCTGTATCCGTCCAGCAACGATTTGTGGGGTGACAAGGACGTTGTCTTGAACCGCCATCGTCACGTCGGCTATCCCTGCAGAGAACAAACCGGAAACCACCACAACCGGGGCTTGGAGACCTTTTGAGCCGTGAATGGTCATGATTTGAACCGAGGACGCATCGGGCTTGGTGATGGCCTGTGGACCGTCTTTCCCCAGCGCACGAATGTCCACCAGACGACGATGGATGGCGGCCACATCATGTCCCGATTCTGTTCCGATACCGTGAACCATCGCCACCCATGCTTCTGCAAACTGTCGCTGAGCATCGTCCGGATAAGCCACGAGGAGGTCGGAACGGTCGAGGATGGCGTCAAAGACATCGTAGAGAGCACCCCACTGAGCCATTTGCTGGAGGTCTTCGAGAAGGTCTTGAACGGCAGGGGTAGGTGCATGAGCAATCAGCGCAGGCCACACGGACTCACCGACGGGTCGTTGCGTCAGCATTTCGTGAACCTGAGCCTCCGTCAACCCCATCAGCGGTGACCGGGCGATGTCAAAGGCAGCCCGACGCATCGTGGGTTTAGCCATCAATGCCAGCACCGCCATCAGAGGCTGAACAACGGGTTGGTTGAGCAGCAGGCCCTGGCGGTCGGCCATCACGGGGATGTTTCGGCTCCTTAGGCGCTGGACCAAATCGGGAAGGTGGCGCCGTGAGTTCACGAGAATCATGATGTCTTGAGGACGAACGGTTGGTCCCTCTTCTTCGACCTCAATCCATGTGGCATCGGTTGCATTCCACACCCTCGTCGGAGCGTGATCGAGGAGAGCTCGAAGGCGGTTCGCAAGCAATTCGTGCTCCAGTTGGACATTCGATGCGGAAGGGTCCTCAAAGGCTTCAAGCGCTTCATCCAAATCAAGCGGCACGGCTGTCGCTCCACCCTGCACGGGCAGCAACCACTCCAAGACGCCGGGTTCATCCGTATCCCGTGCGGGGCGTAATCGCTGCGGTTCAGCATGCCACTCACCCGGAAGGGCATGGTAGCGAGGATGAAACACTTCGTCGAACATACCGTTCATGGTTTCCATCAAGTTGTGACGCGTACGGTGGTTGGAGGTCAAGTCGATGTGACCTTCTGACCGCCGTTGGAGACGCTCTCCCGTGATGGGTGGGGCGGTGTCCACGTCTTCCTCGTGAAACGGAACGTGGGTGTAGGGAGCTGAGGCTTCACCCGTGTGTTCGTTGGAAAACGACCCCTTCTCTCCTCCTCCACCCACCGGGCGAGGGTCACGACCGCACCCCGGAGCACGCAGGTGATCGAGTCGCTGGTCGTTGATTTCGAGGTTGTTGAAGGCTCGGATAGCCGCCACGGCTCGGCGCATGACGGAAACCTCTGCCTGTCGGAACCGGTAGATGCTCTGTTTCATGTCGCCCACAATGCAGACCGTCGGGTCCCACGGACCGAGGGGGCGTTCAGGGTCATCGGTTTGACGACGTCGTCGCCCCCAAAGACGGGCAAGAAGACGGTAATGGGACGGGTTGGTGTCTTGGTATTCGTCGATAATGAAGGCCCGAAATTGGCGACGTAAGTCGCTGAGGATGGCATACCGCCGCTGAAGGTCCTCGAGCAAGACGGGGCGGTCATTGAGCAAGGTCAAGGCACGAGAGATGTGGACATCACTCCATGGTTCATCGCCCATACCGTCGAGAGCGTCAATGACCTCATCGGGATATCGATGGCGGCACACATCGGGACATCGAGCGAGCAGAAGGTCCGCGGCAAACCGTTGCATATCATCAAAATCATGCATTCCATCAAGCGATTTTCTTCGGGCGAGAATTTGATGGCATGCAGTATGCATCACAAAGAGGTCGCTGAGCACTTCCGTTTGCAACTGTGCCGTGACATACGTGTTCCGTTCTCCGGGCTGCAACGGCAACGGCTCTTCCAAGGGGTCGAGACGGAGCGGGCAATTGAGCGGCATGCCGTCGAACCCCGTTCCGGGTGAAAGCAAAAACGCCGAGCGAGAAAGAAGGCGAATCAAGGTCCCATCGGAGGAATTCAGAAGCCTGAGAAGTGGAGGCAGCCGGTTGTTTGCTCGTTGGTACAACCGTTCTTTTTCATCCTCATCGATGGTGCCAACGTTGGATTTTGCCATCAACCCAGAGGGCCACTTATCTCCGCTTGGCAAAAGCCCCCCGGGGAAGAAATTGCATTGAGGTTTGACCAAACCCGAGGAAGTCGAGAGGCCGAGAAACAGTTGCCACATCCAAGAAAGTTGATCGCCAACCGAGGTTGGCATCGGCTGAGAAAGCAAGCGGCGGAGATGGTTGTAACGGGTGAGGTGAGTTGCCGCCTCGGCGGGCTGAACGCAATGCTGGTGATACGGTGCAAATTCATCCAACCAACCAAGAAGATGTTGGGCGACGTCTCGCATGAATCCCGGCAACACATCGGCGACGGGTTCAGCGATGGTGTTCAACAACACCTCCACAGGGACAGGGCCCCTTCCGTTCCATGGAAGGTTCATGTCGTGCGCACGCTGAATCATCGACCGATGGGCCTGTTCGACGAACAACGATTTACCGAGCAATCCGTTGAGCACAACTTGAGCTTGTTCTTGACCTCCCAATCGAGTCACGAGTCGCGTTCGCGCTTCAAGGAAAGCGGCATGGTGGTTCAAAACCCCGGCTTCCCGTGCATCGTCGGTTGACCGAATCCGCCAAACGGCGTGGAGGGTATCGTTCACCATAAGCGGTGCTCGTTCCTCGGAGACTTGTTGGTTGGACGGATACAATGCGACGAGATCGATGTAAGGGCTCACCAGTTGGTTCAGGAAGGCATCGATGGTCGAAATGGGTGCTTCATCCAAAGCAGAAAGCAGCATCTCAACATCGCCTTCGCTTCGCAACCTCGGGTCGAACATGCCCTCTTCACCATGACCAACAGGCGTCGCTCGGGCTTGACTGAGTCGATGACGGATGCGGGCTTTCAACTCCGCAGCGGATTTCCTGGTGAACGTGATGGCCGCCACCTCGGAAGGCAACAGGCCCGGCCACGCTGTGAGGTCGGTGCGTTCTCGTTTGGGAGTGCGCAAGGCGCCATGACCCGAGAGCGGCATTCGTGGACCGGGGGGTGTAACATGGGTGGCGCGTTGGTCGCTCGCAAAGAGGTGCTGCACGTAGCGTTCCGCCATCACGGTGGTTTTTCCAGTTCCAGCACCTGCATCCAAGGCAATGTGTCGGTCCAAATCCAAACCCAGTCGCTGACTGGTGTTGAAGTCAATGGTCACAAGCCACCCTCCCGTTCCGTGGATGCCCCGCATGAATGGGCGATGGGGCAATACTGGCAATGCTTGCCAGGTGTCGGGTTGATGTGTCCTTGAGCGGCACTCTCAACGGCTCGTTCCGCAACGATGATGCGTTCCAACATCCATCGTCGGAACGGTGTCATCGAACCCTCTTCTCCGAGTTGTGTGGGGAAATGATTCGGGAAAACACGAGTGATTTCACCAAGCGAAAGGCTCTCGTCGAGTGCCTCAAGGTCGCTTTCCAACTCGACATAATGCGTCGTATCTTCTCCGATTTCGCTGGCACCGACACCGACCACGCGATCGTTTGGGTGCAACACTTCCCATGCGCGAGCATACAACGCCAGCTGCATGTCTTCAAACAAACATTGCATGTGACGTAAGCCCGCTTTCTTGGCCGGAGGGCCGTTGACGGTTTTCAAATCACGAATAACCACCAACCGTTGAGCGGTTCGAGATGTCCCGTCAAGCGGATATGGGGTGTCGTAACGGGTATCCCCAAGAATGCCGTTCTCCCTTAGGTGCTCTTCCTGCGTCGCGGTCAGTGAAACCACATCGACCCTGTCTGCGTACCCAAACAGTCGGAAGCCTTCCCCACCATCAGCACGGGAAGTGATGTGAACCGAGCGGTCGGACCCGGATACGGGCAACCATTCCACGGCAACGGGACTGGCGCTGGTGAGGTTAACGTCAGCTGAAAGCAAGCGAGCGAGTCGCCCTCGGGGTGGCAGGACAAGATCGCCCTCTTGGAAGGCTTGCCACTCATCGGGCGTTGCGTCGACCAAATCACGGGTCCGGTGGATGGATACTGCGTTGTGCCGTCCGAGCCAAGCCACATCGCGTTGAAGGAAATCAAGAACGGTGTCCCAACCCGCTTGCCCTTGACCCATCGGGCCGAGATGAAGCGGTTGAATATCGTGGGTCATCTCGCCTCCCATGGGCACGCCGTGGCCTTCCAAGACCGCTGCTCCGGCCCGATGGATGACCTGTCCGCGGGTGCGAAGGTCCACATCTTCTGCTTCTACGCCTTCATCTTCACCTGCGAGTAAAATTTGCTTCACCCAGGCCTGACGGGGACATTTGAGCCATGTTTCAATGCGGCTTGGCGACCACACCTCTCGTTGGTACGGGACCCCCATCGCGCCAAAGCGGTGGCTCATGGTCAATCCCTGTTCGTGATAAGGTGGAAGCGGTCGTGGGTCAACCGAAATTGAAACGGTCCCTGCTGGACGGTGCCCGAGATGGGGCCACAACGATGCTTGAGCACCCGCAACCTTCAGCGAAGCCCGCGTGGGACGAAGGACAACGGCTTCGGTGCTGGCAAGATGTTGACGGTTGTCCCAAGAAAAGGTCGCCTGCTTTGCCAGTTGGCGATAATTCGGTTGTCTTCGGATGCGGTCAGCGTGAAGGCTGGCCTCATAGGAATCAAACACGGCGAATGAGTGATTGATGGAAGGTTCGTAGGGAAGCGAATGTTGGAGGTCCAACCCGAGTTGCTGTCGCTTGTCTGCCCCGGAGGAACCGTGCCGAATCCTTCGCGGGCCTTCGGGCGTCGAGGCTGTGACGTAATCCGACGGTGTCATCCAACTTCCATGCCCTTTTTCTCGAACCACCCAGTCGAACCTCCGCTCTTCATCATCGCCATGGACCATGGCCTCCGGAAGAAACGACGGAGGATGGCGCATGTTGTCCCATTCGTTGCTGCGGCGCACGTCGCTCAACCATTCAGCCAGTGGAGCACTCGGTCCACCTCCCTCCTCTGGCGTGGAATCAAAGATGACGATTTGGGGGGCTGCGTTGAGCAAATGGCGAAGGTGGTGACGCCCCCTGCGTACCGCCAGGTCCGATTGGAACATGCCCAGTTCCAACTGCGCTTGGGCATCCAACCAAGGAACGACAGGGGTTCGCATGGTCCACGAATCAACGTCGAGGCCGGCGAAGACGAGAAGATCCGCTTGACAGCCCAACGCATCCTCGGGGGTCACCACGTTGATGTTGCTCGTTCGTGGATGAAGGGCGCCCACCGTCATGGACGCTCCGATGTGTTCCAACAACTCGACAAACCCTCGCCCGTGGGTTGGTACGGGAAGGTCGAGACCGCGCATGGTGCTGGTCGTGGTGCTCAGCCCCTCCATCAAGGTCTGAAGTGTTCCAAGACCCAAATCGTACGGGGCTCGACGCTCGGTGAGAACATCGTAATCCATGCAGGAGAGCAACCAAACCAACCATGCGCTCCCGTCGACCGGTTGGGCAGGCAAGGGCAACACTTGACCGGTGCTGCACCCTTGGTGCGTGGCGTTCAGCAAATGTTGGTCCTCACCCGGAAGCAACGGAGCCCATGCGTGCAACAGGCATGCCATCCACCATTGGGTTTCTTCCAAGGCTTGGCGCTTCTGTTCGGGGTGACGCTCGGTGAAGGAAGGACGTCCCTGAGAAAGGACACCCAACCATCGAGCCATGGCACCCGGTCCACCAAGCACGTGAAATTGACGAGAAATCTCTTCGAGAACTTCAGGATGAATTCTCGCTACCCAATCCTCTTGGGTCGGATGGGAAAGGTCAGAAAACATGGTTGCACTGAACGGAATTGTTGCCGAAGCAAACAGACTTTGGAGAGAAGATTGTGACCACGCCGTCATCCCTTGACCGAGCGAAGCCGCTCTCATGACGGCATTGAAGAGGGGTTGTTGGTCCAGTGAAGATGTGCCTCCTCCCCATGTAAGACCAATTTCCCCAAGGGCTTTCGACCAGGTTTCTCGGCGTTCTTGAACAGCGCCATCAACGATGAGAACGCGACCGTCTTCTCGTTCCTTGAAGGCTTTGACCAAGGCGATGGTGGCCGCCACCGTATGGCGTCGCTCATCAACGGTGATTCGCGTGTGCTTTGTCTCCAGCGCTTCGCCGACCGGCGTTCGCCAGCCGTCCTGCGATGGAACCCAGACATCGTGCGGGGGTACCCAAACGGGCAACGTTTCCGTCGTGCAGGGATCTTCGTCGACGAGGTAGGCGCCATGGTAACCCAATCGGAACGAGCCAGGGCTCAGGACCTGGTGAACAGGACAAAATCGTGAGAGTGAAAGAAGCAGGTCTTGCTCAGCCTCGGTGTAGTCCGGAGCGATGTTCAAGAGAAGCAATCCGTCGATGCTGCTGATGTGAAACGGTGCTTCGTCCGCTTCTCGAATCGCTTCAAGCACCCCGGAGAGCACCAAGGAAGGCAACGTACCTCCCGCCTCTTCTTGATGGTCAAGGGCCAACTGGTGGTAAACCGATGCCCCCGGATCGTTTTCCCAAGCAAAGGGTTGACGCAGATTCATCAGTTCGCCATGAAGGCGCTGAATACGCTTGGTTTTGGTCATCGTCCACGATCCCACGCCCGGCGTGTGGAGAAAGGGGAAGTGGGCCTCGTTGGCCGCCAGCTCGCATCTCGCATGCAGCGCCATGAAGTTGCTGGTGTCGTTGTCCAACAGCACCGGGAGGCGTAAATCCGTGTGAAGCAAGCGAAGGAGGCGGTTCAAGGTCAAGTGATGTTGTGGATGCACCTGTGCTCCTGCATCGTGAAGCGATTCGAGCGACTGTTGGCGATGCAGTTCATTGGGGTGGAGAATCATCACGTTGAGAGGTTTTGCAGCATTGAGGGCGTTGAAGAGCCATGGCGGAAGACCGTTACCCGCAGGCGAATATTCCGAAGTAACCTGATGCATCGTCGTCAACATGGCCACCCTTCAAGAACCACCTCCGGCGAGGCCTTTTGAACCTGCGCAACGATGTGGATGAGGTCGAAGTTGGTTTGTGCTTTTTATATACTCCTGGACCCTTGTTCTATCGTGACTCCCTTGGAATCTCGGTCTCCTTTGGTAACAAGCGTGGGTGGTGTTCCTGTGGGCATTTTACCATGGTGTTTAAATAGGGGCATCTACATCATAAGAATACTTCATGTTTTGTTGAGCGGAGGAAAGTGGAGGAAATAAAGGGCCACATATATATACTGTCAACGAACATGAAGACTGGAAGTGAAAAATATGGAACACAAATGCGATGACTGTGGAAGCAAGCTGTTGATTGACAAAGCCCGAGGGGTGGGCGTGTGCGAAGACGAATTTTGTGCGCTCGAACACAACCTCATCTTCAACGACGCCGATACCAACGCCTCCTCCGTGTTCGGAGAAGAGGCTCAAAGCGGTGCTGTCAACGATGATGGGAAGGCTGGAACGAAAATGCGTGTCTCAGACAACAAAGACTGGTCTGGAAAAACCATCTCTGCGAAGAAGATGAAAAATTTCCGCCGATGGTCTTGGGCCGACGCCAACTCCCAACGTGAGAAAGACCCCATGTGCGGACAGTTGAAGAACAAACTCCGTGAGATGTTCGGCAAGGATGTTGCGTTCGCTGCACGAATCCTTGCAGAGGCAGCTGCACGCAAGTTGTCCCCCGAGCAGGAAGCTGTCCGAAAGACCCTGAGCTCCAGCGAACAGAAGCGTTTGAAGTGCCCAAAGACCTCAATTTGCCGCAAGCCCGAGGGCATACGAGGCAACAGCGACAAGCAAAACCTGGAAATCATGGCCCTGGCCATCGCCAGTTTGTCCTACAAGTTGTTCAACACCGCTCCCGTCAACGAAATGGAGTTGATGAAGCAGTACGGCATCACCAAAGACCAGTTGAACAACGCCAAGCGCACCATCATGGACCACTGGAAGGCTCGCATCAGTCAGGGCTGGGCCATGCCTCCTGGTCGCGTGAAGTTGGTCGTGGCCCGGATCGACGGGTTGGACATGGCCGTTGAAAACCTCGTCTCAGCTCTCGCTGGCCGACTCAGCGATGCAGACCTCGACAAGGTCATGGAAACCTTTTGGGACGTGCTCTCCGAATTGGATGAACCAAGCGTTGACGGCCCTGTCGCCAACATGGCCATCGGCATGGTCGCTGCCTGTGTGATGTACGCTGTTCTCGAGCGGTTCAAGCTCCACGAACGAAACCTCAACTGCATTGCCAAGGCCGTGGGTCTCTCAGGGGCAGGCGTCAAGAGTCGAATCGCTGAAATGAAAAAGCGGTATGAAAACGGTGAGTTGCCCAAAGCGAAGGGAATGTTTGTTTCCACCGACGAGAGCGACGACGAAGCCGATACGGCTGAAGAAGGCGCTGAAGAGTGAAGCAACGAAGTTCATATCCACCCGTCGCGACAGCGCTGCATGCGCCGATTGATGGTGGTCGTTCTTCTTGCTGTATCTCTCGCTACCGTCTCGCTTCCTGCGAATGCCTTGCCTGCCAGCCCGGTTGAAAACGGCATGGTCTTTGGAGGACAGTGGTCGCCTGCTGGAAATGCATCGGTTACCATAACAGAGAACTTGAGCGAGTTGCCGGCCGTTGTTGAGGTCTTCACTGCAACGTGGTGTGAAAACTGCGTGGATGTTGAGCACGCCCTCGACGATGTTCAGGGGGAAGGGTGGTTGCAACAATACCATGTCCACCGCGCCATCGGGGAAACACAAGACCCCTTTGGAACCGAAGCCTTGGATTATCGATGGCGTGACAAATACGGCCCGTCTTCACCTCCAGCCGTCGTGTTCAACGGGACCATGAAGAAAATCGGTTCCGTGGCCGATGACGGTACGCTGCAAAACGAATTCACCAATCTTGCGCAACGAGACCTTGGGCTCGGCAACGGTTCCTCCGCCTTCACGTGGACCCCGACAGGCGATTCAACGGGGACGCTTGCGTGGGCGCTGGACCTTGATGCTGCACATCTTGAAAACGCAACGCTCAACGTCTCTGCCTTTGTTGTCGAGGCTGCAGCTGATTTTGAAGAAGGGACCAACGGACTTGGCACCTACCCGCACATTCTTCACAACATCCAAGTGTTGGGCCATGAACTCCAAGGAAGCGGCACCGTCGCGCTCCCTCAGGCCTTTGATGGCGACGACCTCCAAGTTCATTTGATCTACGAAATCATTCCAAACGAACCCGAAGTGTTGGAAGAACCAAACGAAGCGGTTGAACCAAGCGACGAAGACACGCCCGCTCTTTCAACGATGTTCACGCTGATGGCTGTTGGGTTGGCGTTGACGCTCATTCATCAAAGACAAATTGGTCGAACATCCAACGAGCACCGTGATGGTTCGCCGCCTCGCGTCGACGACGAGGATCGTCGGTGAGATCAATTTCCAACTCCCAACGAAGAAGTTGCAGCGCATCAGGCGCAGGTCCCGGCTCACGGTAATTCCACCACCGAGGTGGTGCCCCACGGACACCTTGGCGGTCTTGTGCGTCCCTCAACAGGTTGGTCAAACGGAGGAAGGCATCGGGTCGTGGATGATCGCGGCGGATGTACACTTGAACGCGTTCATCCTCTCCGTGACGGGTGTAGCCAAGGGCGTGGGCCATAAGGCTCACCGAGTTTCGTTCCGTTCGGTTACGGATGGTGACCGTGAGGTTCGCATGTTCGAAAGTCAGCGCCTCTCCGTCGGTGAGCGGTGATCGAATCGTTGAGCCCAGCGGCATCAAACTCATCGCCTCCCACACGCGTGCGAAGACCTCGCACCATCGGCGTTCACCGTCCCGAATATCGCCCTCTTCGTGGATATCTTCTTCGCGGCGATGGGGCATCATGTGGTGGTATCGACGCATCCAACGGGCCATTCCTCTGCCGAACGGTTCACCGATGTTTTGGTGTTGTTGAGGAAGATAGGGGCGAACAGTCTGTCGCCATTGCGCCACCACCTCGTTGTAAGGAAAGGCGTTGGTGTCAGAAAAATGGGATTCAAACAGCGACACCCATTGACGGTTCTCACCACGGGGTGAACGGCGGCCTTGTCGCCGGCGAATCCACTGACGATTGCGCTGCATCAGTCCGCCCCCGAACAACACGGGTCCCTCGTCTTCTTCGTCCTCCCTGAATCGATGGTGATACCAGGTATGCCGCGCCGATCCATATCGCTTGAGAAGGGCCATGGATTCAGCATCCAAAGCATTCATCCAAGATGCAGGTACGTTCTGGCTGGGAAATCCGAAGGGTGGTGAGGAACGAACGACCTCAGCCAAACTGTCGATGCTCTCACTCGCTTTGATGTCGTTGGCCATTGACAGCAAAACCCCTCCGATGGTGTCACCCAACGGTAAACTGGTGGTATGTTGTCCGCTGTGAATGCAAATCGCATCCTTCTCGTGCCGCTCAAGACCTTGCATGTGACGGATTTGGTAGGGGGCACCGTGCTGCCCAGGGCCGACCCGAACCTCGTAGGCATGGCCAAGTTGACCAAAGACCAGTGCCGTCGCCTTCTCGATATGGATACGTTCAGAGAGTCCATTCATGATTTGATGACAAAACTCCAACGATTTGAGCAGTGAGGGAGACGGTGGAGCTTGCGTGGTGTAGGCCACCGTCCAGTTGTGTTGCAAGCCCAAAAGGAGTTTTCCAGCAGGGGAATTGAGGGGTGAATGGGAAAGGGAAATCATCAACGCCCACGCATCGGGTCGGGCTGGCACATTGATCAGGCGGGTTCCTCCGCTTTGGGTTCGCACCCGGAATTTGAGATGTCTGCCGGAAGTTTTCAGCGGCCAATCAAGCGTGCGTGGGTACTGTGTCGTCGTTTCAAGCGAAAGCCATTCTTGAAGCCAAGGCCGGTCATATGTCTCAAACAAGCCCGGTGGATGATGGCTCAATGCGCTGCGAAACATGTTGTAAAGGTCGGCGTGTTGACGCTCGAACAACTTGGTCTTGATGTCGTGTGCCCAAGCGATCATCGGTATGTATTCTCTCGAGGGTTCACCGTGTGCTCGGTCAACGAGAAGTCGGTTTGACAACCATACCAACATGCTTGCGAGCGGTCGGAAGTGAGGTGAGAAAAACCGCCCTTCGAACCTTCGCCGTTGCCGGCGACGTGGCTCACCTGCAACAAGGTCATCCAGTACGGGATTGCACGATGCAAGGCCGAGTATCAAAGCGGAGAGGTTCCATCCTCGCCGAGCCTTTTCATCCGCGAGAAGAGGGAACAGAACATGAAGGCTGAGGGATGGCAATCGCATGCCATCAAGGTACCATGCCTCAGAGATAAATCGAAGCACTGTGCCGTCGTGAAAGCCAATTCCCTTCTGGAGATGACGCTCATCATCTCCACTGAGGGGGCGACCATCAGCGATGGTTTTCGCCAAGGCTTCGAACGACGATGCATCACAAGGCAGGGTTGTGATGGGGTCCTCATCCTCCCAAAGGAGAGCCCATTGGGTGTGCTGATTCACCACATCAGCGCGCAGCAGGTTGGTCCATCGTTGGGCGGATTGGTGGCCAGGACCACCGAACTGAGCGATGGCGTATTCGTGTTCAAGGGGTGAGAGAAACGATTCCCACCCCCGATTGGGGGTGTAGTGGAGCATGGAATTGCACCAATCGCACACATGATGCGTTTCTTCGGACTGCGGATTGTGGGTACAGACGATGTCGCGAACTGAAGCCGTCATGTATGATGTATGGCTCAACCATTTATGAAGAATTTAAGACCATTCTTGACGGCAGACCGCCAGCAGTTGGTCCACATCATCATCGGTGATGTGAAGGTGGACCACAAACCGAATTCGATGCGCACCCGTATCGAGCACGTCAACACCGTTGGCTGCCAGCACGGACACCACGTCGCTGGCAAGGTCGGTGCAATCAACATACACCATGTTGCTTTGAACCGTCGTTAAGTCAACCGAAAACGCAGAGAGATCGTTCAGCGCCTCCGCAATCGTTCGTGCACGACGGTGATCATCCTGCAAGCGGCCCACATGATGGTCGAGAGCGTGAAGACAAGCATCGGCCAGAAGACCGGCTTGTCGCCAACCTCCGCCAAACATTTTGCGCCAGCGATGTGCTCGCTGAATGAAGGCATGCGAACCCACCAGCACCGAACCTACGGGGGCGCCAAGCCCTTTTGAAAAACAAATCGACACCGAATCGTAACCCTGACACATGCGAGCGACCGATACACCGGTTGCTTCTGCAGCATTGAAAATCCGAGCGCCGTCCATGTGGGTAGCGCAATCAAGTGCCTTTGCAGCAGCCGCGATCTCGTCCAGGGCATCGAGCGTATAGCACGAGCCCCCTCCCAAATTGGAGGTGTTCTCCACGCACACGAGCGAACCGTTTGGATAATGGCTTCCTGAACCCGCTGCCTTCCTTACCGCAGCTTGAACCTGAGCGGCGGTCATCAGGCCTTTCTCACCTTCAACAAGAGCGATCGAAGCGCCGCATAGAGCAGCATAGCCACCGCCTTCATAGCGGTAGATGTGGGCGGTTTTGTCGCAAACGATTTCGTCACCCGGAACCGTGTGCGTCTTCAAGGCGATGGCGTTGGACATGGTCCCCGAGGCGACGAACAATCCCGCTTCTTTCCCAAACAATGAGGCGACTCGGTTTTGAAGTTCAATCACGGTAGGGTCGTCGCCCAGCACATCGTCACCAACAGCGGCTTTGGCCATCGCTTCCCTCATGGCCGCCGTAGGCTGCGTCACCGTATCCGAACGGAAGTCAATGCGAGATGAGGGGTGCTCGCGCATGACCGGTGGTCAACACTCCCCTTCATGAAGACCTTGCTAGAGCAATTTCAGGTCGCCCGTGATGGAGTCCAGTTCCTGAGCGTTAAACGGTCCGAGAGCGAGCACCGTCTTCGAACCCTTCGGAATTTGCGTGTGCCCAGCATCCCTGACCAGATGGACGGGAATTCCCTCACGGCGGGCAGCGTCGAGTAGCGGCTGGAAATGCGTCTCATCGGGAACCTTCACACAGATTTTCTTCTGACCGTTCGCAAGCCAGACCTCGACGTGTGAGGGATGAGAAACACCTGCGTTGAGAAAGGCTTCAACGGATGCATGACCGACTTGAGCGGCAAGTTTTCCTTTGCCCATCTTGAGCGATTGATTCACCACACACACCAATTTTACCGACCCTTTCACGGGCAGCGTGGAAGGTTTCGGTGCCGTCAATCGGTGAAGAAACGAACGGAAACCCATCCAATCCCTCACAAGGTTGTCAAATGGCCCACCAAGGCGTCAATGGTTCGTCTCGGGCCCAAAATACCCAACACCGTGACGGTGTTTGGCGGCACTTCGGTATGGCCTGCATCGATCACAACATGAGAAAAACAGCCCTTTGGAACCATCCGAGCAAGTTCATGCAGGCCCGGTTCATCGTCAACACCGAGAACGATTTTGCGAGCACCCCCCGCACGCCAACGCTCCATCATGCGAGAGCGACGAGCCCGTTGAACCACGTCAACGGCAGCGTGAGCACACTGTGCCGCCACTTTGCCTGTGCTGAGATTTAGGTCACGCCGGACGACCAAGGCCATCGTCGGCGCATCATCCGTGGACGACATGGACATCACCAACCTGCTGCGTGAGTTCGTCCAACGTCACGGTTTCGCGCAGGAAGGTGTGAAGGGACGGCCCGAGCCACAAGGCGAAGGCGATGTTTCCGAGGGCGTGAAGTGCGTCAAACGGAAGACCCACGAGCACCATTTGGGCAAGGCCTCCCAAGGTGGTTGTGGCATCGACGAGCGAAAGCGTAGAAATCGCTCCAAAGACAAAGGCTGCAACCACGGAAACGCCGCACAACCGCTGCATGTTCAGTGTGCCGTGTTCCTCGAAAACGAACCTTGACCCCAGCAGGGCGACGGCGGCCCAACCGAAGCCTTGGAAGAGCGTCCACCAGCCATCGCCGATGAGGAGGTTCGACAACAACGTCACCAGAAGAGCGAACGCCATGCCACGTCGAGCACCAAGTTGCGAACCGACCAGTAAAGCGGCCAACGTGACGGGCTGAACATTGGGAAGCGGTTGGAAAACGACACGAAGGGCGGCCATACCGAGAACCAACGTTGCGAGCGCAGCCAACGCAAATCGGTTTTTGCGTTGGCCGGCCATCAGCAAAAAGAACGCACTGAGCACCAAAATGGCGTTGAGGACGGCATGAGCGAGCGGTGTCAGCTCGGGCCCATGAACGCCAAACGCCTGAAACATACCACGCCCAAGGAGAACGCCTCCTTGAGCCTTACCACGCTCAAGCAAGCCGCCAGACCAAAACAGAGGCGCCGTCAACAGCGGCGTCATCCACCGAGGTTGGACCGCGTTCACCGTCGACAAAGTATTCCCATCCCGATGCCGACGTACCGTTAATGGCCTCAACATAGACGCCGATGGCCGTTGATTGAAGCGAAAGCGAGAGGTCCAAATCCTGACATGCGGCTTCCGTGAGTTGAAGCACGGTTTGATGACCAACAAAACCACCGGCCACGAGGGAATGGCCCCCGAATTCAATCACCACGACTTGTGTACTCCTCCAGGAATCGGGCCAGGTTTCGTTCCATGTGTCTTGTTCCGAGGTTGATTCAGGAGAGGTCACGAAAGCATTCCAAGAAGCGGTCAAAGAGGGAAGCATCACCAAAGCAAGACCTACAAGCACGACTGAAAGCCAGCGCCAAGCGGCCACGGTGCTCCGTGTGGATGCAAGTCCGGCAACGGCACCAAGCGAGGTGATCAGAATCAATGCACCGAACACGTCGGTGATACTGGATTCCTCCGGGTTCACCACCGATTCTTCGTCCAACAACGCCATGAGGACACCCGCATCGTTTCCGAGGAACATGTGGCCGTTCACCACCTCGGGAGCCGCCGTACCGTACCCGTCATAGGGCGTGGTCAGCGTCATCAATTCACTGAGGACGCCGTTCTCATCCACCGAAACGGCCATCCAGCCTCCTTTCACGGTGTTCACGGGGGCATGGAGAACGGTAGGCGAAGTCCACGCCATCTCTCCGTTGATATGAGCACTGACCGATGAGGCGATGGCACACGTTTCCGAGCACAAAACGGAGGTCATGTTGAGGCTATCTGCAAAAATAGCCCCACCGTCAAACATCACCGGGACAGCCGGGGAAGGCCCCAGCGATGCGATGGTGGTCTGTTCGAGAGAGGACACATCAACCGCCACAAGTTCGCTTGCAGTGGAGGTTTGAGCGTGCACGAGAAGTGTATCGCCAACGAACAGAGGTGCATGGCGCAACGAGCCAACGAGGGTAAGCGATTGGTTCACGACACCTTCCCTGTTGACGTGCCACAAGCGTCCCTGCTCGTCGCCCATCCAGAAGCCTTGCGCGGTTGCAGACACTCCGTTTCGCCACCCGAGTCCCAATTCAACTTGGAAATCAACGGCCCCGTCGGCCAAACAATACCGGGCCATGCCGTTGCGCAACGGAACGACCACGTGGTCACCGTCAAGCAGGGAACGGCCCGTAATTCCCCAGCCATCCACGAGCGTGTGAACCGACCAAACCAAGGTTCCGTTCTCCGGGTGATGGGCGGTGTACTGGCCGTCTGCCCAGCCCACAAGAAGCAACTCAGGCCACACGCCGCAAGGTCCCTCGCCACCAGAGACGAGCATGAGCGGCGCCATGTCGTGCTGGGTTGCGTTTGGATTGGTGTGTTCCCAAAGAAGGGCGCCGTCATGGTCGAACGCCATCACCTGAGGGCGTTCTTCACCGGTCCAAAATCCAGAGGTTCGAATGAAGACACGGTCTTCATCGGCCACAGGAGAGGTGGTGATGTAACCGGGACCAACATCTCGCGTCCAATCCGGCGCAGCCATGCTGGCGGTGGTTGCAGGAAGCGAGACAAGAACGATGAGCAGAACAACGAACACGATTTGCCGCATCGCTGGCTCACTCCATCACCGATTGAATCGCAGCCCGCAACAATGCACTGACCTCTTTTCCATCGGCTCCACCGGCAGCCTGCATGACGACACCCATCAACGGACCCATTGCCCCCATGCCCCGTTCCTTCACGAAGTCGAGTCGTTCTGCGACGATGCCGTTGATGATGTCCTCCAAACCACCGAGGTCAGCCGGAGCCAAGTCGTTTGACTGGCAATAGGCAAGCAAGGCCTCGTACGGAAGGTTCTGGTCTTGGTGCTCAAGGATGACCGTGTCCATGTGGTCCCTTGCCAACGCACCCTCCTCTTTGAGGCGCAATACATGGGCGAGAAGCGTTGGAGAAACCGTATCGTGATTCAACAGCAAGGCCGCCCATGCCTTGGCAGGGAGATGGTCGGCATGTTCGCAGAACACATCATCCAACTCCCGGGCCAGAAGTTGGTCTGCTTGGTCCTCCGAGATACCGTAGGTCGAAAGGCGGTCTGCCCGTTCGGCATCTGACATCGGAAGACGGGAAAGGACATCCTCCCATGTTTCCTTGCTCAAAGGGAGAGGAGGGACATCGGTTTCTGGATACATACGAGAGCGCCCCGGAAGAGGGCGCATGGGCGAGGTCGTTCCGTCCTCAGGAGCGCCTTTCTTCACGACCACGTTTCGAACCTCTTGGGGTGTTCGATGCCAGGCAAGACGAGCGCGGTTGACCACCGCTTCAAGCGCCAGTGTGGCTTGCCAATCGGGTGCGCAACACAGCACGAACGCATCATGCTCACCAAGTTTCAGGGATGCACGCACCGAAGCCACTTCGTCAGCCGTGATGCCGTAGGCCGGAAGTTCATCGGCATGGAAGATGCCTTTTACACCAGCAAGTTTCGCAGCACCGGCCAACTCACGACCCAAACGAGGAAGTTGGGCGCCCTCTTCATCCAGTTTCTTGGTGCCAAGGTGCCCCAACAACCCAGAAAGAGGGAGCGCCTTCATGACGGCTCCGTTGGCCATGCTGTCTGCGATCATGGAGGACTCGGTCGATGAGAAACTGTCGGAAACATCCTGCAGTTTCAGCGGCAGAATGGTTTCGACCGCCTGAGCAACGCTTGATTCGGTTGCCTCATCGTCAAGGCTGCGATGCGGTGGCAGTGGAGGGAAGTCGTGGGCTGCTCGGAGCGTGTTGGCGAGCCGATAGAAGTGCAACTGACGGGCCATCTCCAACCGAATGATTCGGGGAATCCAGCCGAGGTCTTGACAGCCCTTGATCTCCACACGGTCGCCTGCACCGATGGAGACGTTGAGGTCCTGTCGAATGCTACCGAGCCCCCGCCGTACCCGTCGTGTTTGTCGAAGGACACGGCCCAAGGCCATGGCCGTGGACTTGGCATGGTCGGGCGAGACGATGTCGGGCGATGTGGCGATTTCAATCAACGGAAGACCAAGCCGGTCAAGATTGTAAATGACCTGTTGCCCGGTAGGGGTCACGACGGTGTCGAGTTTTCGAGCACTGTCCTCTTCCAAACAGACCACGTCAATGCCGACCTCGCCTTCCTCAGTTTGAAGCACGCCGTCGGTAGCGATGAGCGATGTTCGTTGGAAACCACTGGTGTTGGAGCCATCAACCACCGTTTTTCGCATGGTTTGAATCAAGGAAACGGGTTGTGCCTCAAGCAGCGCAGCCACCGTCAAAGAAATGTCGACCGCTTGCGAATCCAATTCCACGGGAGGTTGTTCATCAAGTTCAATCAAGCCTGCATTGGGTGACTGAGCGTAGACGAAACTCCGATTTCGTTTGGACTCAAAGCGTGCGGCGACATCAACAGCGCCCCCTTCACCCCGAGAAGCGCGAAGACGGCGTTCAAACCTCGGCCAGTCCTCCGGAAGCGTCTCAATCGTAATGTCGTAGAGCTCCCCGCTTTGACGCGAATGAAGTTTCCCGGTTGCCAATTGCTGATGGACTTCAATACCGCACATGAAGCCCAAGGCCTCGGGAATCAAGGCGTTGGCCTGATGAACTTCGCCTTGAGGTTCACCGGCCATGATGCGGGGAGGCGTTCACCCTTCATGAGGACCACCCTCGCCTCGGCCTCAAACCAACTGCAACGTGTCGTATCCGGACGGGCGCATCATCCGACCGTCACGGCATAATTTGTCGATGATGTCTTCGGCCTTGGCTCGGGGAATGTCCTTTCGCTCAGCCTCAGTCAGCACGTCCAGGAGTGCGGCTGAGGTACCTGAATCGTTCTGCAACACTGAAACAATGTCCATGATGGCTTTCTCTTGGTTGCGAACCTGGCCTTTCTTTCCAGATTCAATGGTGGTCAGGTCGAAATCTTCGCCCATCAATTCGTGACGCCACGTTTCCGTCAAGCGAATGGCCCGTTCAGCATCCTCGAGCGTGGCCGTGTTGGTCAAACGGATTCGAGCACTGGCTTCTGCAAGGCGAGAAAGCGCCTCCAGCGAACGGGCGGTGATGGCGACGCTGTCCTGAGATTCACCGCCTTTGGTTCGGGTCTTGACATAGTAGGCGACGATTTTCGCACGGGCCTCGTCGTTGAGCGCAGGGTGGAAGTTTCGCTTTGAATAGGCGACATACTTTCGTAAGACGTCGCGTGGAAGTTGCAGATACTTTCCGTCCTTTTTCACCTCGGTGGACTTGCTGGCCGATGAACGGGACGGGTCCGGTAGTTTCCCTTCGCTGACAAGCAATTCACTGCTTCCCTCAACCCGTGTTTTGATGATGTGTTCTGCAATTTTTTCATCGTTCAATTCATCGGGCGTGTCGGTCAACAACCAAATGATGTCAAAGCGGGAAATCAGCGGTGGAGCGAGATTGATTTGGGCCGTAAAGGGGCGGTCACTGAGCGGCTGAAATCGTCCGCTCGACGGGTTGGCGGCCGCCAGCACCGCACATCGTGTTCGAAGGCTGGCGTTGATGCCCGCTTTGGAGATGGAGATGGTTTGCTGCTCCATGGCTTCGTGCATGCTCGAGCGGTCGGCGGTGTTCATTTTGTCAAACTCGTCGATGGCGGCAAGGCCAAGGTCGGCCAAGACAAGCGCACCCGCTTCGAGCGTCCATCGACCGTCTGCGCTCGCATCTTGAACAGCAGCAGCCGTCAATCCTGCAGCGGAAGCGGACTTTCCTGAAGCGAACCGTCCTCGTGGTGAGATGGTTGACATGTAGTGGAGAAGTTGGGATTTCGCAACACCGGGGTCACCCATCAGGAGGATGTGAATATCACCTCTGTTTCTTGTCCCGTCTTCGTTAACCTGAGCCTCGCCGCCAAACAACTGGAGCATCAACGATTCTTTGACCCGCTCCATGCCGAAAATGGACGGTGCGATGCTACGAATCAGCGTATCGTAAACGCCAGGGTCTTTTGCGATTTCTTTGATCTCGTTTTCTTCTTCTTCGGAGATGACGATCTCCTCAAGGGGAATGTTCTGCCGCTCAAGCGAATGAATGCGCAGGAAGATGTCGAACACAGGCGTGTCTTTGCCGCCTTTCCGCTGGGAGCGAATGAACAGGACGCCGTTTGCTTTCACCCGGTCGCCCGGATTGAGACGCCCTGCAAGGTCTTGTTCTGCGATGCAAACAATGCGTTCTGGTTGAATGCCACCTTTCATCTGCTCGGGAAGTTCCTGAAGTTCAATGAATTGAGAATTGATGAGGTGAGAGGATTGCTGCTGAAGCAAAAACCGCGTTTGTCGCTTGGGCCGTCCGCATCCGCCTTCGATTTGTGAACACTCGAGCGGTTCGATCAGTTCTTGCTCGTTGGGTTGCGTGATGTCCATGACATGGCCGCAAGCGACGCATTCGAAAACAGCCGTGTACAAGCGAGGACGTACCCCTGAAATTTTGGTTGTCACGGCGTCGATGGCGATTAACCGGTCAATGTCGGCTGCACGGAGTTGGGAAACCGTTCGCACTTGGTCGGGCGGCAGGTGCATGATGCGAACAAATGGCAGAATGTTGCCCGCTCCAACATCGAGCATGAACTGCTGGAGCGCTTTGTTGGCGGCTTCAAAGTGAAGGTCGGGTTTGGCCAGAATATCCTGCGCAAATTCATGGTCGTAGCCTTCCACTTCACGGTAAGAAACTTCCAAAGATTCAATGTCGGGCCACATTTTTGAGAGGTTGTGGATGGCTTCGGAATACTTGTCTTGGAACAGCGAAGTCCAGCGAGCGGGAAGGTCAAATTCTTGAATCGCTGACATGGTGTTCACCGCCGGGAGATTGAACAACATTGGCGACGGGATATAACGGTTGTTCGGGAAAAAAAGCACCCCCTCGTTTCCACTGGAAAATCGCATCACTGCAGCCCCTGTTTTTGTCAACATCGGGATGACGACTGGAAACGAGCCGTGCAGAAGACATCATGGAGCGAAGCCGGCGTTGGAGAACCATGAGAGTGACCTTCGCCCACGGACTTTGGAGCGGACCTGCCAGCAGCAAAGCCGCATGGATGCGAGCACAAGGATGGGACGTGGTCGCTTTGGACATGCGGAAATTCGGCTGGGACCAAGCCAGCCAGACCCGAGCGGTGCTCGAAGCCATTGACGAGCAGGGGCCCTTTGACCTCCTCATCGGTTCCTCCTTTGGCGGCCTTGCGACGGCCAATGCAGCTGCTCAACGCCCACATCACCCGCTCAAACTCGTGTTGTTGGCCCCTGCTTTTGGCTATCCTGAATTGGTTGCTTCGACCCTCGGGAAAGAGGCCATGGCCCGCTGGGAGGACACGGGTGAACACGCCTTTCACCCACCCGGCTGGGATGAACCGATTGTGATGCCCTGGTCCTTTGTTGAAGCGGCCCGTCCGTTGGCTTGGCCAGCGCTGCCGCACCCAACGGCCATTCTCCACGGTGAAGAGGATGATGTTGTCCCCTTGGCCAACAGTCAACGCGCTGTTGCCAACAACGACGGTGTTCATCTTGAGGTGGTGAACGATGGTCATCGCCTTCACGCCAGCCTCGAGCACCTGCTTCCGTTGGCGGAGCGTCTGCTCAATGCATGAGGGGTCAACGATAGCATCATGAAGCGTCGTTGGTTGGAAAATGGTGAGTGAGGTCATGGATTACGCAAGTGCAGGCGTTGACATTGACCTTGAGGGCACAGCCGTTGCCTCGCTGATTGGAGCCCTCTCCAAAAGCGTGCGAACGCCGGGTACACCCGGAGCACCGGTGGACCTGCCCGGTGGCTTTGGAGGCCTGATTGAATTCGGCGACAACCTGCTGGCCTTGGCTACAGACGGTGTCGGCAGCAAACTTCAGATCGCCACCTCCCTCAAGCAATGGGGCGGCGTCGGCATCGACTGCATGGCCATGAACGTCAACGACCTGTTGTGCGTTGGTGCAGAACCCATCGCCTTTGTTGATTATGTGGCTGTCCCCAAACCCGACCCTGCCATTCATGCTGCTCTCGGTGCGTCGCTGGCCGAGGCGTGCCGCCAAGCCCGAGTGACGCTGGCCGGTGGAGAAACGGCTTCACTGCCCGGTATCGTGACCGAACTGGACCTCTCGGGAACAGCCCTTGGCTGGTTGCCTAAAGGCGAGGCCATCACGGGCGAACACCTCCGGGCTGGTGATGTGCTCATCGGATTGCCCTCCTCTGGGATTCACTCAAACGGCTATTCGTTGGTGAGGAAAATCATCGACCATGCAGGCTTGTCGTACGCCGACGAAGCTCCGTTCAGCACCGACCACGCCAATCGAGAAGTGGTTCGTTGGACCTCGGGCAACCCCACGCTGGGCGAAGTGGTGCTGAACCCAACGCGAATCTATTGCGACCCCGTGGTGGATTTGCTCAACGCTGCACGAGGAGATGCGTCCTTCAACATCAGCGACATTCACGGCATCTGCCACATCACCGGTGGCGGGCTTTCGAACCTCCTTAGGCTCCACCCGTCGCTCGGTTGGAACATTCATTCACCGCTCTCCGTGCTGCCCGAATTTTCATGGCTTCAGCAAGTTGGAGGTGTCGAAACTCGCGAAATGTACCGCACCTTCAACATGGGCATGGGCATGGTGCTCGCCGTGGATGCCTCGAAGGCTGAGGATGTTCTTGCGTGGTTGCAAGAGCGTATGGTCGGCATCATGGTTGTGGGCGAAGTCAACGATGACGGACACCGAGTGACGCACGCCATCGAGGGTGTTGAATTCTCCCACTACTGATGTTGTTGGCATCGGTGCGGTCATGAGGGGGAGACCCGTCCACGAGCCATGGCCGAAGCACCCGAGGATGCAGTTCAACCCGGCCATTTGTGGCTTGAAGGGAAGACGTTGGTTCATCTGCGAGCCGACCAAGAGCGACCGACGCACATGCCGCGAGGACCTGCAAAACGTACGGGTCCCGGATTTCTCAATCCCGCTATGGCGCCGGCTCGAACACGCTCCGTTCTCCTCCTTGCTGACGCACTTGAACACGGATGGTTGGTGAAACCAACACAAGAACTGCGCGCCCTTGACGCGCTTTGCGCCACGGGCGTTCGTGTTCGCCGATGGCGCAATGAGATTCCAGCCGAACATCAGCAACGCCTGCGAATCTCCGCTAACGACCTGGACGGTTTTGCCCTCCAGTGGCTCAAAAATTCGCATGATGAACTTCCCCCTTCGGTATCTGTTGAACATACGCTGGAAGACGATCGCTATGAGCGGGCACTCGAAGGAGAAATGAGAAACGGGGTGTTCATCATGCAAAACGATGCGAGAATCACCCTGATGGAATCGGCTTACCAGTGGGTGGACCTCGACCCGTTCGGCTCACCGGTCAACTTCCTCGATGCGGCCATTCAAGGCCTTTCGAGGGTTGGATTCCTCGAGGTCACCGCCACCGATACGGCCGCACTCACCGGTTCAAGCCCGGGCTCTCAACACCGTCGATACGGAGCGAAAGGTATCGTTGACAGTTACGCCCACGACGACGCCGTTCGCGTCTTGCTGGGTCTGGTGGCCACCACGGCGGCGCGTCATGACCGTGTGGTTGAGCCCGTCCTCGCGCTGTTCGATGGCCATCATGTCCGCATCAGCGTGAAGGTTCGAAGAAGTCGGGAAGGAGCCTCTCGTGTGTTGGAAACCATGGGATGGCGAATTCGAGAGAACAACGGAACCTACCGGTTTGTGCAGCACCCGACACCGGATGAGGTGGAGGTTGGAAGTGGCCCGATGTGGGTCGGCCCTCTGTGGGATGCTGATGTTGCCGGCAGAATGACCGAGGAACGTGCGCTCTCCGTCTGCGCACCTTCCGCTGAAGACGTCGAAAAAGCGGTTGAGAGAGGTCTTGAATGGAGCGAACAGGACAGCGAGTACGCCGGACGGGAGTTGCGCAGAAGTGTGCGCTACATCGCCGATGCAGCCGATTTGATGAGCCGCGACCACACGTTGTACCACATGGATGACCTTCCCAACATGGCCGGAACCGGACAAGCCCCAAAGATGGAGGCGTTGTTTGCTGCTATCGGCGTTGAAGGATGTTCAGCGGCAAGGGTTCCAGACATTGACCCCTTCTTTGTCACCGATGCACCGTTCGATACGGTCATGGCCTGCGTGAGGCAACTCTCCGGCTCGCAAGAATAAAGGCGATCAGACTCGTTTTCTGCCTGCAACCAAGACGCTGATGCCAAGCATGGCAAGTGTTCCAAAGAGGCCAACAGACGGAACGGCCGCGCCTCCGTTTGGACCGCCTGATTGGGTCAAGATCAAGACCGTATGGGATCCTGTGTTTCCAATCTGTGTTCCGTCATGAGCCACAATGGTGCAGGTCACAAACTCCCCACTGTTGTATCCTGAATTTAACGTCAAGGTGGTCACCGTTGAGGTGGTGCTCACACCACCACTGGTGATGGTCCACGTGACCAACGATTGGTCCGGGTCGTTTTCTGCATCGGTGTACGTGTAGGCACAGGTGAGGACATCAAGATTGGTCGGTGAGGTTGGGGTGATCTGAACGTTACTGACATCTGGCGGCGAATTCGGTGCTCCAAGGATGGTAAAGCACGTGTTTCCACCGTTGTCAGTGACATAGACATTGGATTCGTAGAGTTTCGCCAAGATGCAGTAATCGCCAGGCTGGAGGTTGCTCACCGTGTCTGTAAACGACATCCAGTAGGTGGTAGCGGTCCAAGTCCACGTTTGAGAATGGACATACACCGGAGGCGATGTGCCGACTTCAGAGATGCGATAGGTCAACTGGTATTGTCCACCAACTCTCGTACAGTTGACAAACAGCGAAATCGATTGAGAATCACCTGTTTGGTATGTCTGCGCATCGGTCCAAGTCCAGACACTGGCCAAGGTTGGGTCCACACCACACGGCCCGATGGTGTTGTTGCCTGTCGTGTTCCCACCGGTGTTGTTGCCCGTGCTGTTCCCGGTATTGTTCCCCGTGTTGTTGCTCAAATTGTTCCCGGTATTGTTCCCCGTTGTGTTCCCGCCGGTGTTGTTTCCACCGGTATTGTTGCCGGT
>JAYPIL010000002.1:0-67210 GCA_038127845.1 Candidatus Poseidonia sp.
TGCGTCGAACCGCCAACGCTGCCGACATTCCCGTGATCACCTACGAAGGGGGTGGAGCTGATTTCCTCGGCGATCAATCGGTTAAAGTCGCAGTCCACGGCATCATGAACGCACTCCGGTCCATGCGCATGGTTCCAGGCAACCCTCAACGTCCGAAATTTCGAATCATGGCCAGCGGTTCGCTCTGGCTGAGGGCGGCCGAAGGCGGTCTGCTTGACATGTTTGTCTCAGCGGGCAGCGTCATGAAAGAAGGCGAGGTTGTCGCCACAATTTCTGACCCGGCGACTCCCGGCATGACGGTGGACATCGTCGCACCCGAGGACGGATTGATCATCGGTGCCGCCACCAACCCATTCACCGCTGCCGGCATGCCTGTGGGGCATTTTCTCCCCATTGCCAAACACTTCCGATTGTTGGAAGAACAAATCGATGAACACGGTCATTTTATTGTCAACGGAAGCCAAGAAGAACGGGTATGGAGGGAAGAACATGAAATCAACGAAATTTCCCTTGAGGGCGAATGGAGCGGTGGAGGTGTCGATTCGGAGTGGATCGGTTCAAAAATCACCAACGACGGCAAAGAGTTCGAGGAAGAAGACGCGTGATCACTGGCCTGCAAAGGCCGCAACCGCCTGGTGAATTTCTTCATCGAGCATGTTTCGCTTTTGGCTTTTGGCAACTTCAAACAAGTGGGCGACGAGGTCATCGCTGGCTTCAATTCCGTTTTGCTCCAGCCACCATACGATGTTCGAGCGTCCTGACATGTGACCGATACGAATGACCTGCTTGAGCCCGAAATCCCCTGCAGGTACCCCCGAATAAACGCGGTCTGCGAGCCAGTGGTCGCCTTTCCGCATGGCCTTGATAACGGCCGAAGCATGGACACCGGTGCCTGTTTCAAAGGCATCCTCGCCAAAGACAGGATAGTTTCGGGGCAACGGAACCTCGATGTATTCGTTGGCCTTTTGCATGTAGGTGTCGAGCATGGTGAGGTCGTTGTCGATGACGCCCATCAACTTGAGATTCACCAGCGTTTGGTCCAAGGGGGCGTTTCCTGCCCGCTCACCAACGCCCAATGCTGTTCCGTGAATCACGTCCGCACCCGCCTCAACAGCAGCGATGTTGTTGGCAACCCCGAGTCCTCGGTCTTGATGCCCGTGCCAGTTCACTTCGATATCTCGCCGTTGGTAACCGGCGTCTTTGATGACCTCTTCGTCGATGAAGGCAAGGAGTTTCTTGACACCGTTCGGTGTGACATGGCCACACGTGTCGCAAACGCACAAACGACGAACACCAAGTTCCATGGCTCGCTGATAGATCATCTTGACATCTTCAGGGTTGGATCGGGTGGTGTCTTCGGTGACAAACATCACGGGAACGTCGTTTTCCACGGCATAAGATACGGCAGATTCCATGGTTGTCATGAGTTTCTCCATGGTCCATCCCTCCGTGTATTGGCGGATGGGGCTTGTGCCGAGGAAGGCTGAGGCTTGAATCTCCATTTCGTGCTTCGCTTGCATCTCAACGAGCGGTTCAATGTCGCCCATCAGCGTGCGAACAGCTGCCCCGGGGCGGATGGCATAGTCGTTGTCTTTGATGTGGGTGAGCATGGCGTCGATGTGGTTCCGGTGAAAGGGTCCCGCCCCCGGCAGACCAAGGTCCACTTTTTGGATGCCAAGTTGCTCCATCATCCCCAACAACTCAATCTTCTGTTCGATGGTTGGGTTGCGGGCGCTTGGACTTTGGAGGCCGTCTCGGAGTGTTTCGTCATCAAACCACACGCCGTGGGGGTGGTTTGATGCGTCTCGCTTAAACTCATATTCCACGCTGTTCCAATCGTAAATCAGTGAACGCTCATCCATGAATTTCACCTGCGACGGAAGATGCTCCCCCGCAGTTGCAGAGAACACGCCTTCCCGTTTGAATGCGTCGCTTCCTTGCCAATGGCCAACAGCGGCCATGAGCGAGTGGAAATCACTCTTCTTCGCCGGAAGCGCCTTCCGTGGATTCTGCATCCTCTTCGTCCATGTCGTCGTCGAGGAGGGAGGCTGCAACCCGTGAGGAAAAGATGATCTCGTCGGTAAATCCACCTTTTTCCTTGTCTCGAAGTTCCATCAATCGAGTGCCACGGGTGGCTTTTCCACTCGTTTCCTTGGTTTGGTCAATGCGAATTCGAATCATCATGCCTGATTTTGTTAGCAAGAAGAGGTGATCGTTCATGTCGGGTATGGTCCGAACGCTGATGATGGTGTCGTGGTGCTCTTCATCGAGTTTCATGGTTCGCACACCCTTCGCCCCGGGCCGCGTGATTCGGTAACCGTCCGTGGTCAACTTGGCCTCGCCATCTTCATCGCGCTTGACGTTTCCTTCAGCATCGGTGTCCGGAATACGGTCACCCGTTCCCAACTTGCTTCGCTTCGCCATGCCGTATTTCGAGATCGTCAAGATGTGTTCATCTGGACGCAACATCGCCACCATTCCTGCGACGATACCACCACCCGAACCCTTTCGGTCCGCGACCTTGATGCCGTAAACGCCACCGGACACACGGCCCGATGCTCGTATATCGGCACAGCTGAACCGACAGGCATACCCGGTGGTTGAAATCATCACGATGTTGTGTTCGTTGGTAGCGGACCGCACGTTGACCAGCGAATCACCTTGAATCTTGAAGCGAAGCGCATACTTTCCGTTGCGGTTGATGCGGACGTATTCCGAGAGGGCGGTTTTCTTGATGAGCCCGAGTTTGGTGGCGAACATGAGGTAGTGGCCTTCGGGTTCCTCAAGCAGTTCCCTCGACAGCGGAAGAATGCTGACGATGTTCTCATCTTCTCGAAGGCTCTCAAGCAGGTTCCGGATGTGACTACCACGGGAATGACGGCTTCCCAGCGGCGTTTCCCAAGCCTTCAACCCGTAAACGCGACCTTGGTCGGTGAAGATGAGCAGTCGGTCCTTGCTGAAACAGGTGGTGATCAACTGCGGCGTGTCTTCGGTTTTGGTGGTCACACCCTTGAGGCCTCGGCCTCCTCGGTTTTGCGTTCGGAAGGTTTCCACAGGTGTGTGTCGGATGTAATTGTCCTCGCTCAACGTGATGACGATGGCTCGTTCCTCAATGAGGTCTTCACGGTCCATCGAAAGCGGCATCGGATCGATGAAGGAGCGGCGTTCGTCACCGTGTCGATCGACCAATTCTGAAAGTTCATCCTTCAAAATATTCAATCGGCGTGGCCGAGATGCAAGAATGTCCTCAAGGTCGGCGATCACCAATTTCAACTCGTCGTATTCATCCTGAACTTTGGTGACATCAAGCCGACTGAGTTGATACAGGCGTCGCTCAGCGATGGCCTTGGCTTGCGGGTCGCTGAAATCAAATGGAGCGATACCGGACATGGTTTCATCGCCTCGAAGCACGGCTTCAAATTGCTCGCGGCTTGAACTCGCCTTACCAACAGCGACGACGTCGTCGATGCGATCCTGGGCCTTCACGAGGCCCTCCAAGATGTGCGCACGGGCTTGAGCTTTCTCGAGGTCAAAGACCGCTCTTCGCTCGATGACGGCTTCTCGATGTGAGACGTAGGTGTGGAGCATGGTGGAGAGATTCAAAAGAACCGGTCGACCGTCCAAAATACCCATCATGTTGGCCGAATAAGATTCTTGCAAACGACTGGACTTGAACAATTGGTTGAGGACAGCGTGCGGGTCAGCGTTGTTCTTGACCTCGATGACCACTCGGATGCCTTCCTTTGAAGATTCATCTCGAATGTCCCGTATGCCAACGACGACTTCCTTGTTCACCAAGTCTGCAATTTGGACCAACATGTCCGCTTTCTTGACCTGATAGGGAATTTCGTGGACAATGATTCGCTTTCCTTTCTCGTCGTCAAACACCTCGCATTTTGCACGCACGTGGAAACGACCTTTTCCGGTCGCATACATATCGGCGATACCGTCGATGCCGTGGATGCCCGCACCGGTCGGGAAATCGGGACCTTTTACGTGCTCCATGTATTCTTCTATAGAGATGTTGGGGCTTCCTTCGGAACCGGATTCGAGGATGCGGTCAACGTGCAGGTTCACGGCACCTGCCACCTCGGTCAAGTTGTGCGGAGGGATGCGAGTGGCCATTCCAACCGCAATACCGTCGCTGCCGTTCAACAGCAGATTGGGAAGCCTGGCGGGCAAGACCGTCGGTTCTTGTTCTGAATCGTCAAAGTTGGGTTGAAAATCAACGGTGTTTTTGTTGATGTCGTCGAGCATGTGTTTGGATATGCGATCGAGACGACTTTCCGTGTATCGCATGGCCGCGGGAGGGTCACCGTCAATGGAACCAAAATTTCCCTGGCCGTCCACCAGCGGATAGCGAAGTGAAAACTCCTGCGCCATGCGCACCATGGTGTCGTAGATGGATTGGTCGCCGTGAGGGTGGTATTTTCCCATCACCTCTCCCACCGAACGAGCGGACTTGCTGAATTTCTTGTCGGCCGTATGACCGCCTTCGAACATGCCGTACAGCACACGCCTATGCACGGGTTTGAGACCGTCCCTCGCATCAGGTAGGGCTCGGCCGATGATGACCGACATGGCGTAGTTGATGTAGGAATTCTTCATCTCGGTGTTGAGCGAATGGTTGAGGATAATTTCACCCGATGCCGAGGTATCCGGTTCGGTAGCGTTGGTTTCTTCATCAGATGTCAAGGTTGGTCACCTCCTTTGCATAGCGCTCAATAAACGCACGGCGCTCAGGAACGTCTTCGCCCATCAAGGTCTCGAACATGCGGTTGGTTTCTTCCGCTTCTTTGACCGTCACCTTGAGCATCGTCCTCGTTTCGGGGTTCATGGTCGTCTCCCACAACTGGTCCGGATTCATCTCACCAAGACCCTTGTAACGTTGGACTCCAATCTTGGCGTTGGGGTTATCGCCTCGTAGTTCGTCGATGATAAGGTCCCGTTCTTCGTCGCTGAAGGCGTAACGGTTGACCTTGCCTTTGCTCAACTGGTAGAGTGGCGGTTGTGCGATGTAGACGTGGCCGCCGTCAATGGCAGGTCGCATGAAGCGCCAAAGGAAGGTGAGCATCAACGTGCGAATGTGGGCCCCGTCGACGTCGGCGTCCGTCATGATAATGAGTTTGTTGTAACGAAGTTTCTCCGTATCAAAAGCACCTTCGTCTCCCTCGTTGTTGCCCACGCCAGCACCAAACGCTCGGATCATGGTTTGAATCTCTTGGTTTTGGAACACCTTGGCAACGTTGTGCATCTGTCGTTCAACGTTCAGAATCTTTCCACGGAGGGGGAGAATGGCTTGCGTACGACGGTCACGGCCCGTCTTTGCAGAACCGCCTGCTGAATCCCCCTCGACGAGGTAAATTTCGCATTCCTGTGGATTCCTGGATTGGCAGTCGGCAAGTTTGCCGGGCAAACCGCCGCCCTCCAGCACACCTTTTCGCCGAGTGAGGTCGCGTGCTTTTCGTGCAGCTTCCCTCGCTTTTGAGGCGAGGACCGCTTTGTCAACAATTTGTTTTCCAACCGAAGGATTTTCCTCAAAATATTCGTTCAATTTCTCATACACAACGGTCTGAACAATGCCTGCAACCTCGCTGCTCACCAACTTGTCCTTGGTCTGTGAGGAAAACGAAGGGTCGGGGTGTTTGACGCTGACGATGGCTGCAAGGCCCTCGCGAACATCGTCACCCGAAAGGCCGTCGTTCTTCAGGAGGTTTTTCTTCTTCGCATAGCCGTTGATGCTGCTCGTGAGCGCTCCACGCAGTCCAGAGAGATGCGTCCCTCCATCTCGGTTGCGAATGATGTTGGTGTAACAGAAGATGTTTTCACTGAACGCATCGGACCACTGCAAGGCCAATTCCACCGTCACAGGCCCTTTTTCGATCTCCTTTTCACCCGTGATGAGAATGGGTTCATCGTGAAGCGTTTCGCGACGTGCATTGATTTGCTTCACGAATTCAGAGATACCACCCTCATAGTGGTGCTCAACAACGACAGCCTCCTCGCTGCGTTCATCGGCGATGATAATTTTCAATCCGGCATTGAGGAAGGATGTTTCTTTGAGGCGGCTATCGATTTGGTCAAAGTCAAATTCAAGAATGTTGGTGAAAATTTCCCTGTCGGGCTTGAACGTGATGGTGGTCCCGGTGTCGTTGCATTCGCCAACGGTCTCGAGTTCGGTGACGCGAACGCCGGCCTCAAATCGCTGCTTGTAGATCGTCCCATCACGGTGAATGACCACATCCATCCATTCGGAAACGGCGTTTACGGCAGAAACTCCCACGCCGTGGAGGCCGCCGCTCACCTTGTACGAACTGTTGTCGAATTTACCGCCAGCGTGCAGTTTGGTCATGATCACTTCGGCAGCCGAGATGCCAAACTCCTCGTGCGTATCAACGGGGATGCCCCGCCCGTAGTCTCTGACAGACAACGAATGGTCAGGGTGGAGGGTGACTTCGACCACGTTGTTAAATCCAGCAAGATGCTCGTCCACGGAGTTGTCAACCACCTCCCAAATGCAGTGATGGAGGGCAGATCCATCGTGAGGGTCGCCAAGATACATTCCTGGTCGTTTGCGAACGGCCTCGAGTCCTTCGAGTACCTGGATGCTGTCGGCGCCGTAATCATCGGACATGGTATCAACTCAAGTGGAGGGTTTTGGGGGTCAAAAACGAAGAACTGCGAACCGATTTCAAACCGAACGAATCTCTTGCCCCCCTCCACTATTTTACCCCCTGCGACAGGGTATAAACATACCCCTTTGCAAGGCTCAAAAACGCGTGATTGCGCCACATTTTGTGAGCCTCAGCGACCTCTCAAAAAACCCTTTTCTGAAAACCCAAGAATCGACTCCATCCCAGACGGTGCTGCGGGTGAGTTTGAGGACAACGGAGGCGTGAGCGTTAAGAACAAAGGTCAGGTGGCGCATTCATGCCTGAACCAAAAGTGTGCGTTTCACTTGACGGAACCACGGTGAAATCAATGGCCGACGAGGCTGCAAGAGCCAACCTCGCTGGCGCCGATTTCGTTGAGGTTCGTTTTGACCGATTGTACCTCAAGAAACCCGAACCCACTGAGATTGAGGGCGAGGATGGGGAAATCAAGCGGGTGATGCCCGATGAATCCGAATGGCCGGCAAAGGATGTCACCGAAGTTGACGTGGAAGCCTCCATTCAATCGTTGAAGGAAAGCATCCCCCTCCCTGTGATCTTCACGGCTCGCCCGGTCAGTGAAGGTGGATTTTTCCCCGGCAGTGAAGAAGAGCGCCTCAATGTCCTCACAGAGGCCATTAACTCCGGTGTGAACAGCATCGATCTGGAACTGTCCATCGGCGAGAGCGAACGGTCTAACCTGGCCGAAATGGCATCAAAAGCCAATGTCCGCGTCATCTCCTCCATCCACAACACCACCACCACCCCGAGCGCTGAAGAATTGGTATCCATGGTGAAAGAGCACGGGGCTGATGGAAATCTCTTCAAATTCTGTGGAACCGTCAACGACCACCAAGACGCACTGCAAATTGTCGAAGCAAGCTATGTACTCAAGGATGGCAAGTTCACCTTTTCGTTGATGGCCCTCGGCAACGGTGGCGACTGGGCTCGTCTGCACGCCCCCGTTCTCGGTCAGTCAATGGTCTACGCAACGCTGCGCTCAGAGCACAAACTTTCCAACAAAGGCTTGGTGAACGTGCGCGACCTCAAGAATGCATGGACCTTGATGGAATATTGAAGTTAACCCTCTGGTGGTTCTTTGGTTGCCTCTGCAGAGGCCTGTTCGAGGTGAGGAACCGAGGTTGCCTTCTCATTTGAAGAAGATCCGAGTCCCGATTCCATGTACCGCTTGTTCAACAGCACCGGAGCAACCACAAGGCCAACGATCAAGCCGAACAGCACAAGCGGGACGGTCCATGGTGGGAAAATCGCAGTTCGTTCCTCGGCGAGGATGGTCACATCAGCGACAACGACATTGCTCAACGGTTGAGCATCGTTGTCTCGTGTGTTGTCCCAGGTGTCAATCACGAGGTAGAAATCTTCCCATTCGTCATCACCAAAGAACGAAGAGTACACCTCTGGACCGTCCAGCGAAAGCGAAAACGTGGCTTGAGAGCGTGCTTCGTACTGATGGACATCACGGTAGGATTGCCAACCCAACGGATTGAAACTACGCCACTCAGGAGGGATGTCACTCAACACATCGCTGTCACCACCTGCGACATCGATGTCGTCCCACCACCATCCTCCATGCATCATCCAATACGCCTCTTCGTAGCGAGTATACTGCGAGCTCGTCATCAGGTAAATGTCACCGTTCGCTGGCACCTGCTCGCCGTTCTCGGTTGAGAAAAGCGACACACAAAACGTCGTGCGGTGGGCGCTTGAAAGGTTCAGACGGAGGGCCCCCACGCTATCGTTGCCGATTTCCATGGTGATGTAATGCCCTTCTCGAAGCGGCCGGAGGGCCGTCAGCGGGCCGTTGGGCGTGTACATCCAAGGCTCTTCTGGATGAAGCGCTTCGTCCCATTCGTTGTTTTCCCCAACGCCAACGGGCCCATCGTCTTCGTCTATTTTTTCTCGACCATCCTCCTCATACACCCACATTGACTGCCAAGGTCGGTCAAACGGCACCAGTGCATGGCGTTGGACGGTGCTGTTCCATTCGGTGTTGACGATGTCACCCTCACAACCCGTGGCGGCTTGAGCCGGCAGTGTGGCCGGGCCAGCAACGACAAGAAGAGGAACGAGGAGAAGCCAAACGAGGAGAATCGGCCTCAAACGCATACCTCCACCAAGTCGCCTGTTGACATGACGGTTTTAGGAGATTGCTCACCTTCGGCGCAGCGGGCGGATGTAACCGCTGTCATCGTTGCGTCGTTCGTCCTTTGACAGAATTTTTGGCGCTGGAGGAGGTTGGTGGTGATCCATTCCCAACAATCCCCCTTGTGATTCGACAAGCTCGATGTCGGTGTATGTTTCAGCCGCCTCTTTCGCTTCTTCCTCGAGTTGACTTGGCTCTCGCATCACCAACCAGCCCAAAATCAGTGCAACAACGATGAGCGCCACAAAGGTCGCAAGTTCGGAGCCTGCTTCAGCGAGCCATGATTTCCATTCCTCAGCACTGAAATCGGAAAGTGAAGGTGGTCCTTCAGGTTCGGGAACAACCTCAATGTCCTCGGTGAGTTGGGCGCATTGCCCCATCCCGTCGCACACTTCAACCAGGATGGTGTAGTATCCCGTGGCCTCCCACGTGTGAATAGCACGGGTTGATGAACCTGCAAGGGGCGAGACCCAATCGTCCATGGAATTCCCGTTTTCATCCGCATCAACTTCAATGTCGAAATCCCAACGCACGGTGAATTCCGTGAGGATTCGTTCGTCTCGCTCGCTGATGGAGCCGTCTTCAACATCCAAATCCCGATAAATCTCCATGGCCGTCCCTGCTTCCATGTCCGAAATTTCAGCATCGAACGACACGGAGGAGCCAACAAAGATGCTCTCTGGTACGAAAATGGTGCTCACCTCGGGCGGATGGTCGACCACAACGGTGAACGTACTGCGGGTCACATCGCCCGTTCCAAACCCATCCCGAACCGTCAACGACACGGTGTATGTACCGGGCAAGTCATAGGCGTGCCATGGTGATGCTGTGTGGTCGAGAGGAGTGGCGTCTCCGAAATCCCACGTGTATTCGACCAAACCGTTCCATTCTGGCGATTCGGCCTCGAATGGAAGGTACTTGCCCTCAAACTGGCGGTCACCATCTCGGGTTCCGGCCGAGTCAAAATAGAGCAGGCGATGTGGGGCGGTGACCACCGCTCCATCCTCGTTGAAGGTATGCGACCAGTCTTCTGGTAGCGACCCCTCTGGGAACACCGTTGATGTGGAGATCAGTTCCCCATCAATCCAGCCGTCGAGAATCCGGACGTTGATGATGGGAAGTGGATTTGCAATTTGAACGGTCATCGTTCGAGGGAAGCTCTGCTCTCCTTGTTTGTCCGTCACCACCAAGGTCACCGTGTGGATACCTGGTGTGGTGAAGGTATGGGTGGCTTGGGGGCGGTCACCAAATGTGCCGTCGGAGAAGGTCCAATTCCACGTCTCAATGTCGCTTGAATCGCCGACCAAGCCATCCGGGTCGATGCTGTCAAGCCCATCGAAGACGTAGGCTGTGTCGACCTCACCGTCTTCCTCTCGGAAATCAATTTCCCTTGAGCCCATGGAAGAGAGCGTACGAACATCAAACGTTGCAACTGGAATCTGGTTGAGGACAACGACGCTGAGGACTGCGGTTGCTTGGCTGCCATCATCATCGGTCACCGTGAGCGTGACCGTTTTGTTGCCGGGCGTGTCCCACGCAACCAACGGGTTTTCATCCGTGCTGGAGACGGTGGAGAAATCATCGCCTCTCATGGGCATGCCCGTACCGAGACGAACGCCATCCGGGAAGGACCATGCATAGGCAACAAGTTCGCCATCATCGTCCTTGAACACGTCCGGCATCACCAAGGTCGTGTAGGTCATCGTGGTCATCGTTTCTGCAAAGATTTGGACAGGGACACGGTTGTTGACGTGAACCAGGATGGTCTTGACACCGGTGTTGATTCCGTCCGAAACGGTGAGGGTGAGGTTGAACGTGGTGTTTTCCCCTTCCACGTCCTCCCATTCATGCTGTTGAGCGTACACACCGACACCACCGCTTGAGGTACCGTCACCCCAATCCCATTGGAATTCGAGGTATTCCAGCGGAACGTTGTCGGCGGTTCGACCCGCAGAAAACAGGATGCGTTGACCGGTCAGCAGGGTCATCTCTTGGTCGATCACCACATTGTTGACGGTGATGATCGGCACGGGTTCCGAAACATCAGAGACATTGACCACGTGAACTTGGGTTTCCGACCAAGCACCACCCCGATCCTCAACCCTGAGGGTTGCGTTGAACGAGCCAACCTCCGTGTAAGATCGCAACGGAGATTTGAGGTTCGAAGAACCGTTGTCTCCGAAGACCCAAGCGTATGCGGTCGGTGTGTCAAGGTACGGAAGGGTGTTGTTGTCAAGCGAAAGGCCCCAGGCATCAAAACCACCGCCGAGGAACTGGATGTTTTCCCAGGTCTGAACGTCGTTCGTGGAGACCGTGCCGTTTGCAACCGGTTTCATGTTGTTGAGAACCTGCGGGGAGGTCTGGAGTGTGTCCACCACATCACCAAGCATGTCTTTCATGACCATGTCAAAGGAATACTGATCGGTGAGCGGGGCGGTGAAATGAACCTCCCCTGGCGCGTCAACCCCACCGCCTGCAGCGATTCTGTCGGTGATGGTGTCGACGACTTGACCGGTGCTGTCTTTGACACTGATTTCAACATCGAGATCCTCAAAGAAGGCGTTTGAGAGAACACCGTAGTTGATGTTCACGGTATCGTCAAGCCCGTCACCGTCACGGTCGCCCAAGACGGTGTTGTTCAGCGAGAGGGTGGCGGGCGAGGTGATGCGAGCGGCCTCGATGTCCACCACGCCGGTGGGATACGACGGGCCGCAGGAAGTGTAGTCGCAATCAGCGACGGTGCTGGCGTACCACGTGATCACCCAGACCTCGTCGGTAAGATTGCCGAATCCGGGAACAAGGCCGGTGGCGACGTTGTTCACGAAGTCAAGTTCGGAAACCGACCACAAGCCATCGGTGGTAGCTTTGGTTGCGATCACGCCTTCAAACTGACTCTTGTCAGCCGTGAGGCGGAGCGTCAATGGAGCGGGTGAGGCGGCACCGGGTGTGAATTTGAAGGAGCGAAGGCCCCAGCCTTCCAGCGTGTTGCCCGTCGAAGACCACGGTCCGGACCAATCGCTGTTGGTTTCCGTTGCCTGTGCCCGACAGAACGCGCCCCCCGTGCAAACGGGATTCAAGTCAAGGTTTGGATATCCGTAGATGCCTTGGTCAGAATCCAAGGTGACGGCCACGCTGAAATTCGCAAAGGCTTCGTTCATGGTGCGGCCAAGAAGCCCTACCTGACCTGCTTGAGGCGAGAGAAGAAGATTTTCCACGCCGCGCCCGCCAGTTGCGGAATCTTGAACCAATTGACGAACGGCAGGCCCGCCTCCCAAGTGTTCTGCGAGGTACATCGTGAAGAGATATCCTGCGCCGTAGTCTGCAATGCGTTGGTTCCACCAACGAACCGATTGTTCAGGGGAGCCCGTCCAGGCATTGACGTGGCCACGGAGTGTGGAGTCTGCACCAAAGCAGAGGTAGATGGCCACGTCTGCGTTGCCTTCGTCAATCCAGAGATTCTCGTAAGGATCCAAGGCATTGTGCAAGAGATGTTCAAGCTCGTGAGCCAAAATGGATTTGCCCCAACTCAGCGTGATGTCTGCAAAATCGACGAACACGGCTTCCCGTGAACTCGCAAAGGAAGGAGCGAAGTAGCCTCCGGTGTTGTAGGCGCCATCGATGTCGTAGATGATGATCTGCACCTGGCAGTTGTTGTCAACATCGGGCGGCGCCAAGCCTCGTCCATCTTGGTAGTCTTTCCCGTAGTAGGTGGTCATGGTCGGATAAATGGTGGAATCCCACGTGCTCGCAAGGTTGTTGAGGACGGTTGAACTCAAGGTTCGGCCGCTCTGAACGATGAACGCCACCGTGGTGGTGGTTTTGGCGACGTAGGCGGAGATTTGCCCCCCCGCGGTGTTGACATTGAGGCTGTCTCCGACTGAATGGGGCGTGCAGGCTCGGCCAGATGACCGGCCCATGGAAGGTTCAACCACCATGGAATCAACGCCCGGTCGACCGGCATCAATCCACGCCTGGCGCATGAAGGATGTGGCCGAAACGACGGGTTCGTCTTCATGAATAAACAAATACTCACTTCCTGTACTCGGGTCGAATTCATCCAAATCTCCGATGACAATACCACCCGCCTGATAGGGGGATGTCTCGCTGGATGTTTCGGTTTGGCTGGCACCCACCGAAAGCAGAAGCGGGCCCGTGCTGGCGAAGAGCATGATGAGCACGAAGAAAAAGGCTGGACTAGAACGGCGTTCCGACAAAAATTTCACCTGCGAGAATCGTAGCACGAGTTCCTATTTTCACGAAACAAAAGGAGGTATTTAAGAGTCCGTGGTCAAGGCGTCATCATGCATCACGTCAAGTCTCGTGTGCAGAGGCGACATCGGCCGCTCATATGGCTGCTGCTCACCGCCTTGGTGATGCCATTTCTGCCCGGAGATGCGGCTTCGGTTCCTTGGGACGACGCCGACGCCGCCCTGTGCAGCCAACTCGACAATCTGGCCTTCAACGGCACCTTGGCAAACGAATCGGTGCAGTGGCAAGTTTCTCTGGGCCCGAGGATTCCTGAATCCACCGCTTCGCAAGAATTTCGCGACACCATCACCACTGATTTGGCCGCAAAAGGCTGGATCATCACCCAAACCGTCCACGAGCGTCACGGCATGAACTTGACCAACGTCGAGGCACGTTGGGTTTCGAGCGAACCTCAATACGGCCAGGTGGTCCTCTCCGCTCACTACGACTCACGAAACATCGCCGACCGAGATCTCAACGAAACAAACCAAACCTTACCCGTTCCTGGCGCCAACGACGGGGCAAGCGGTACGGCGGTTTTGCTGGAAATGGCACGTCATATTCCCAACATGTCCCTCCCCTACGACGTGGTGTTGTTTTGGAACGATGCTGAAGACCAAAACTCGAACTACACCGTTGGGGCCGAGGCGTGGGCGGAAAATCTCTCGGAAACCGAAGTGGCGACCACGGAATCCTTCGTTCTACTCGACATGGTTGGCGATGCGGATTTGCAGTTGCAGAACATCATGCCGGGCAACGACACCCTGAAGCAACGCATTATCAGGTTGGGACAATCGCTTGGCATGGTGAACGGTTCAGCAGATTGCAACGGAGCAGTTGGATCCGACATCATTCAGTACGATGTGAAGGTCCACGTACTCGACGATCACGTGCATCCACACGAACTGAACATTCCAAGCATCGACATCATGGACCCCGTCTACGGAGAAGAGAAGACGTGGAGCTTCGGAACCCTATGGCACACGATGGAAGATACACCGGACAAAGTCAGCGCTGAGTCGTTGGGAAGTGTTGGCCAGTTGGTTGAACTTGGCCTGCGAACCAATGCGTTTGTTGGAATTATCGAGCCCTCTTCGCAAACCGAGACCAACGAAGGCGAAGGCACAGAGGTCAACCAAAGCGAAGGCGCTGAAGTTGAACCTTCGTCTTCCGATGACAATTCAGGATCTCCCCGGTTGACGTTGCTTGCCAGCGTCGCCTTGGGTACAGTCCTGCTTGGACTGATATTTGCTGAATGGAAGTTGCGACCATGACCATCGTGCGCGGTAAAATATGGAAGAGGTCATATCCGCGCATGTCATCGCACGACTGGAGGGGCTACTGTGGACGATGACCGTGAACGGCGAATGGAAGCCCTTCGGGCCCGGGTGCAAGCCAAGAAGGCGGCTGGTGCTTTGCCCGTTCAAAACGAAGAATTGGTGGTGACGTCTGCCGATGTGCAACACGACGGGGCGCTTGGAGAGGTGAGTCGGTCTGACGATTGGTTGGAGATGATCGATCGAGATGCGGATCGTTGGCGGAATCTCGCTGCAGCCTTGATTTTCATTGGGAGTATCCTCGGCATCATCAGCGGCGCATTGATTCTTCAAGGCAATCCGAGTGAATTGCTCAACACCTCCTTGTTTGCTGAGCAGGACACCGTTGACATATCGGGTTCAGCGCTGGAAGATGTCGACGGTTCAGGCGTTGCGAACGTCACCGTTGAATTGTTTGAGGACGGTTCGGGGGCGCTGTTACAAACCACCCTTACGGACCAGTTCGGGTACTACTCGATGGACAACGTGAAGCAAGAAATCCACGTGATTGTCTTCACCAAAGACGGCTATGTTACCGTTGAACGAACGTTTGTCCCCGACAACGTCGGCCTCGACCCCGTGACCATGAAATCCGGGAACGGAACTCGGACAGAAAGCGACGAACAATCCATTTCAGGATGGACGCTTGACAATGCCGTGGGCCTTTCCAGTGCTATTGGGCTCATCACGATTGTATCGGCGTTCTTCGGCATCCAATCAGCGGTAGAAATTCGGCGTGGTAAGCACTACCGTCGAAGCCAATACCTTGCAGGCATTTCTCTCTTTAGCCGAGGGCTGATCATCGTCGGCCCTGCCCTCATTTTGTTTGGCATGGTTGTCAACGTCTTTGCCCGGGATGATTTTGAGGACCGCCGCGAGGATTGACCATGTACCTGATATCGGTTGAAGGTGGAGACGGTTCAGGGAAAGGCGAGGCGGCTCGCATCCTTGGCGAACTGTTGAGTGAATTTCCATTCCCTGAAGTCATCATGACCCACGAACCACGTCGCCACAGTGAACTTGGAAAGTTGGCCCTTTCCTCTGTGAAATTGGGCAACAAGACGCCGCTGGAAGAAGCCGGTTTGTTCGCAGCAGACCGCTTGGATCACTCCCACACCTTCATCCGACCTCATCTTGAAAACGGTGCCGTGGTCGTATCGGACAGGAACATTCACTCTTCGCTGATTTACCAGGGCGTCGTGGGTGAACTGGGATTGGAGCAAGTAGCGAGCATGAACAGTGCAGCCATGATTCCAGACCTTGTGTTCTGGATCGACTGTGACCCGGAGAAAGCGATGAAGCGCATCAAATCCGGCACCTTGCGAATGACCAGCCAAAAACAGGAGTATTTTGAGACCGAGGAAATTCAAACCACCATCCGCAAAGGCTTTCATGACCTCTTTCAAGGCACCTATTCCATTCCGCAACCCTTCCGCCAGTGCAGTGTTGTTGGGCCCATCATGAACGAAGGAGGACTCGATGACCTGAAATCCAACCTTCGACGTGAATTGCGTCGCTTCTTTAATCGAAAGCCTGAGCCGTTGAACGTTGATCGAGACAAGGTTGACAGAGCACTGCTCAGCGCACTGGTTCACGATGTCAAAAAACAACGCAGGCTTCCTGGGGCACCTCAGGAAAAAACCGCTATCCACCTCGGTTGGTTGGGCGGAAAATCTCCCGCTCAATGGATGCAGGATGCTGAGGACAATTGGCCGGTTACCTCCGCACAGGACAACGATGTACCCGCATCACCGCTCGCTCATTCATGCTGGTCCATCCTCGGGACACTCTCCTTGATGGTTGGCTCCAGTGAAGTCCCTCGCCTTCACGCGTCTTTGGGGCCGGTTCGCATGGTCACACAACGGCACACTCAACGCTTGATCAAGTGGATGCTGATGGAAAATTGGGTCCACAAGCAACAGAATCACACACCCTTTACCGACGCACAATTGTTCAAACTTCGTGACGAGCGAATCGGTTTTGCAAGGCTGACCCTGGCCATGTGGCCGCTCCGTTCGGCACTGGCATCGTGGAGACGAGCCAACCCTCTGGGTGCTTGGGAAAATGCACTTGACGAACTCTTTCACGTCGAGGATGGAAAAGAATTGCAGGGTGCGCTCGTCAAGGCGGTAAACGATATTCACGAACGCTTATCCATCCTCACCAGTGGTCATGAGGGATGTCCTCTTCCAACCAACGCTGCTGAACTGCAGGTTTGGTGGTCACTCCCACCACCTCCTCACTCCGACTCTTGAGGGTTGTCTGGCTTTGCGAGGACAAACGAAGCGTTGCCGGGAAGAAGGACCTGTCCGGCTCCAACAAACGCCTCGGCCCTTGCCGCAAACATAGCGCACGTCAACACGCCCAGACCAAGGCCGAAGGGGATGCCCGTCAGCACCCGCTTGAGATTCGTCGATTCATAAGCGGTCAAGAGCTGCAAAAATCCGTCAAACAACAACGGCGCGCAGAGAAGCACTCCCACACCCATCCAAACCATGGTCCTTCGGTTGCGCTTGTAGGTTGTGTGAAGCCAATCATCGGGAATCAGTGACAGACATGTGTCGCGAACCGTCCACCGATTCCAACCGCGTCTTGTAAAGAAAAGACCTCCCAAAAACATCCCCAGGAAGATCCCCACGTCACGGGTGCATACGGGAAGTTGGTTGTTATTTACTTCCCAAGAGCGTTCGTGTTTTTGGTGGCAGTTGACATCACCAAAGCCATAGATGAGGGCCGCATAGGGGTTCAATTCTGTCCAAGCAAGGTTGCCGTGCACATGTTCCACGCTGTCGTGCTCGTGAGGGGGTATCGGCGTGTTTCCCTGGGAGCCCCAGCCCTCATCGTTGGCGTAATCGAAAGCGTTGGCACGGGCCCCCAAATCTTGGACGGTACCGGGCTCCATGGTCAAAGGAGCGAGAAAAAACGAAACGAGAAAGAATCCAGAAACACCGGCAACCCACCAACCAATTTTGGCTTCTCGGTCTCTGCCGTCAAGGCCATTGGGCTCCACATTTCCGCCAGCCAATGCAGTCACTTGATTGTTTTCACAGCATCCAAGCCTTCAATGCCATGAGGCTCCACCACAACATCATGGCAGAGGCGTTGCCCCCCCGTATCGGGCTGCGGACAGGCCTCCAGGCGGGGGCCTTCATCGGGTTGTTCCTCGGCTTCTCCCTCGCTGTCGTTTCTGCCCTAACAGAGCCCGACGCCTTGGTACGACTGGTGCAACTGATGTGCTTGACGCCGTTGGTCTGCGCCGTTCTGCTCGGGCCGTTTTTGGCCTGGCGACGAGCCCCCGTTGTCGCCAGTGAGGACCCCCTCGAAGAGGTCCGACAGGTCTTGAACCCCTACAACGAGGGCCAAGGGAAATGGAGGGCGCTGAGCCATGTTCGCAGCGACGGACGCACCGTTCGTGTCGACTTGCACAATTCAACGCAGGCCCTCGGCATCGTCGCAGCGACCCTATCGTTCACGGAACGCTTCCCGATTCGCTACATCGTGGGCCGGGGTGAAGCAAGAAGCCGTGAGCCCATGCTTCGCGGCCAGGTGCTGGCCTACATTGAACAACACGTTGACCTCAACCGGCGTCGCCGGACGGCATCATCGATTGAAGTCCTCCCTGCGTCCATCATTGAGCATATGGAAGCCACGCACAGGATGCATCGAAGGTTGTTCTACCTCCTGCCCATTATCCTGTTTTTCGCCTGGTTGGAAATGCGATGAGCAAACGCAACAGGCTATGAGGGGGGAGCCATTCCCACATCCATGGCCAACGATATCGGACGGGCGATGGCTCGCTTGAGCCACCGGGACATTCGCACTCGGCGGCGGGCTGTGCGGACCTTGTTCGAACACGACGACCCATCGACGCTCGAGGCTTTTGAGGTGCTCCTCGACGACGAGGACCCTTGGTTTGTCTCAAAGGCGCTCGATGCCTACCGACAGTGGGCTCCCCTTACGGGACCCGAAGATGTGGCCACGTTGTTGCAACATCCAAACCTCGATGTCCGTCGTGCTGGGGCGAACCTGCTGGCAACCCTCGGCCGTGGAGGAAGAGCCTTAGCCCTTCAGGCCCTCAACGACGACGACGGTGTGGTCCAAAAGAAGGCTTCGCAAGCCTTGCTGCGCGTTGCTCAAGAAGGGGATGTTGACACACTCGCATCGCACCCCTCCCCAACCATTCGGGGATTGGCCATGCAACATGGTGATCTTTCTGCAACCCTGGTGCTGAAGGGGTTGGAAGATGAGGCAGAAACGGTTCGGGGCCACGCTTTGTACGCCACCCTTCAACGAAATTTGGACATCTCCATTGAAGCTCTGGAACCCTTTTTCGCTGCAGATATTCATGCTGTTTCCATTCTGACATGGGCGTCAGAGAACCAGCCCGATCGACTCTCTTCGTTTGCCTCACGCATGAAACCCTCCCACGTGAAAGCCCTCTCTGACCACCTCCGGGAACATGTTTCAACCAGCGAAGATCCCCTCATCAACGGGCTGACGGAGGCCAATGTGTTGGAGCCCGTTGCAAGGTGGGTTCTTCGGCAGGGGGCTGAAGAAGACGCCCTTCGTTGGTCCCTCATCGAAAACAGAGACCTTGCCCTTATTGAACGAAGCAAATTACTGGAGCGTTTGATTGGACGAGCGGGTGAACCAGAAGTGCAAGCCAAAGTTCGCTCATTCATAGAACAGACCACCGATGAACTGTTGAAAGTGGCGTGCGAGAACCTATCAACCGCCGCATCTGAACTTTGACCATGAGCCGAATCTCCTCGGGGTTTTGCTTTCGCATCAACGCCACCCACGGACAAGAACATCGCCTTGAGGCGGGCCTGACCATCGCAGGGCCGTTCACGAGCCGTTCACTGGTCCTGCGCTTCCCCAGATGGGTGCCGGGCTCGTACTTTCTTCGAGAGCCTATTCAGCACATGTTTGATTTTGAAGCACGTGACCAAGAAGGCCAACCGCTGAAATGGAAACGGGTCGGCGTGGATGGCATCACGGTTCGTCTCAAGCGCGAAACCAGCGAGGTGGCGGTTGATTACAGCCTGTTTGCAAAAGAGCTGACGGTCCGTTCCAATCATCTTGACGCCACCCACTTGCACATGATGCCGCCGTTTACGTGGTTCTGGCCAGAAAAAGGTGTGGAAACGGAGCGCCTGGCGCATGACCATGTTGTAGAATTGACAGCCCCTCAGTCTTGGAGTCCAGCAACGCAACTTGAACAGACGGCTTCAAACCACCACGGAAATGCAACAACATGGACGTTTTCTGCCCGAGGGCGAGACCACCTCTTGGATAGCATCATGGAAGTGAATCCCAACGCGCCCATCACCCACGTGGTCGATGGCAGAACACATCACCTCAAGTGGTGGGACAGCGGCGGTCACGTCCCCGATGAAGAACGACTGAACGCGTTCGTCGCTGACATGGAAGCTATCATCAGGGAACATCATGCGCTCTTTGGCGTGCCTGATTGGCCCGATTACACGACGGTTTTGCACCTCACAGAAACGGGCCGAGGGGGACTTGAGCACATGAATTCACAAACGTCCATGATGCCACGCCAGTGCTTGTTTCCCAACCATGAAGACGAATACCGCGATTTGGTGAGTTTGTTTTCTCATGAATATCTCCACCAGTGGAACGTCAAGCGACTTCGACCCAAGTGCTTCCTTGATTACGATCTTCAATCAGAAACGCATACGGATTTGTTGTGGTGGTTCGAAGGAGGCACCTCGTGGCTCGGTGACATGATGTGTGTGCGCTCGGGAGCATGGACCGAAAAAGACTGGCGATTGGACTTTGAACGCAAAATGAAGCGCCATACCCAAGGAAATGGCATGCACCGAGAATCCTTGGCTGAATCAAGTCACGATGCGTGGATACATCTCTATAGAAGCGGCCCTTACACAAGAGAAAGTCAAATTTCCTACTATCTCGAAGGCGAATTGGCCATGCTCTGTCTCGATGTTGAATTGCGTCGGCGAAACAAAGGGGTGTTTGGCGCATGTGATCTCATGGCAGAAGTGGTGCGTCGCTTCGCCCTGCATTCGGATGAAGCGGAATCCCATGGCGTTGACTATCGAGACATTCGGGATGCCCTGAAAGCGTGCCCCGGAGGCTCCAGCATGGGCCCCTTCCTGGACCGCCTTGTCAAGGGCAGGGCACTGCCCAACATCAAGAAGGCCCTGTCCTACTTCCGCCTGCGGTTGGACCCTCATGCCAAAGACACTGAGGGCCATGGATGGCTGGGCGTCAACCTTCGTGACCAAGGAGGAACGATTCAGATTTCGACCTTCCACGCCGGCTCCCCGCTCCGAATGCACTTGCAGGTCGGCGATGAACTGCTGGCCGTCGACGGTGTTCGGTTGAAATCATCACAGCACCTTGCAAAACTCATTTCAGGAAAAACCGGGCAGCAAATCCAACTTGAGGTTGCTCATGAGGGCATTCTCAACACGGTTGACGTTGAAGTCGTTGCATCCCCTCAACACGGTGTCAGGCTTTCAGGCCGTGGAAACCAACATTGGAAAGACTGGATCATGACGCGTCAGGACCCGTGAACGATGGCAACTCTCGAAGCCGTTCCAGTGGAACGAAAATGGGTGGCGTGTCCTCAGCGATCGTGTGTTTACTCGTTTTCGGAGGGAAGAGGGAGTCTGAGAGACTCTTCTCAATCACGTCGTGTTTCGTAAGCGATGTTCGCCCGCAGTTGGGCCAAACGTCAACGTGGATGCGTTCATCGCTCAGATAATTCACGCAAATGGCAGGCACTCGCTTCAACCCGAGCAGGCGAGCGATGGAATGGCGGTGATGACCATCGAGGATGGACCCCGTCTTGCTGTCCACAATGAGCGGTTTCGTGTAGCCTCCCCACCGCTTGGTCATCTCGAGGAGTTTGTCCCGATTTCGCTCCTTGATCTCCTCGTGCGGTTTGAGCCAATCAAGCGGAACCAGGGTCACGTCGTCCTCGGTCCACTCCATGCTGTTTCGAAGCATCATTGTCCCATAATGCTTTTTCACACCTAGCCCTGCAAACCACCAGAGGCCGCCCAAATGGAAAGCGAAGGTAAACCGTTCTTGGGTATCGAGGCCGATATCGAAGGTGAGCCTCTGCCTCCTCAGATGCATCGGTGGGTTGCATCGCTTGCCCCTCCACTCATGGACATCATCACGACGCTGGCCAGCCACGGGCACGGCGTTTGGTTGGTCGGAGGTGCCGTTCGGGACGCCTGGTTGGACCAGACAGCAAACGTTCCCGATATCGATCTCGCCACCACGTGCGAACCTCAAGAAACTCTTCGCCTCTTCGGCGAGAACGCCATCGCTACCGGCGTAGAATTCGGTACCGTCACGGTCAAGGCTGGCGATCACCAATACGAGGTCACCACACTCCGCACAGAATCGCTGTATAGGGACGGTAGAAGACCGGACCATGTCGCTTGGGGGCAATCGCTCCGAGAGGACTTGAGCCGAAGAGATTTCACCTTCAACAGCATGGCCATCGATCCTTTGAGGGGCCTTTTCTACGACCCGTTCCACGGGTTGAAAGACCTGAAGGGACGTACGGTAAGGGCAGTTGGCCTGGCTGAAGAGCGCTGTCGTGAAGATGCGTTACGCATGCTGAGAGCCTACCGTTTCCTCAGTCGGGATGACGAAGGTGTTTGGACAATGGAAGCATCCCTTCACGACGCCGTTAAGCGATTGGCTTCTCGCTTGAAGGTTGTTGCCATCGAGCGCATTTGGGTCGAACTCCGCAAAATACTGGCCAACAAACACACCGGTGCAGTGCTTGAGAGAATGAAAGCGGACGGCGTTTTCGAAACCATCCTTCCGTCATGCACCGGCATTGATGACGCCGTGTTCCATGCCTTGGACGACGTGTCCCTTGCCGCCTTAACCGCAGAGCAATCCTTTGCAGTGTTGATGTTTGAACGGCCAACGAAAACACTGATTCAACAAATGCAACACCTTCGTACTTCCAAAGACTTCCAAAGGAAGGCGGCTGTATTCCACGAGTCTTTACAGCACCTCCCCTCGACGGATACCCCGTCATTGCGGGTCTTCGACCACATCCTTGGCGCAGAGGCAAGAGCGCATTTAGCGGTGCGAACGGTCCTTGAAAAGGTGCAAATTGGCGGGACAAACTCAACACCCTCCGCCCAGCAAGTACAGGTTGCGTGGTCAAACCTCCCGAGCCGAAAATCACCAGAGCATTGTCTGGTCGACGGCCATTGGTTGATGCAACGAACGGGCATTGCGCAGGGAATACGCCTCGGCCGGTTAAAACAATGGCTGCACCGTCTCCAAATTGAACAAGACCTTACCACCACGAACGAAATGGAATCCGTCTTGAGTCGCCTGGCGTTTGAGCATGGCGAACATGAGTCATGGCCGAGACTCACCTTTCCCTGATGTGACGGCATCAAATTGATGACACAAGACTCCTTGGACACGGCATGGTCGAGATTCTGCTGCCAGAAAAAGAGGTGTTCGACTCGAATGTTTCCGAGATCAGCAAGCGCATCGACAGCATGAGCGAAAGCAACACGATGGCAAGGTTGCTGCACTCGAATTTCAAAAACTGGCTCTCGAGCTCGTCCATGTCTCCCGTAAAACTGACACAAGACCTTGATGCGGACAAGAACGGTGTTATTTCGGGCGATGAATTTGCCGAATTGCTTGGAAAAATGACCGGTGAACGGCCTCCTGAATGGGTGGTAGAACTGGTGTTTTCCTTCGTGAAGGCAGATGTCAATCGTGGCATTCCCATCAGCGATTGGATGGCTTTCCTCGCAGCGAGCGGACTTGAAGTTCCAGACGAAATGTTCGCAGTTCCCGTGATCATTACCGGCTCAATGCTCATTGACCCGCTTCACGCAATCTCCGGCCAAAGCATCACCATCACTGCGTCGTTTAACGAACCCGTCGACGCCTATGAAATCCGGGTAGCGAACATGGAAAAGGGAACGTCCGAGTCGTTCACCACCGCGCAAGCGGACATGGATGCACCCGTGCTCGATGAGTTCATTCTTGAAGCGGATGAAGCAGGAGAATACCGTATTGAGCTCTTGCACCTGGGCGTTCGATTGGACGAAGGCGTCTTCCAAGTGGAAGCCCTGCCCGAGCCAGAGGAATCACCCGAAATTGAACTTGAAGAAGACGAGGTGGATGAAGAATCCGAGCCGATGCCACCCCCGTCCACCACTGGATTTCAAACACTGGTTGACACACTGCACGGTGCCCGTCTCCGCAGCGAGACGCAACACATCATCGAACAGGAAGGGCATCATCACGTGCGATGCACGGTTCTTTCCTCTGCCCGAACGTTGTTGGGTGAAGGGCCCTACAGGAACGGTTCCACCCTGACCTGCTTGAGCGAAGAAGGAACCCGGTTTGAATTGATGATGCTCGCTGACGAGCGAGAGTTCGACGACAACAGCGTTCTCGAAGCGGCTGTTGCACCCCACCAGTGGTCCCTTGCACTCCGCCAGTTGGTGTGTCGAGAAGTGTGATCACTTGAGGGCTCGAGCAATCACAATCCGCTGAACTTCCTGGGTTCCTTCGTAAATCTGCGTGATTTTTGCATCACGGAAGAAGCGTTCCACGGGGAATTCCTTGGTGTAGCCGTAGCCGCCGAGAACTTGGATGGCCCTCTCGGAAACCCACATTGCCGTGTCGCCTGCAAACAGCTTGGCCATGCTGGCTTCTTTCGAGTGCCGTGGGCCATCGGCATGGTAGTGCTGTTCTTTGGTCCACGCTGCTTTGTAGACCAGCAAGCGGGCCGCCTCAATTTGTGTGGCCATGTCGGCGAGGTACGCCATGATCATTTGGTGGTAAGCAATGGGTTTGCCAAAGGCTTCTCGCTCGTGGGCGTACTTGAGCGCAGACTCGTAAGCGCCCTGCGCAATGCCCAAGGCTTGAGCAGCAATGCCGATGCGGCTGTTGTCCAAGGCGTTCATGGCGATCGGGAAGCCGTTGCCTACCCCTTTGATGGCGTTTTCAATGGGCACTTTGCAGTTGTTCAAAACCAAGGTGCACGTGTCCGAGGAACGAATACCGAGTTTGTCTTCTTTCTTTCCGACAGAAAACCCTTCGTAGTCTGCATCGACGATGAAAGCCGTCGTTCCCCCGTGCTTCTTTGTGCCGTAATCGGGGTGGTCCACGTCTTTTGCAAACAGAACGATGATCTTCGCCTGGGCGCCGTTGGTGACCCACATCTTCTCACCGTTGAGAACATAGTGCGTTCCATCTTCGGAAAGTTTTGCCTTACAGGCCATGGCAGCGGCATCGGTCCCAGCGCCAGCTTCAGAAAGTGAGTATGCACCAACTTCGCCTGCTGCAAGGCGGGGAAGAAACGTTGACTTCTGGTGTTCGTCCCCGTGAAGGGCGATGGTCATGGAGCAAAGGCCGACATGAACACAGTACATCACGGCAAAGGAAGGATCGACCCGCGCGAGTTCTTCGATGATGATGGCCTCGGAGACATCGTCGATAGGTGAGCCCCCGTAGGCTTCGGGAATGGTGATGCCGTGCAGACCGTATTCGAGAAAGGCCTCCCATTCTTCTGCGGGCGGCAGTTGGTTTTGGTCCCGGTGTTCTACCGTGGGTGCAAGAACCGTTTCTGCAAAGTCCCTTACCAATTCACGAATCATTTGCTGTTCGTCGGTTTCGCCAAAATTCATACGCTCACCGACCCTCCCAACAAGCACAGTTTCTTAACCCGTTGGTTGGGTGAAAAAAACACTTTCTTCCTCAGTCTTCATATACCACCTGTGGAAGGCGCGAACAGGAGGAGAGATGATGGATGACGAAATCGTTGAATTTGTAATCGCACAGGACCGAAAATACTCCATGGACCACTTGTGGTTTCAGCAAAAAGACCAGAAATTGATGGTGGGCGTGAGTGAATTCATGCGCGTCGAAATCGGCGACATCCTTCGCGTGATTTTGCCACAGGCAGAAACCGAAGTGGATGAGGGGGGCAGCTTGTTTTCCCTTTGGAGCGCCGACGAAAAGGTCTCCCTTTCCTCTCCGTTCTCCGGCGTGATCTCCGATGTCAACGGTGAAGTTGAGATCAACCCCGACCTCGTGAACGATTCCGCCTACAACGACGGATGGGTGATTCTTCTCGAACCGCACGAGTTGCAAATCAATCCCGAAGACAAGCAACTTCTCGAGAACCTGATGGAACACGACGAATACGTTGAGTACCTCGCAGAACTTTGAGGCGAATCCCCATTCGCTGGCCCCTCAAGGATGATTAAGCCAAACCTGCTCCACGCTCCATGAGCGACGCCATGCAGCAACTTCGTGAGAGCCTCAAGGCTGCTCCAGTCATTTGGAAAGGCGATTACCCTTACTTCATCCACCCCATCACCGACGGCGTTCCACGCATGCATCCCGATGTGCTATCGGCCATCACCGAACTTGTTGTGGACAGGGTCGATTGGAAAGAAATTGACCTGCTGCTCGGCATCGAAGCCATGGGACTGCCGCTGACCGCTCCACTGAGCATGGCCACCGGCATTCCACTGGTGATCGCACGAAAACGATCCTACGGCCTCGAGGGAGAGGTGGAAATCGACCAGTCCACCGGCTACTCAAAGGGAGCGATGTACCTCAACAACCTCAACCAAGGCGAACGCATTGCCATTCTCGACGATGTCCTTTCAACCGGTGGAACACTGGAAGCCGTTGTTGAAGGCGTTCGCAGGGCCGGTGCAGACGTTACGGACATCATCGCCGTGGTCGAGAAAGGGGCGGGTCTGCGAAGGCTGCAGCAGCGTTATCCCGACATCAACATTCAATCCCTCGTTCGCCTGGAAATGGACGGCGACAAAGTGGTTCTTCTCGACTGAGCCGCAATGGGTGCCTTGATGAGGGAGTGGCGCTGCCGATGAGGTGAGGCAGAGTATGGATCTGGACCGTCATGATTTCGAATTGGACGAGTTGATGGAGCGGATTCGCGCCAACGACAACCGATTGATTGCGCTGCAGGTTCCGGAGGGTCTGAAGATGCAGGCCCTCGAGATGATGGACACCATCGAAACCGAAACCAGCGCTCAGGTCGTTCTCGCTGCTGACCCATGCTACGGTGCTTGCGACCTCGTCCACGACAAGATGCAGTTGATGGGGGTGGAGTTGGTCGCCCACATGGGCCATTCTCAAATGAACATCGATTCCGGTATGCCAACCCAATTCATCAACGTCACCTATGACGGCGACCCTGAACTCAGTCCCGTCCTGCCGTGGCTCGAACAGCACCGTGCCATGGCGCAAGCAAGGCTCGCTGAACAAGGTCAAACCGATGAACTGACCGAAGAAGAGGCCCAAGAGAAATTCATGGATGCCGTGGGACGATTGGCGCCCCTCACCGATACAAAACTGGGCCTGGTTGGTTCAATTCAGCACCTTCATCTCCTGCCAGACTTCCACGACAGGTTGGAGAAAGCAGGCTTTGACGTCACCATTCCCATCGGCGGAGCTCGTCTCTCCTTCCCCGGACAAGTTTTGGGATGCAATTACTCCGGAGACGACCCTTCTATAGGACACTACTTGTTCCTCGGAAGCGGTGATTTTCATCCGATTGGCCTGGTGTTGCACACGGGCAAACCCCTGGCCATGCTCGACCCGTACACGGGTGAGGCCGAAGAGATGTCACTGGAGCGCATTGAGCGCATCTTGCGCCAACGCTTTGGCCTCATCATGAGCGTTCAAGACGCCCAATCCTTTGGCATCCTCATCGGTGAAAAGCCCGGCCAGATGCGGCGCACGCTCGCCCTTCGCATGAAGCGCATGCTGGCTCAGCACGGCAAGAAAGGGTACCTCCTCGCCCTGGAGCACGTTGGTCCAGAACTGATTGACTTTTACCCCGTGGACGCCTTTGTCAACACCGCTTGCCCCCGAATCGCCATCGATGACGCCGTCAAATACCGCAAGCCACTGATCACGCCGTTTGAACTTGAAGTGGCGCTCGGAGAGAAACAATGGGAAACCGGATATCAGTTCGATGAGATCCCCTGAGTCGTGGAGTTGAGCCTGTCAAAACAAGCGTTGAGGTCCGTTTGAACAACCACATCTTTTAGAACGGTTGACATCAGCATTCCCTTGATATGACGGGATACTTGGACCGCATCGGCGCTGGGCTCATCATCGCCCATCCAGAGATGCTGGATTTTGACCATGTGCCAGAAGAACTGGTGGGTCGAGAAGACATCCAAACGGCCTTGGCGTCCAAGTTCACCACCGTTGGCTCACCCGAAGGAGCGGCCAGAGCGGTCATCACCGGACCGGTTGGAAGCGGCAAAACGGTGCTTGCCAAAACCTTCTGTCGCGATCTTCAACGCCACCTTTCGGGAAAACGAGAAATCACGGTTGCTCATGTCAATTGTCGCAATGCCTCAACGAGCATGCGTGTTGCACAGCGCATTTTGCACCAGTTTGACCCGGGCCACCCTGACCGTGGCCTCTCGATGGGCGAATTGTTGCTGAGTTTGCGAAAAATGCTGCGTCGGACCTCAACCCATTTGATCGTGGTGTTGGATGAAGTGGATCACATGCTCCGACGTTCGGGCGATGAGTTGCTCTACCAACTGCTTCGTATCGACGAAGATCAGGAAGGTTCGGGAACCGTTTCCCTCATCCTCATCAGCCAAGAGCAGGTGCTTGACGTTCTGGAGACCGCTGTGCTCTCAAAGTTTGGACAATCCAACCACGTTCGCGTACCTTCGTATACCGTTGATGGGCTTGAGGCCATCGCACGCCAACGAGCCGAAATGGCCCTTGTCCCGGGCACGTGGAATGAGGGTTTGATTCGGTTGGTGGCCGAACGGGCTGGCGATAGCGGCGATGCTCGTCGCGTCATTGAGTACCTCAGCAGTGCGGCAGAACGGGCAGAATTCCGACAGGACGGTCATACCGAGCAGATCATCACCGTAGAGGACCTCCATGCAGTCAACGAGCAATTGGCCAGCGATACGTCAAATCGTCTTGAAATCGTTGATGATTTGGCACCGCAGGGCATGTTGGTGCTCTTGGCCATGTGCCGAAGATTGCGCACGCAAGATTCGATGACCATGGGGGATGTTGAACAACTCTATGCCGTGGTCTGTGAAGAATACGAACAAAAGCCGAAAAGCCACACCACGCTGTGGAAATACGCAAAACACATCGAGCAAGAAGGCATCATCTCGACGAGGGTTGCTACGGTGCCCGGAGGGCGAGGGCGAACGACCCATTTGAGCATGCCACACTTCCTCCCAGCCGACCTTGCAAACCGACTTGAATTGCTTCTCCCAAAGCGTTTACGCCGATGATTCAGCCTCCGTTGCAGACGATGGGGCTAAATACGGGTCATCAGTCGGACAAATCCCGAGAGGTGCTCACATGGCAGAATTCATCGCAGTGGTCAACGATACCGACCCGAAGAATGGCGGCAAGTCGTACGCCCTCAAAATCACTGGAAACAACCACGCACAGATGCTTGGAAAGCGCATTGGCGATGTGGTGGACGGATTGTTCGTTGGCGAGGGCGACAAGACCCTTTCTGGATACAAACTCGAAATCACCGGTGGCTCCGACAAAACGGGCACACCCATGCGTCGTGACCTTGAGGGCGGCAACCGACAATCCATCCTCGTGACCCAATCAACGGGATACAAGGGCCAAGTGGTCGTTCACAAGGAAAAGGGCGGTGGCAAGAAGCGCTTCCGCTACAAGCCCGACGGGCTTCGAAAGCGCCGAAATTTCCGCGGCAACACGATCACACAGGACACGCGACAAATCAACCTCCGAGTCGTTGAGGCTGGAAAGAAGTCGCTTGACACCATCCTCGCAGCAGAGGCTGAGGAAGCATCGGAGTGAACCCGAGAGGGCATTCGTAGGACAAGGGAGAGGGAGCATGGCACGAAAGCTTCCCGCCCAACCCGAAGTGAACATCGGCCTTGTTGGCCATGTCGACCACGGAAAGACCACGTTAACGCAAGCGCTCTCGGGCGTTTGGACCGACACGCACTCCGAAGAACGAAAGCGCGGTATTTCGATCAAGCTCGGGTACGCCGACACGGCGTTTTACCAGGACGACAACGGCCAATTCTATGCAACAGGCAAGCGACCTGACGGTGGCGATGACCACGAAAAAGAACTGAAGCGAGTGGTTTCCTTTGTTGACGCCCCCGGTCACGAGACGCTCATGGCCATCATGATCACGGGCGCTTCGATCATGGATGGAGCGATGTTGATGGTGGCAGCCAACGAAACCTGTCCGCAACCTCAGACACGCGAACACCTGATGGCCCTCGAGATTGCTGGCATTCAAAACATTGTCATCGTGCAAAACAAAATCGATCTCGTATCAAAGGAGCGTGCATTGGCGTCGCATCAAGAGATCAAAGCCTTCCTCAAAGGAACGATTGCTGAAAACGCTCCTATCATTCCAGTCTCGGCTCACCACGACGTGAACCTTGATGTGTTGATTGAAGCCATTGAGGCCACCATCCCCACGCCAGACCGCTCAAAGGACAAGCGCTCCATCATGCACGTTGCCCGTTCCTTCGACATCAACCGCCCCGGCACACGCCCTTCGAAACTGCGAGGGGGTGTCATCGGAGGCAGCATCGTTGAAGGTGAGTTTTCGGAAGGCGATGCCATCGTTATCGGGCCGGGAAGAAAAATTGAGAAAGGGAACAAAGCCACTTGGGAGCCGATTGAAGCCGTCGTTAGCAGCATGCAAGGCGGCGGATTGAACTTGAAAACCATGCACGCTGGTGGTCTTTGCGGTATGGCCACGTTCCTCGATCCTTCCATCACCACCTCAGACAACCTCTCCGGCCAAGTGGTGGCACGAAAGGGAGACCTCCCAGAGGTCCATGCAAGTGTCTCCATCAGTGTTAATTTGATGACCCACATGGTTGCCGGCGATGGTGAATCACCGGAAAAAATCCAACCACTCCGCAACAACGAGATGTTGATGCTCAACGTGGCGACTGCCACCTCCGTCGGCGTGACGAAAAATGCAGAAAAAACCCGAACGGACCTTGATTTGAGACTGCCGATCTGTGCCGACAAAGGGCAACGCATTTCGCTCTCACGACGCATTGGTTCTCGATGGAGACTGATCGGCTACGGTACCATCGAGTGAGGAAGGGCGATGCAGCGCGTGCTCATCGACGCTTGCGGCTGGGTCGCCTGTATGGATGCCCAACTCAACGTTGAACGAGAACTCGAAGCGCTGTTCGGTCCGTGTGAATGGATGTTGTTGTCGGCGGTTGAAGAGGAATTGTCGCAACTTCGGCATGAGCGACCACGAGCAAAACCGCTCCTGCTTGCCATGCTGCAGCAAAAATCCTCGGTGATAACGACCGAAGAGGGCGTGCACACCGACGATGCCATTTGGTCACTTGCGTCCGAACACGGTTGGGCGACCTTGACGGTAGATACCGCCCTCAAACATCGCCTGTTTGAAGCCAATCTGCCCGTGGTTGAAGTTCGTCAAAACAACCACCTCTACCTGATAGATTCGCTATAGAACGGCTAAGGAAGCGTAAACAAGACGTCGTCACCGTGGCCGTCAAGCCAACCTATTTTGACACCGGCATCAATCCAAGCATGGGCGTAATTGATGGCACCAAATGCCCGAACCAAATCACCAGTTTCAAGGAAGTGCCGAGCATCAGATGCATAATCATCGGCCATGCGCAACATGATCGCAAGATGGCGCTGTTCATCGCTGCCCTCCTCGACCAGCGATGTTGCCTTGGCTCTGGCTCGTTTGGTGATGTCAAGGTACTTTTCAACACGCTGCGTGGTGACGACCTCGTGTTCGCTGGTCACTCCCCTCCCTCCTTTTGACGACGTAAAAGACGACGTGCGTCCTCGGTTCGCCCGAGGGCTTCGTAAAGTTCGATGGCCAGTGAAAGTTTGCCGAGGTCTTCGGCTTCCTGTGCCCGCAGGAACATTTGACGACGCTCTTCCCAGCTCCTTGCCATGGCCGCTTCTGCAACGGCCTTGTAACGACCCTCACGCTCTGCCTCGGCAAGATGGGGTGCTGTCCAGCGTCGCACCAAACCGCTTCGATCGGCGGTTGCCATGGCGTCGGGCGTGCAAAGAACGAGAAGATCTCCGAGGTTCATGCGTTGTGTCAACGGTGGCTCCTCTTCATCGTTCAACCGGGGATTGGTCATGGAAACAAGATGGCCTTCGATGCCCAGAACCCACCAACCATCTCCGCTGCGTACAGCGTTCATTGGCTCGAGCGAGTCGCTTTCTATTCGCTCAAGACTGTCCCAACCAAAAGGATGGGGCACCCCTTCCCATAAGCCGCCGTCGCCGCTCTGGAGGAGGAGCCTGCCGTCCTTGAGCGTCGAGCACCAACTCCAGGACCGGTCCTCAATGCTGCGTTTCTTATCATCCCCCGTTAATCGGCCACACCAAAGCACACCCGATGGGTCCTGCCAAAGGAGATGCTCGCGGTCCAACCAGCCGACCAAACGCCTTACCGGTCCGCTCTCAACGCGACGAATGCCCCTGCCTTCCTGAGAAAACAGGTGAATTTGGCCGGCGCGGCCTGCAAGGGCCCAACCTCCGCCGGGTCGTACGGAAAGGTCGCTGAATCCACCCGGCGTACTCCTGCCTTCGTTCATCAACGAGCCGTCGGACGAGTTCATCAAGTAGAAACCGTGGGCGGCGAGGACGCCGATGGTCCCTTGTACGACCTGAGCGGCATGAACTTTGAACGGAACTTCAACCTCCCAGCGAACGCCACCATCGGCTTCGAGGAGAATCATTTCCAATCCGGCGCTTACAAGCACACCACCTTCGGCAGCAGCGATGGTGGCAATCCGAGCCTTTGCTTGCCAAGACCAAGCGATGTTCCAGGTCATCAAAGACCACCTCCATCCAAGGCTCCCCATGCAACCAGTTGGGCACGAGCCGTTTGAGTGAGTGAATAATTACGAGAACGACCGGATTGCCGCACCTGTAGAATGCCGTGTTTCAAGAGGCGATTGCTGATTTGAGAAAGCCGGGCGCGTTTGACCTTGAGATGCTGGAGCATAACGCGGTCGGAAGGCGAGAAGGGCCGGTCGTTCGCAACGCCCACAACATAGGCTTCCACCGAATTCAAGGAGCCAAGCAGATGCTTGTCAAGGGGGAAGATTTCCTTTGGCCCAACTTTGCTTTGCGCTCTCGCCTCGAAAAAAGCCATCAATCGCTCGTGAACGGGCGAGACGCCTTTTGAAGAAGGCCCCATGGTCGTGAGCAGAGCTTCCAAGAGTTGCATCGTTTGTTCATGATCAACGGCTTGGTGTGGAGGTGTTGGCGCCTCGAGAGATGGAGATGGCGTGCTTTCTGGCGCATCAAAAAGTGGTTCCTCAATGGCGGGCATCTCCTCGTGAATTGGTTCAGGCAAACCAATCTCATCATGAATCAACGCTGCCGACTCATCTTCTGAAACGGGTTCTGGAGCTGCTTTAGGGAGACTGGCTTCATCGACCCAGAGTTGGGACGAGGCAGAGGCTTCCTGCAACGTACCTTGCCGGTTTTTTGCCTCAGCCCTGAATTGATCCTTCACACCAAGGAAGTCCTTGTTTCGGTCAGCAAGACGGCCAAATGGGCCACTGGTGGGGAAGGAACGGGACAGGGATGGGTCGGAAGCATCGATGATGGAGGATGGAAAAGGAGGCGGCTGAAGCGGCTCATCGTTTGATTGCGCTTCATCCAAGGCACCGATATCCAAATCGAACAGCGACATTGGAGACAATTCCTCCTCGTCATCGCCATCAACCGCCAAACCATCCTCGTCACGTTGGTCCCATGGAATCGAAGCATCGATGATTTCGGATTCATCCTCAACACGGTCGGACAAAGGAAGGAGGTCATCCGTTCCTTCAGAAGAGACTTCATCCAAAACCGGAGTCATCAGTGACCCAAGTTGGTGGGGTTCTTCCCTCGGCTGGGGTTTGGCGCTCGAGTCGAAATACGGCTGGTACGAGGCATTGGACTGTTGCATCCGCAGGGTATCGACGGCGTCACGAAGCATGGCGATAACGGACGCAGGATAACCATCGCAAGCATCGAGGATGGTGTTGGCATCATGAAGTGTAAATTGGCTCTCGATGACACCAACCTCTCGCAAGCGCTGCTCGACCAGTTCCAACACGTCCGGGGCAGAAAATGGACGAAGTTTGAAGGGTTCAAACCCGTTGACGACGGTAGCAGGCAGTTGATGACGTTCTTTGACATCGCATACAAGCACCACCAGGGCTTTCAAGCGCTCAAGAGATGAATGGGCATCTCTAAGGGCAACTTCAACCACAGAAAGGTCACTGGCAGGCACGTCGATAACCACGAGCGGAAGTTTGTCGGAGTAGCCATACATTTCCGTTACGAGGCGGTTCACCAACTCGTTTCTCCCAAGAGGCGGCTCCCCTCCAATGAGTTGCTCGTAGCACATCTCCAACATCGCCTGGGCTGGAGCGCTGGCTGGGAGGTGATCGATGGAAATGTAGGCTCCAGCATAGGGTTTGAGGCAGCGAACAAGCGATGTTCTCCCCGAGCCCAACGGACCTGTGAGCATGACACGGCGAGCAGTCCCAAGTCGCAAATAGCTCCTTAGCAGTGCGAACTGATCTTTTCTGCCCACCAGTTTTGTGGCGTCCCCTGATTCAAGCGGGCGACTTGAGAATGGATTCACATCCAACAACGGTAAGCCGAAAGCGTGGGTCTCTTTCACCATAGACTTCCAACGGACTTCAAGTATTTGATGTTTGATTCAACTGCGCCGCCTTCAAGACCTGTTACAAACCGTTAGAATGGAAGCCGCCATTGATTCTAATGTGGAGTTAACGGCTGCTTAACGCATAATTAACGCGTTAGAGAAGGTGTTAATTTCCGTTAACCTTCACCTCCAACAAGGGCGATTGGTTCAAGGAAGGCCTACGCCACCCCTCCACAAGGGGAAGGTTATGCCTGTGGAAAACAGTCGAATTTCTGGCCTGTACAAAATGACGGTTGAAGAACGCCGGAGATTGGTCAGTGAGGCGGCTGGCTTGAGTACGGACCAGATCGCAGCCCTCGCACATTACGGAGAATTGGACGAACAGGCCGCCGACAGGATGATCGAGAATGTCATCGGCACCATGTCCCTGCCCGTGGGAGTTGCGACCAATTTCATCGTTGATGGAAAACACTACCTCATCCCCTTTTGCGTCGAAGAATCAAGCGTTGTGGCCGCTGCATCCAACATGGCAAAGCGTTGCTTGAGCAAAGGAGGATTCTCTACAAACAACGATCCCCCCGTGATGATCGGTCAACTTCAAGTCCTCGAGATCGAAGACATGGAACGCGCCATGAAAGCGATTGATGGAGCAAAGGACGAATTGTTGGCCTTCTGCAACGACGTCCCCTCCAGAATGATTGCCCTTGGAGGTGGATGCAAGGACATCCTCACTCGTCGACTCACAACGGAACTTGGCGAGATGCTGGTGATGCACTTGCTGGTAGACTGCAGAGATGCTATGGGCGCCAATGCCGTTAACACCATGGTGGAGCGAGTCGCTCCAACCATCGAAGAATTGACCGGAGGAAGAGCACACCTCCGCATTCTTTCCAACCTGGCAGGCCATCGCTTGGCGAGGGTAAAGGCCACCTTTACCCCCGAAGAAATGGCCTCTGATGGCACCCGAGAGGACGGTCTTGTGACCATCAAAGGCATCCTCGAGGCACACACGTTTGCAGTTGAGGACCCCTACAGGGCGACAACGCACAACAAAGGCATCATGAACGCCATCAGCAGCATTGCGCTCGCCTGTGGACAGGATTGGCGTGCGATTGAAGCAGGGTGCCATGCTTGGCCCACGCTGCAGCATGGCAAGTACACCTCGATGTCGCATTGGGAACAAGACGACGACGGCAACCTCGTCGGGAGCATGGAGCTCCCGATGGCCGTAGGCATTGTCGGAGGTGCTTCCAAAGTCCATCCAGCCGCACAGGCCAACCTTGCTATCCTCGGTGTTGAGACTGCACAGGAACTTGCAGGAATCATGCTCTGTGCGGGGTTGGCCCAAAACCTTGGTGCGCTCAGAGCGCTTTCAACCAAAGGCATTCAAGCAGGTCACATGAAATTGCACGCCAAAAACATGGCCGTCAGCGCAGGTGCTGTTGGTGGAGAAATTGACCTTCTCGCATCCCGTCTACAAGCCTTTGAAGGCCACCGTTCACAAACGCTGGTTGAGCAATGGCTCAAAGAGCTTCGAGAGGGCTGACTTCACTCTTCCTCAGGTAGCGGGAGTGAAGCCTGAACGGTCCCCCCTTCGGCCCCTTCATCACGCAACACATCGTTTGCTGCCAATTCATCGAGCAGGCCAGAGGCTTGCACTTGTTCACGGAACCAAGCTTTGACCTTCTTGCGGTCCGTATGTGGGCAACCAAAGGCCTCCGAGAAGCGCCGCGTCGTTGCAAGCCGCCGAGTGTTGCCGTCTTTGCGTCGGTCAACCATGCCCAACTGGGCAAGTTCACGGACGTAATCGTAGGCTTTCTGCCCCAAAAGTTCAACCAACCTCGATTGAGGCATGGGCTGGTGGTAGGCAATCAAGGCTGCAGCCTTGAGAAGTTTCGGCGGCATGTCTGTCTTGGTTTCCTTTGGGAGATGGGAAGCGATCGCCGGTTTGACTTCCAAGGCCCACCGGTCGCCAACTTCAGCCAACTGGAGAGCACCTCCTTTGCGCCGGCGTAGGGTTGCCTGAAGAGAACCAAGACAATCGAGCATTTCGTCCTCATCGTAGCCCAGCGCTTCAGACAGTTCATGAACGGACATGGATTTACCTGAACTGAAGAGCGTGGCTTCAATCAGCGTTTCAAGAGGCGTTTCCGACATCACCACACCTCCTCATTCCACCAGCCAGTCGTGTTCGCCCAGGCCATCCTGGGTTTCGGTAGGCTGGGAAACCTCCGCAGCAGCAACCTCTGCCTCAAGCTTCGCTTGACGCCGTGCTTCGCGTTCTTCGGCTCGTCGGGCTCGCTCAGCAAGCGCCTCCATCCTGTGGTCTGAACCGGTGCTCTCACCTTCGAGCCCCTCTGCATCCTCGGCCATGACCGCTTCAACAGCGTCCAACACATCCGTGAACACGTTGATTTCTGGCCACAAATCTTCAATCATGATGTTCGAGACGGCCTCGCCTTCCTGTGAAATACTCGCCATACGCCGATGCGTAAGGAACAATCCTGCGATGAAGGAAGCGACGAAAGCCTCGCTGTCTGCATCGTCAAGCCCATTTCCAAACAGGGAAATCAACATGGGTTTGAGTTTCTCCATCACCGCCATCAAGGGCACTGTGGATGACCGCTGTTCCGCACAGGTTTCCTTCAGCGCGTTCCAACAGCGTTCGATGTCGCCCTCAAGGTCTTCGTTGTGCATTCGACCACCAACGTTGTCGAGGTACTCGCTCAGTTCACGCTCATGCTCCAAGCGATTGATTTCACGCTGTTTGAGATTTTCAGCATCGTCAGCTGCATCTTTGAAGGCAGAAAGCAACTCGGCAAGCGTGACTGGTCGACCTTCATCTCGTCGAACACGCTCGTCAAACAGCGTCGGTAGAACATCATCTGCGGCGCCGTCCAGGACGGATTGCGTGAAGAAAAAGGCCTCATCGTCGTAGTCCTGCTCCCATCCAAAGGAGAGGTCGTCACCCCACTCTTCCTCTTGTTCGGGTGGCTGGATTTTCTCAAACAAAACAACAGACTGATGGTGAAGCACTTCCCAAGAGAGTCGTATGAGACGTCCACATGCAGGCAGGTCGAGGTTTTCTTCTTCCTGCACGCGTTTTGAAAAGACCGTCAAAAAGGTGGACAAATCGACGTTCCACGGGTTGAATTCCTCTTCCCGGACCAACGAGAGGACCAAAGCCACCGAGCGGTCAAACGGGTCGTGGAGGCTCTGATGTTCGGCTTCCTCTGTTGCGGCAATGTTCGCAATACGCTGACCAAACAATTCAGCGTCAATGTGGTCCTCACCGTGCGCGAGAAGCTCGTCGATGATTTCCTGCTTCAGAAACCATCGGTCCAAAGCACCTTGCTCTTCTGCCACGCTTCCACCTCACTCGTCCATTTGTTCAACCGTGGTTGATTCCGCCTCAGTTGGTCCCTCAACTTCTGCTTCGATGACTTGAGCAGCCACTTCAGCACGTTCGTTGATGTCTTCCGTCGTTTCTTGCGTTCGTTCCATCAAGTTCCCGAGGCTCGGTGCCTCCAGTTCACCCTCAGAGGATTGGAGATGTGGAAGCAGACCTCCCAGACTGCGAGGCACATCCAATTCATCGGGCACTTGAGGCATGTCTTCAGCAGCAGCCACCGCATCCATGATTCGGGATTCGTTCTTGGCCGCGTCTTTCTGAGCCTCTTTGAGGGCAGCCTCACCGAGGGCGATGGCATGTTCTCGGTCAAAGTCGAGGATGCGACGGCTGCAACCATCGCCGCCGTGGGTAATGCCGATGTGGTGGTCGGCCAGTTTCAACGACACCTTGCGGAGCGTGACCATGATGAATTGCGCTCGTTTGCTGCGTTGACGGCACATTTTTGCGATTCTCTCGGCGTTGTAGGCATCCAGGTTTTGGTCCACCTCGTCGAAGTAATAGAACGGGCTCGGGTCGTAATCTTGGATGGCGAAAATGAGGGCAAGTGCGGCCATGGATTGCTCGCCGCCGGACAATTGTTGACGGCTGACTTTGGAGGACTTTCCTCGCGGTTGCGCCCAAAGTTCCAATCCTCCCTTGAAGGGTTCATCGGGATTTTCAAGGAACAATTCGCCCCGGCCACCGTCCGAGAGTTCGTTGTAGGATTTCTTGAAATTCTCGTTGACCTTCTCCAACACATCGAGAAGCCGCTCTTTTCGTTGCGTTTCGAGTTGTTCCGTGATCTCGATGAGATGTTTGCGTCGCGTTTGGAGGGTAGCAAACTCGTCCTTCATCAAATCGAGACGAGCCTCGCATTCATCGTATTGCTGAATGGCCATCATGTTGACGTTGCCAAAGTCTTCGAGCCTGCGTTGAAGACGGCGGAGTTTACGCTCCAGTTCACCCACGTTTTCGAGGTTGTCAGGCATGTCGTGCAGGGAGAGATTGGCGTCGATGAGTTCCTGAGCCATCAACTGCACCTCTTGTTCTTTCTCTGCGATGGTACGACCGAGTTCGTGAGCCAATCGGCGGTGGTTTTCGGATTGCGCAAGCCGCTCTTCGTTGCGAACTCGCAATGTGGCTCGCTGGTCGGTGAGTTCTTGCCGTTCGTCCTCCAAGCCTTGGTTTTCTTCGAGATAAACGGCCTGTTCATCCTTTTTCGCTTTCAATTCCATACGGTCGGATGCCAACGTGGCCTCGAGTTCATCAACCCGCTCGATGCGTGCCTCTTTGTTGGCTTTCAGCGCAAGGATTCGTGCCTCGATGTCGTCAACCCGTCGCTGCAGAACGGCTTGATGGTTCGCCCCGTTCGCAATCGTTTCTTCCGCTTTTTCTTGCTCGCCTTGGGCCGTCACCCGCTTCAAGTTTGCAGCGTGCATGCGGTCTCGGAGGTGTTCGGGACTGGCGGCTTCAAGGGCGTGTTTTGCGGTTTCTTTTGCATCGAAAGAGACCTGGTAAACCCGTTCGGCTGCATCAAGGGCCCGCAAAGAATCCTGTGCTTCAAGGCGTACTTCATCGAGTTTGGTTTCGAGGGCTCCAGCCACATCTGAGGCCTTTTTGTGCGAGGCGGTGACCTGTCGCTTTTCGGCCTGCAACTCACGAAGTTGTGAAGCATGCGAATCATCGACAAGGGCGTTGATCTTGTTGCGAATGGTTTGTTGATTTTGCCGTGCCTCTCTCAAGGCCTCGTTGACCGTGGTCTCTGCGAGCATGTACTGCTGGACTTGAGCCGTGTATTTCTCAACCTCCGATGCGCCCTGAATCCGGCCGCCAAAGGAAATCGACATCTTTCGTTGAGCGCCTCCGACCATGGCACCACCTGCCTCAACAACGTCACCACGTAGCGTCACGAAGCGAACACCGCCCATGTATCGGCGAGCAGTAGCCATGTTTTCGACAACAAGCGTGTTTCGCAAAACAAACCGAACCGCCCCGTCAATGCGAGGGTCGAAGTCCATCATCTCATGAGCAAAACCGAGGACGTCGTCCTTTCGAGCCGTCATCATGGCTTTCCCGGCCGGTCGTGTGTTCGTGAGCTTGTTGAGCGGCAGGAACGTTGCGCGACCTGCTCGGTTTTCTGCGAGCCAGCGAATCGCCTTGGCTGCATCCTCATCGGTGTCCACGACCACGGAAGCCATTCCAGCCCCAATGGCGGTGGCCAAAGCCACCTCGTGGGTAGCATCCTTGGGAGCGCACAACTCGGCAATCGTCCCGATGATGCCATCGAGTTCACCTCGGTCACGAGCCCCAATCACTGCACTTGCGCCACCTGCAAGGCCCTTGGCACCTGACTTCTGCTCCATCTCTGCCTTCGCCAGGCTCAACGAACGTTCAGCCTCTCGGAGTTTGACCTCAACACGACTCCGGTCCTCGCTCAATTGGGACTCGGCTCGCTGAGCATCTACCAGCGCCTTTGCAAGGGCTTCACGGTCAAATTCGGGAGCCTCGTCGTTCATGGCCTCGATTTGTAGGTCAAGTTCACCCAACGAAAGTCGAATGCGCTCTTGTTCTTCCTGAGCATCCGCAAGTTGCTTGCCGATGAGTTCTGCCTCAACGGCCAGGCGGTCCACATCGGATTGGGCTTGGGCTTTGTTGGCGAGGTCGCTCTCGACCTTTTCTTCGGCCTTGGTGAGGGCCTCACTCAAGGCTTGGTTCTGCTCACCAGCTGATTCGAGCGCCAGCCGCACCTGTTCCTCTTCTTGCTGGGCTTCTTGAAGCGAGTTGAGGGCCTCTTGCAAGGCGGCGTTGGCCGTCTCAAGGTTTGACTTGAACGTGTTCAATTCCTCCGTGGCTTCTTCGAGTTGAGCGTTGGCTGCGTCAAATTCAACACCCTCTTCCTGTTCTTCTTTCGCTGCGTCAGCAATGCGATCGGAGTTCAACTCGATGGCGACTTGGAGGGCTTGAATGGCTTGGCCAAGTTCAGATGTTTCACCACCGGTGAGTTTGTTGATTTCTGCTTGCAACTCAGCGATTTTATCGTCAAGTTCGAGCAGCGTTTTCTCGGTCACTTTGTGATCGTCGAGCAGTCGTTGACTGTCGTCGAGGTATTTTTGCCGTTGCTCGATGTGAAATTGGAGTTCGTTCTTCATGGTTGCATAACGGGATTGGAGCAACAAGGCGTTTGTCAAGGTGATGGAATCCGTGACCTCTTTGGCTTTCTGGGCCACATGCCGTTCCTTGGCCAGGGTTGACAAACGCTCGAGCTGCTCTTTCTCGAGCATGCCAATCCGCTCAAGATAGCTCTCAACCTTCTCTTTTTGCTTGGTCGCTTTGCGAATCTCATCGTCGTAGGAGGTGACGCCTGCCACGTTGTCAAGGACTTTTCTTCGTTCATTTGCGGTCATTTTTGCGAGGCTCGTGACGTCGCCCTGCAAGACGATGTTGTAGCCGTCAGGCCGGGCATTCGCAGCGCCAAGCAGACGATGAAACACCTTCTGGCTGCTGTCTTCCCCATTCAACATGTACGTCGTCACGGGGTTGTTGGAAGATGTGAGGCGAATTCGGCGAGACATGCGAATTTCTTCTTTGTCAAGCGGCAGACGGCGGCGACCGTTGGCCATGACAGGATTCGCGAACACCAGCGTGACCGAACAATCTCGAGCTGGTTTGGAATTCTTTCCGCCGTTGAAGATGAGGTCCGTCGAGTTTTGGGCGCGAATCACCCGATTTGACTTCGGGCCGAGAACAAATTGAATGGCATCGCCACAGTTTGATTTCCCGGACCCGTTCGGACCTGTGATAGCTGTAAAACCACGGTCGAGGGGGACCGTCACCTCGCCCTTGAACGATTTGAAATTGAGCATTTCAAGTGATTTTAGATACATCCCTATCCCTCATGCGATGGAACAAATCTCCACCACATTCTGAACACCCGTCTGTTACAGGATTTAAACCATACGAAGAATGAGGGTTCAGTGCCACGATTTTGAAGGGGATGTTTCGACCGCCGAAGTCCCTTCAAAACACACCGTTGTCGTTGCATTTTTTACATCCGGCACCTTGGCAATACGGGCAGGTCGCCATAACCAACAACTTGCTTCTTCGTTTGCTCATGGCCAGGTTCTGATCGGCCTTCAAAAAGCGGGAACTTTCCGAACGGCCCAAATGCTTGTCGTCATGGGCTTCCTTGTGGAAAAACGAACGCCGGAAACTGCCTGCTTTTTCCCGGCGGCGTTCAAGTTTCTCCCTTGTTTGAACCACGGCTTCGGCCTCCCAGTATTTCGGTCCACGAATCATCAACGCCCCGAGAATTGCAAACAGAATCTGAATTACCCACGGCTGAACGGGAACGGGCGACAGGTCGGCCAACCCTTGTGAACTTGCAGACGATGGCAACCATCCCAACCGATCGAAAACAGCAAGACCGCAAAGCACACTGCCCATAATGAAGCCAGCTTTCCGCAGCCGTTTCGCCCAGGCTTTGTTTTGTGGAAGTTCGAAACCGTACACAAACAGGAACAATCCTTCCATCAGCATGAGGACGTCTGCACCGGACCACTGCCCAACTTCACCCAGACAGTAGGATGTCCCGCTGTCCCGTAATTCTTGTTCCACCAAAGACGGCGAGCACGACGGTTCAAACATCAGCATGGCATCAAGTTTGTAGCCGTCAGCACCGTCAATGACCCTGGGTGCGACCTCGCCAAACTGGACATTCGCAATCACGAAAAGGAGCATGGCGGCGCCCACCAGCGTCATGATTTTCCGAACAGAGAGTCCAAGCACCATGCGGGGTCCTCATCCTTTCGAGCCGCAAGGGATTGATAGTGCTTTTGAGCAACGCAGCGGGAACCTGCCCTCCACTATCGTCAAGAAGGGGTGATGTGAGGACAACACGGGAGCGGTTATGGCCCATATCGTCATCATCGGAAGCGGCATTGCGGGCCTTTTCGCAGCGTCAAGGCTTGCGGATGCGGGACATGACGTTACCGTCGCCACCAAACAACGGACCAAAGACTCCTCCACCAACTGGGCGCAGGGGGGTATTGCTGCCATTCTTGACAAGACCAATGAAGAAGGGAAAGAGGCCCACGTTCAGGACACGCTTCTCTCGGGCGACGGTCAATGCGACGAAGCCGTGGTTCGAAGCGTCATCGAGGAGGCTGGAGAGCGAATACAGGATTTGATTGCTCTCGGCGTGAACTTCCAGAAAAAAGACGACGGAACCTATGCCATGGCCCGTGAGGGCGGGCATTCTGCCAAACGAATCCTGCATGCCAAAGACGCCACCGGGCGTGAGATTGAACGCGCGCTCTCAACCTATGCAGAACAACATGCGCAGATTCTCCTGCGCCCGAACACCCTTGCCATCGACCTCATTCAACGGCATCATGGCGACCCTTCTCAGGGCGTTGCTGGCGTCTGGTGTTTGGATCAGCAAACGCAACAGGTCATCACCCTCGAAGCGGATGCGGTGATCCTCGCTACGGGAGGGGTTGGACGCCTTTGGAAGCAAACCACCAACCCTGGTGTTGCGACAGGCGATGGTTTAGCCATGGCCTATAGAACGGGAGCATGCGTTGATAATCTCGCCTTCATTCAATTTCATCCGACCTCACTTTCCACCAACGCGCAGCGCCCGTTTCTGATTTCAGAAGCCCTCCGTGGCGAGGGTGCGGTCCTCTTGGACGATGAGGGGATGGCCGCATGGCAACAAGCCTGTAAGCAGGTAAAGGGCACCGGGCAGGACGCCCCCCTACCTGACATCTATTCATTCACGCTCAAGCACACGCCAGCAGGGTCAATGGCCACACGCGATATCGTGGCCAGAGCCATTGACCAGCAACTGAAAACGACCGGGAGAGGTCACGTTCATTTGGTGACCAGTCATCTTCATCAAGCGACGCTCGAGGAGAAATTTCCAACGATCGCTCGCCGGCTCAAAGCCGAAGGGTTAACCCTCGGCGTCGACCCCATACCCGTGGTTCCCGCCGCTCATTACATGGTTGGCGGCATCCGTGTGGACCGTGTCGGACGTGCGTTCCAACAACAAAACAACGAACCGATGCCACACCTGTTCGCCATTGGAGAAGTCGCCTGCACCGGGATGCATGGGGCAAATCGGCTGGCATCAAACAGCCTTCTCGAGGCCGTCGTGTATGCACACCGTGTCGCACAGCACCTCATCGATCAACCGCCCGAAACCTACACAGGAACCCACCCCTCGTGGCGAGCTGAAGGACTGCACTCTCTGCGCGAGCACGCCCCCATCGTTCATGATCGAACCAGCCTTGTGGCGACCATGTCGCAAGAAGTGGGCATCGTGCGCTCAAACCAACGGCTTCGAAGAGCACAACGGAGATTGATGTTGCTCAACGAAGAAATTGACCGGATTTGGAAAGCATCCTTGCCCTCAAGAGCCATCATTGAACTTCGGAATTTGGCGTTAATTGGGCATTTGGTGGTCAGGAACGCGTTGGAACAAACGGCGAATGCAGGCCTGCACTACAACGTTGATTTGGTCAAGGGCGACACGACCGAATAAGCGTGGCCAACAATTGGTTGACAGGCAACGACAGTCCGTGCTCCTCTCCCTTGTTGACCACCGCTTGGTTCAGCGCCTCAATCTCCGTCGAGCGTCCTTCTTTGATGTCTTGGAGCATGCTGCATTCGTTGTTCGCCGTGGCCTCCAAAACGACTCGCAAGCGTTGTTCAAATTCAACTTCGTTTGGAATCTCAATTCGTTCGAGTTGGGCGACCTTGGCCGCCTCTCTGTAAACCGTCATGCATGAACTGAACAGTCCGGGTTCCAACAACTCACCGTTTCGCAAACCAGCCAGTGCTGCGATAGGGTTGATGCTCACGTTGAGAAGCACCTTCTCCCAGACCATCGAGGCTGGGTCCGCTTCAGGTTGAGGAGACAACCCCGCGGCTGCCATGACCTTCAAAAGCGAGGAAAAGGCTTCATCAGAAGGACCCAGCGAAGTTTTTGCAAGACGCAAGTTGCCTTTTCCGGCCCAGACAACTTCGCCATTCGGTTGGGTAAAGGCACCGTGCGTCGTCGTGGAGGAAACCACCCGTTTTGTTCCAAGCACACCGTTCAGCGTTTCTGCATGGCCCAGGCCGTTGGAGACGGCGAAGGCAATTCCATCGGTTTTCAAAAAGAACGAAGCAGCCCTCGATAGCGAGGGAACATCATAGGATTTGCATGCGAGGATGACAATATCGGACTGGGCTTTGAATTCTGACGGCGTATCCAACTCTTCACACGTGAACAAAAAACGGTCTGCGGGAACGGGAGCCATGCTCTGCCCCGTCACGCTGAGGCCCTCAAGGATGGCTTGAGCTCCCCGTTCACCCCGAACATGCAGATGGACCTCATGCGGCGTTGAGGCCATGCACGAAGCAAACACTCGGCCGAGCGAACCGACGCCGAGAACGGTGATCCTCATGACTCCACCTCACTGGTAACTCGCAAGATGGAGCACAACCGTTCCGGCCTCCAAGCTCAACCACATGGTCGCCAGCGGTGATTCGGGAGGGATGAGAGAAAACGAAGTGGCGCCCGAAGGTAAGTCGGTGCCGTTCCAATTGTGCTGCCATTCGTCACCAAAACTCCCTTCTCTGGTCAGCCGGAAGGGCACAGGTTCATCGCTCGGATTGGTGATGGTGAAGGTCGCCATTTCGGTGTTCAACAGCGTCCCGTTTGATGCAATCGCCCAAGGTGTGGACCAGAACCGGGTGCTGGTCCCCATCCAGGAAATCAGCAATTCAGGCCCTTCCTCAACAGCGAAGGCAACACGAGGGTACGGAGAAAAGAGATCGTCGCAAAGTGAAACGTTGGTGCCATCAACCATGAGAAGCGTGAGGTTCTGTTCAGCCTCTACCAGCGGGAGATAGCCCGAGGAACGAACGGTTGTGTCCCAAACCCACGCTCCACCGTCCATCGGTCGCGGGGGTGTGCTCAGGCTTGCGTTCAACGGACATTGGTCTTCGTTGGCGAGAAGGATTCCTCCCTCTGCAAGCAACGCCCCCCATCCGAAGTCGGGATCCGAGGTGATGGTCCACCCGCTTACAGGAACATACGCTGTGACCGGCCTGCGTTCGGGAAGAAGTGGGGTAAAGGTGTCGTTGTTGAGATGAAGCGTGGCCATGGATGGTTGGAAGACCAACGGGTCGAGTCCTGAAAGGCAGACTCGGTCGGGAACATCGGTGTAGTTAGCCTTGAGTTCCTGAGAGCCGTCCATCAGCACAAGCGGGGTCTGGACGTGTTCGAGGCCCGTTGCATCGATTTCAATGGAAAGCCACGAGGAATTGACCAGTGCTCCTTGCAAGTCAACGCAACGAAGAACGGTTGAGCCGTCAAGGTCGTCGTACCAGCGCTGAGAGGGAACCACTTCGAGGGCGGGGCGAACGCTGAACGGAACCGTTTCGTAGCCGTCGTTGATTTCCAGCATGTAGGTGCCCGTTGCCATGGTCGGCTGCACGGTGCCGTCCCATGTGAGGTTCAGCCAGAAAAACGCCGTTCGCTGGGGCAACAGGTCAGCACCGCATCCCTCTCCGTTGAACGTACGTGTGTCCTCACCATCACAGTCCCATTCCACGTTCCAATCGTGCTCATCGTATGCAAACGAAGCGTGAATGGCATAGGGTTGACGCAAGGAAGATGGATTGGTGATTTTGACCATCGTTCTCGAAAGCCAAGAACCGTCTTCCTGGAGAACGGCCACCTCAGGTGCTTGCAACTCAAAGGTGAGGTCAGCATTCCAATCATCGTCGTGAACAACCGGTTGGGATGCAGGCAACATCAACACGAAGACAACCAACAGCAACATGCCCATGCGGCGGTGGTCCTCCTCGCGCAGGCCCGTGGTTTCGTTGAGAATCAACGGTATACGGAGATCGTTTCCAAAGAAAAACAACAACGGCAACAACAAGGCGAACACGAGGAACCACAGTGAGAACGCTTCGAACACGCCGAAGACATAGGCACAGAACAGCACGATAACGAAGATCAAACTCTGTGTGCTTGAGCTTCTCGCTTCCAACATTCCCATTCGAGCAATCAACAAACGACCACCGGGGAACGTTGGTATGGGAAGAATCGAGATCCAAGCGAAGAGCATCAACATGCCCCCAGCGTGAACCCACGGGTGCGCCCAAATCAAGCGGACCCACGCATCCTCACCAACCAGTTCAAGGGCAAGTAAACTGAGGAACACGGGCGGCTCGGTGAACAACGGCATCACCGTAGAGGCCAGATATTCAGGGGTCATCCTCAATCCCGACAAAAAGAGGACGGCTCCAAAGATGCTCAGCACCACGGGGACGGCCAAAGCCGTGAATCCCAAAGATGCACGGTCAGGCCAAGGGCGAGCGTCCATCCTCGGGAGTGTTGGCAGTAAGAGAAGGCCAAAAGGCCAAAACAACCAGTTTGAGGGGAACAAACCAATGGCGTAGAGGGCGATGGTAAAATCCGGCACCGGAAGAATATGGCCGCATCGCACACCGTATCGTGCGGCGAGACGCTGTTGAACGAAGGAGGCGACGATGAGAACGCCGAGAATGGGGAGGGTGTAGCCCAGCAGGGCATCGAGCAGCGAGGACGTGTGGAGCCATCCTTCCGTGGGCCGGCTCGACGTCATCCAAAAATGACCGGCGAGGGTCAACGTTAATGCCGAAAGCCCCCAGAAGATCAGCAAGGTGTTGAAACGAGGAAATTGGCGCTCGGGTGTCGGGAAAACGGTGATGACCCAACCTTCGTTTCTGGTGAGTTTTGCCATCCAGCCAAGCCGATCCAAGTGCCTGTTGAGTTCTTTCAGGTCATCGTGAACATCGTCTGACTTCGGGCTGATGGACCATGCTGGCCATCGGCCTCCGTTTTCTCCGTGAACCTCCACGTATTGCGCAAGCGCTGAAGCCAACAAATCATGTTGCGACCAAGCATGACGGTGGTGAGGAAGGGGAGTTTGGTCAAGTGATTCGTCGCTCACGCACGTTCCCCCTACCGTGTTGGTACGACCCATCCTCCATGAATCCCTCGTTGCAGAGGTTCAACGAGCAACTTCACTTGTTCTTGAAGCGCTTCAGGCGGAAGGTCTCTTCTCGCTCCATTTCTTCCAAACGCAATTGGATGAAGACCTTGGCTTCTTCAAGTTCGGGAATGACCTTGAACTCGAGTGCGTTCACACGGCGTTTGGTGGCTTCAATTTCCGCCAACAATCGCTTGAGGGTGGCTTCCATTTCCGACGCCTTGACGATTTTCTCAATCAATTCGCTGAACGAATCGCTGGCTTCGTCAATGTACGGTGATGAGCCGATGAATCCAATACCCCGCTCAGCAAAGGTGGATTTGAGATTGCTTCCACTGACGCTGGGAACGACGACACCCATGATGTTGCGTCGCTCAACTTCGACTTCGGGATGGGCTGAGTTGGCGATGGCTGCTGCGCGAACAGCAAGACCACCTTCAATGGCGTTGGCCAAATCGATGCGGGTTTTCGCCAAACGATAGGCTTCGGTCAAATCCCGCTTTGCCTCAATCATTTCTGAAAGAAGGGTTCGAAATTCGTGAAACAAACCGTCCCGCTTCATCTTCAGCAACTTGTACCCGTTCTTGGTCTGCTTGATACGACCCTTCAACTTGATGAGTTCGCTTCGGGTTGGTTTGATGTCCAATGCCATGCTTTCTCACCTCCTTGGTCGTCGTATTTCGCTTCCACATCATGCTTGGTTGTCTGGGTGGTACTTTGCGATGAGCTCCTCATCCAATCGAACGAGGTACTTCGTGTCAATGCTCGCCATCAATTGCCAGCAGAGATTGAGCGTTTCGTCAATGGTTCGGTCTTCGTCCCGAGATTGGCGAAGGAACTTGTCCTCAAACACACCCGAGAAGTCCAGGAGTTGCTTGTCACGTTCGTTCAATGCGTCTTCACCGACGATGGCCACCAAACCGCGCAATTCACGGCCTTGTGCATAGGCAGCGTACATCTGGTCACTGACCTTCTTGTGGTCGTCACGGGTGGTTTTCTCACCGATACACGAACCCATGAGCCGAGAGAGCGATGGCAACACGTTGATCGGCGGATAGATGCCTTGTTGGTGCAACTCACGGCTGATCACGATTTGACCTTCCGTAATGTAACCGGACAAATCCGGAATCGGGTGAGTGATATCGTCACCGGGCATGGTCAAAATCGGGAACTGTGTGATGGACCCTTTCTTGCCCTTCACGATACCTGCACGCTCGTAGAGCATGGCCAAGTCGGTGTACATGTAACCGGGGTAACCACGACGACCAGGCACTTCTTCACGAGCAGCACCGATCTGACGGAGTGCGTCACAATAGTTGGTCATGTCCGTGTAGATGACGAGCACGTGGTAATCTTTCTCGAAGGCAAGGTACTCGGCAGCCGTCAGGGCGAGACGTGGGGTGATGATTCGCTCAACGGCTGGGTCGTCGGCAAGGTTGACGAACAACACAGCGTTTTCGAGCGCACCGGTTCGCTCCAAGTCAGAACGGAAGAAGTTGTACTCTTCAGCGGTGATACCCATGGCGCAGAACACCACAATAAACTCCTCATCGGAGTCCTTGAGTTTGGCCTGGCGAGCGATTTGCAATGCGATATCGTTGTGTGGCAAACCCGATGCTGAGAAAATGGGCAACTTTTGTCCACGAACAAGGGTGGTACAGCAGTCAATGGCCGAAATTCCCGTCTGAATGAAGTCGTGGGGAGATTGTCGGCTGTACGGGTTGATGGCCGCACCGATGATGTCAGCCTTTTCATCAGCGACGATTTCCGGACCACCGTCACGTGGGCGTCCTGCACCGTCGAGAATACGTCCGACAAGGTCGGTGCTCACGGGCAGCTTGAACACATCGCCCATGAAGGTCACACCGGTTTCTCGGTTGATTTTGGCCGTTCCTTCAAACACCTGGACAATGACGAGATCTTCGGAGGTGTCGAGGACTTGCCCGTTTTTGATGTCCCCGTTCGCCAAGCGAAGGGTCACGATTTCACCAAATGCAACAGGCTCTGTTTTGTTCAAAAAGACCAGTGGGCCTTTGACGTCGGTAATGGTTCGGTATTCTTTTCCTGTCATCTTCATCCTCTCCTCAGTTGGCCTCCACAGCGTTGCCAATTTGTTCGTTCATCTCCTTGACCATGGCTTCAATGCGGTCGATGTAACCTTCTTCGAAGCGAGCGCGCATCAAGTTGGAGCGAGCGGGAACGTTGACCACATCGTTGAGCAATGCACCGTCGGCCATAGCCGCCTTGGCAGCGTCTTGGAACGAAAGGATGGCTTTGGCCATCTCGTATTGCAACTTGATGTCACAGTAAGCGTCCACGGGGTCAAAGCCGTTCTGTTGAAGGAAGAACTCACGAATCATACGAGCGACTTCTAGCGTCAATTGCTGGTCCACCGGCAGAGCGTCGGAACCGACGAGCTGTACAATCTCTTGCAGTTCGGCTTCAACCTGAAGCAATCCGCTGATTTGGGTTCGAATTTCGGGGAAGTCCTGAGCGATGTTGTCGCGGAACCATTGGTCCAAACTCTGTGGGTAGAGCGAATAGGAATTCAACCAGTTGATGGCAGGGAAGTGACGTTGTCGTGCCAAACCTGCGTCAAGACCCCAAAACACCTTCACGATTCGGAGGGTCCCTTGGGACACTGGTTCGGAGATGTCACCACCGGGCGGCGACACAGCACCGATAACCGTGACCGAGCCGTCGTCGCCATTGAGCGTCTCAACACGGCCGGCTCGTTCGTAAAATTCTGCGATACGAGAGGAAAGGTACGCAGGGTAACCCTCCTCACCGGGCATTTCTTCCAAACGGGATGAAATTTCACGCATGGCCTCAGCCCAACGAGAGGTCGAGTCAGCCATGAGGGCAACGTCGTACCCCATGTCGCGGAAGTACTCTGCAATGGTGATCCCTGTGTACACCGAAGCCTCACGAGCAGCCACAGGCATGTTGGAGGTGTTGGCGATCATGACCGTACGGTTCATGAGCGGCTTTCCGGTGTTCGGGTCGATCAAGTGAGGGAACTCGTCCAACACTTCGGTCATCTCGTTTCCACGCTCACCGCATCCGATGTAAACCACGAGCTGGGCGTCGGAATACTTGGCAAGGGATTGCTGTGTCACCGTTTTTCCTGAACCGAACGGTCCAGGAATACCAGCCGCACCGCCCTTGGCAAGCGGGAACAGGAAGTCAAGAATGCGCATTCCTGTCACGAGAGGCGTGTCGGGTGCGTACTTCTGCGTGTAGGGGCGGGGGGTACGAACAGGCCACTTCTGCATCATGGCGAGTTCGGTGCCATCGTCGAGAACACACACGGTTTGTGTGACGTTGAAGTCACCGGATTCAATGGACTTCACCTTACCACCTTTGCCGGGTGGAACCATGATCTTGTGAATGATGGTCTCGGTTTCTTGGACGTGACCAATCACTTGACCGCTCACGACATCGTCGCCCTTCGCAACCTGAGGCTCAAAGGTCCAGACCTTTTCCATGTCAAAGGCATCTGCGTCAACACCACGGGTGATGAACACACCCATCACTTCCTCGAGCGTTGCAAGAGGGCGCTGAATTCCGTCGTAAATCTGGGTCAGGAGGCCGGGGCCCAATGCGACGGACAGCGTTTCTTCGGTGTTCAGCACAGGTTCGCCAGGACGAATACCCGAGGTGTCTTCGTACACCTGAATAACGGCCTTGTCGCCGTGCAGTTCAATCACTTCGCCCATCAGACCTTCATGGCCAACGCGTACCACGTCATACATCGCAGCGTTCATCCCAGTGGCGGTCACGACAGGTCCCGAAATTCGGTAGATTACTCCTTCATTGCTCATTTTTTCTTCCTCCTTGTTTTGGTTGGAACTTCACTTCCACAAATCGACTCCTATGGCCTTGCGAATGGTATCTCGCAGGGTGTTGTCTTCCTCCGTACCAATCCCGAGGACGGTCGGAGATACAGACGCCGATAGTTGGTCTCGCAATCTATCGGGCAGTGTAGCCATCACGGCGGAGTCGACCACCATGATACCCACTGATTTGTTGTTGAGTAGGCTTCGAAGGGTGGAGTGCAATTCATCCTCCCCTTCAGGATTGTAAAGGTCGGACAAACCAGCGAGCTGGAAGCCCAAGGTAAACGCAGGAGAACCAACGACTGCAATCTCCATAGTATCACCTCAAAGAACGTGGGCCTCCAACACTTCAGCGGACAGGCCCGCAAGACGGCCACGAACGATCAATCGCAAATCCATGACTTCCTGAACTTTCATGGCAACATAGTGAATGATAGGGAGCGCCGATACAGGATGGAGGTAGCTCATCCGTTGCATCATCGCATATTCTCTCGCTTTCATCCACGTCACCACGGCGTCAAGACTGCGGCTTTCCTCTGCTTCCGACAACGTTGTTTCAAAGGCAGCCATATCGAACTTGTCGCCTGCTCGAAGCAGGTCCATCATGCCGTCACGGCCGCTGGTTGCGATGGTCGAGAAGGCACGCTTTGGAATCAATCGGCCACCAGGAATCAACAGCGAAACCAATTGTTCGTTGGAAATACCAACGGCACTGGCCTCGAGAATGTTGACGATGTTCTTGTGGTCGATTTCAGCAGCAAACAAGCGGGAAAGGAACCGTGCCGGGGCGCCTTTTGATTGAAGCAGGGCTCGCTGAGCCGACGCGTAGTAGTGTCGGTCAAGGGCATCTTCGTATTCAGAAAGCGTACCGTTTTCGGGGACTTTCGCCAGCGCTGAGCCAAACGATTTCCTGCGCATCAGCGTTGCAGCCGATTTGAGGTCGTCGCAACTTTCCACCACTTTGAGCCACGGCGTGTTCACGTCGTTGATTTCCGGGAGAATGGAGTTGCCCACCTCTTCCACGGAAACTTCGTTGTGAATCGCACGCAACACGGCTTTGGCGTTTTGGTACTCAAAGCGGGAGGTGTAAATCTCAATCAGTGGACGAATCGTGGAGTTGGCCATGTTGACGATTTCGGTTAACTCGGCCTCAAGATTGTGCGTGAGGGCCGCTTCAACGAGGTCGCCACCGGTCAGTTTGCCTGCGTAGAGGTCGATCTCGTTGCGATAGCCGATGTCGGCAACAGCCACGGTGAGTTGGTCCACGGACTGGTTGATGAGTTGGCGAAGGCGTGCTCGGTCTGCCAACTTTTGCCGTCGTGCCTTGGCACGTGAGACGACATAAGGGGTGTTTCCGAGCATCATGTGTTCACCTTCTTCATCCAAACAGTGTTTCGTTCACAGCAGACAGCTGGTTTGACCAGGCACGCTCAAGCATGTTGTCAAAGCGCATGTCAAACGACACGGACCCGTCTTCGGCCTCGAGGATAAATCCTCCAAGACCATCCACGCTTTCGCCCATTTTTCGGTCACCGGCTTCCTTGGAAATGGCAGCGCGGTCAATTTCAACAGGGCGAATCACGAACTTGCCTTTTGCCAATTTCTTGGACTCACCAAGCAAGGACTTCAACAAGGCTGCTCGGCCCTTCATGCCGGGGTCGGCGATGTGTTGGCGTGCAGCATCCAATGTTGCATCGAGCACCTTTCGGCGTGCGATGAGGATGTCCTTTTGGTTGGACTGCCGGGCGCTCGCCACGGTTTCTCGGGCGATTTGTACGGCTTCTTTTTCAGCACGCTGCTGGGCTTCGTCACGGAGGGTGTTGGCTTTGGCTTCAGCGTCGGCCAAAAGGGTCTTGGCTTCGGCCTTCGCATCAGCAATCAACGCCTTGGCTTCGTTTTCCGCCGCTGCAGCGATGTCGTTCGCAAGTGTTTCTAGGGTCATGATATCGTCTCCAATGTTTATCGTTCAATTGGGTAGAACCCAACGGACAACCGTCGTCCTCAGTTGAGGAAGAGCGGAAGGGCACCGAGAATCACAATGGATTCTGGGAGAGCGGTGAAGATCAAAGCGACACCGAACTTGCTGCCGTCTTCGGCGAGCATGCCGACAGCAGCGCTGCCGATGGCGGCTTGGGAGAAACCTGCACCGATGGCAGCAAGGCCAAGGGCAAGTCCGACACCAACGTCGCCGGTCATTCCGTCAGTTGCACTCGAATCGGTTGTGGTTGTCTCTTCAGCAGCAACACCTTGGGCGACCAAGGCGAGCGTTGCCAAAACGATCAGCGTGCGTAGGCTCATTTTCAGGGTATTCTTGTTCATATTTTCTACCTCCTATTTTGTGTCCAGGGGACTATGATTGCCCCTCCGTATGGAGGGTGCGACCGCCAATCGGGGTAAAAACCCGACCGGAGCCGTCGTAGAACTTGCCCATCCACTCAACGAAGTGGAGACGGGCTGCGTGGATGCTCGGGGAGAGCAAACCAAGCGCGAGTGCGAATGCTTGAATGAAGAGGAACAACACAAGGCCGAGGACAATGGAAACGATGCCGCTTCCCGACCACATCAGATCCCATCCCATCGTGATGGACACTTCTGCGATTTTGACACCGGCAACGCCGACGCCCATGACACGCAGGTAGGACAGCGTATTGGCGAGCAATCCGAATGTTTCGATAGGGCCCATGATGAAGCCGCCCGCCCATCCAAACTTCTCAAAGACGGCCAAGCCGATGATAAGGCAGCCGACGCCAGCGAGGGTGGCAATTGCATAGGGCGTCAAGTCAAACACACCTTGGTCGGTGGTGAGGAAGCCATAGATGTGGAGCGTTCCAGCGGCCAAAATGATGATCCAACTTCCCTTTTCGAAGAAGGCTGCTACAACGCCGTGTGCTCGTGCCACGTTGATGAAGCCGAGAATAAAACCGAACATCAGGTGGGCAACGCCGAGGTAGACCGAGAGCAGAACGTATTCGCTGAGCGACGAGGTGGCTCGATGGAAGGGGATTTTGGTGTAACTCATGTTGAGCGTCTCCGTAACGAAGGCAGGGAAGTGGATGTTGTTGTACGTCCACGTGTAGAACGCAGCCAGCGGAGAGGCATCGCCCATCTGACCGGTATTGTCCCAGACAAACCCGAAGCCTTCGGCGAATAAGAAGCCCCAAATCATGCACCAAACGCCCATCCACTTGAGAATGGTGATGCCGTTCTTGGCGACCGGGTCAGCAGCGAAGGGTTTCGTGCCGAGCCAAAGCGCAAGAAGGAAGATGACGAATCCGTAGCCAAAGTCACCCAAAATCAACCCGTAAATCATCGGGAAGGTCAGCATGAGGAAGAAGGTGGGATCAAAGGTGCCGTAGGTCGGGCGACCGACCAAACCAACCATCAGCTCAAACGGCCGAGACACCGCATCGTTCTCCAAAGCCACGGGAGGTGTAGGCTCTTCGTGGTGGTGGTCGTCGTGGTCGTCGTCGTGATGGTGATGATGGTCGTTCACAAAAGCCTCGATTTCAATGTGAGAGGCCATGGAGTCGAGTGCTTGGCGCACATCAGCACCCTTTGAAGTCGGCACCCATGCATCAAGCGCAAAGGCTTGACCGGTGACGGCGAGTTGCGTTGGAGCGGTGTGAATTTCGTCTTCCTTGGAGAGGTACTCGTGGATGGCGAGGATGTTGCGTCCGTTGTTGCGGGCCCAGCGAGTTGCGTCTTCTGAAGCAGAGTACATTGTCCCTTCAACTTCCTTCCGCTTCGCCACCAGACCTTTCAGGGCTTCAGAAGCAGACCCGTCAATTGCGGGCACCTGCACGGGTTTCCCGCCGAGTTCACCAAGTGCCATCTGCACTTCGGCCCCTTCGCTTGGAAGGCAGGCAACAGCCACGATACCGGGTGCGGAAGCGAGTTGGACTTTGGAAGCCAAGGCGCCGAAAACGCCTCGTGCTTTGCTCGCCTTCTTGGTTTCGGAAACATACACTTCCACACGGTCGGAGCCGGCGAGGAGGTCGAGATCCATGTTCAACGGGGCGAGGCGTTGCAACAGGTGAATCTGTTCATCGAGCGAGGCGAGTTCGGCCTCTGCATCCCGTTGGGTGTCAAGCAGGTCAAGGCCCTTCTGAAGTTCCTCGGAAAACGTGCCGTCAAGCAGTTCTTTGACACGCTGAAGCGGAACGGGGCCGTCGCCGTTGACGGGCTTGAACGCTGAGACGGCTGCTCGGACCTTGGCCAGAAGCGAGCTCACGTGGTTGGCTTCATCGGATTCAGCGGAGCGACCCACCTGTACGCCGTCCTCAAAGTTCGTGTACGACTCGATGTGAACGCATCCTAGGTTGGTGCATGTTCGCAAGACGTCCGCCATACGGTCCACGGGGGCAGCCACGGTCAGTCGTGACATGGCTACCGTGTCAAACATGGAATCGCCTCAAGCAGATGTCAGTGCGTCAACAACCATTTGGACAGCCTTGTCCTGGTTGCTTGCGGAGTTGGATTCGATGGCTGCCACTTCTTTGGCACCGGAAGACTTGACGCCAACGGCTTCGCCTTGAGCCTTTGACCGGGCTTCGTCGAGAATGGACTGCGTCATCGCAACTGTCTCGTCAGCCGCTTTTTGGACAAGTTCCGTTGACTGGCGGCGGGCATCGGAGAGGATCTTCGACGCTTCTTCTTGTGCGTCAGAGAGCCGTTTCTCCGCATCTTGCTCTGCGGTTTTGATGCTTCGGAGGACTTCGGACATACCCATCAAGAACACCTGTTGATTTCCCCACCTAAGGAGGGTTTATGAGTCTAACGAACCGCCTTGCTGGGCTCTTTCCTTCGGTTTCGTGCCACGGAAGCGGCTTGCCATCCCAAATGGATACAACAATCGCCCCTGAACATCCTCAAAACCAACCCTTCGCATCATCGTTCGATAGTATCCATTGGTGCCATAGTGCGTGTAGCTCTTTGCCAAGCCTTTCCACGGGTGATTTTTCTCCCGGGTGATGATTCGAGCGAGCAATTGAACAACCGTGTTCATCCAAAGGTAGCCGAAGAAGCCGTGGAGTTTGTTGGCTTTACCGGCGTCGCACATCACCAAGCGCCCGCCCGGTTTCAGTACGCGGTATATCTCCCGTAGACCTTGCTCTTTATCCTTGAAATCTCGGAAGGAAAACAGGCAGAACACCATGTCGTAGGTTGCGTCCGGAAGCGGGATGTCCTCCGCAATGGCTTCCACGTAGGTTGCAGGCCCTTCGCCTCGGGCTGCTCGCGCTGCATCCACTCGGGGTTGGGCTGTAGCAAGCATTTCGGGAGAGGGGTCAAGACAGGTCACATCGAGTCCAACCAAGTCCTCGGCAAACGAGCCAGGGCCACACCCGACCTCGAGCACCTTCATCCCGGCCGTGGCATGGTTGCGAACATTCCGTCGCCAACGCTTGTCTTGCCCGAAGGTCATCCACGTGTTGACGCGATCGTAATTCGGGATGGTGGCCTCAAGTTGGCCTTCCAATTCCTCCCAAGCGTCCGTGTCGATGCCCGACGGGTCAAATCCACCGGTCGCTGAACGCTTGCCCATGGTGGTGCCGAGCCCCCGACTTTTTTGGACATGTCGTTGTGTCCACGACGACCATCAAGCGATACGTTCCACGGTCTCCGGGGTGATCCCTTCCTCGGGCGTCACCCGGAACACGAGGATTTTCAGGTTCTCCGGAGCGTTTCGGAATTTGGAGACGATCATTGAATTTTCAAAATCCGTACCGATGGTTCGAACTTTGAACGACAGCACCATGTCGGCAATGGACGAGAGTTCTTGCTTGATCGATGGGTCTAATCCGTCGGTTGAAACACTGATCATCAGCAGCCCACGAACCATCTGAGCGTGCGCTTGAAGCATACGAACCATGGACACAACCCGTGCTGGGTCTTCACGCTGAAGGAAGAAATCCAGGTTGTCCAAAACGGCTCTGAAGTACGGACCAAGCCCCATGATCTCATTCGTGACTTCGGTGAGGTAATCCTGGTTGTTGTCATCAACAAACCGCGTTTGAGCGAGGCGCTGAATATCGGCGAGTTGGAATCCCTCGAGTCGGTAGCGACTGGCGAGCAGTTCGCGCTCGAGGACGTTGGCGTTGTATTCTTCACCGATGGTACGGACATTGATGTCCAGCGGCCACCCGTATTTTTGGAAGATGCGAACAATCTCTTGTTGCCCTTCATCGGTTGCGATGTAGAGGGTGTTGTCGGGCTCCTCGGCAGGAGAGGTAAACTGCTTGGCAAACAATTCGCTTCCCGACCCGGTCTCGGTGAAAGCGATCATGGTGAACCCTCGGGGAACACCACCGCGCATTTCGCTGTCGAACTTCGGCACACCGAAAGAGCCGACGCTACCGAAAAATTCCTCATCCTCGGGGTCAAAGGTCATCTTTCTTGCCATGCATCATCACCTCAGAGAAGAACCACCTGACCCCGGTCGATGAGGTCGGTGCAGTACGTGTCCAAGTTCGCTAACACCAACGGTGGCGTTTGGTCTGGAACGTTGAGAATCACGGACAGAACCTCGCGTTGTCGGAAGGTGTTGATGAAGGTGTGGAGGTACTCTGCAAGCATTCGGTCGTCGTTGTAAATGGCGAGCGCATTGACGCTGTCGAGGAAGACAAAGTTTCGCTGGTTGTTCACCGTACGAAGGGTGTAGAGGGTGCGCAAAAGAATGCTCTCCAGCATGATGGGGCTGTCAATGAACGTGATGTTGGGGTAGGGCACATCGGTCCCACCGAGCACACCAGAAGAGACAAGGTCGAGGAAATGAATGCCAGAAACATCAACGCCAACCGCTTCAAAGGCCTGAATGATTTCGACAGCACCTCTGCTTGCTGAGATGTACACGCCACCCATCTCAAACATCTGCATGAGCGGCACCATGGTGCTGGCCGTGACGGCGAAGGTGTTGGCTGCGCTCATCCGAACCTGAACGGAACTGCTCAGGGAGACTTGGGTCAGTTGTTCTGCGATTCGCTGATCGAGTTCAAACATGTTCACTGCCCCCATCTGGATGTTTTGTCACCCGAAGCGCCCCATTTCAGCATGGGAATGAGCATCACGCCCAAGGGTGTGAGTTCGATTGCATGCTTGGCCCGACTGTGCGACGTACCTCTCATCTTGACGACTTGCAAGAATCGAAGCAAGTGCCCCATGCGCTCAGCATCACCCATGACAATGATGCCGTCGGCGATGGCTTCTTCCACACCAAACGACGACCAGTGCGCGTTCTCCGTAGCCGAAGTGATTTCGGAAATCAGAATGGTCGTGCACCCGAGTGTCGCCAACTTCTTCCCGAGGGTAAAGAGGAAATCTCGAATCAATTGTTCGGATTTAATCTTGTAACAGAGCGTGGTGACTGAATCGATGACCAACCGGGTGACACCGATGGTGTTCACGATGTCCACGATGGATTTGATGAGTGCGTGCACGTCGTCAAGGTCGAAGGAGGCTTTCTCCAATCCGAGCCACGAATACAACACGTCCATGTCAAACACGTTGATGAGACCCGAATCGACCATGTTCATGTCAAAGAACGCATACTGACGGATGTTCTCAAGCAGTTTCACCGAGGGTTCCGTGGCGGTAAAGTGGGCACAAGCCTCACCGGCCAGCGCACCCCGAACGAGGAATTCCATGCCGAGCGTGGTTTTTCCGGAACCGCAGGTCCCAGCAGCGAGAACCGTTGACCCGTAAGGAATGCCGCCTCGCAAAATCTCATCCAATCCGTGGATGCCCGTTACGCATCGATCTCGTGTGTAAACGCTGCTAGGCTGCATGGGACCAAACAGGAGGAGAGGCCGCAGGTTGATGAAGTGTTTGCAACACACCAATCAGAACCGAGGTCAAGACGAGGGATGGTCTCCCGGAGATGACGTGTCCTCCACGCTCCACGACGACGAATCAAATCGGTCATCTCCGTCCCACACAAGGGATTGGCCGGTACTCATGAACAAACCCGTCTGCCCGCCCCACGCGACCTTGAAGACATCAGCGGGAGCGACCTCGTCAAGTTGCGTGTATCTTAGACGGAGCACGCCCTGACCGTCAGCAAGTCCGTTGAGTTGTCCCACACCGAGAAAACCTGCTTGACCAAGGTCGACGATGTGCGTGGCATTGCCCTGTTCTTGGTTGGTTGGATCTCCCGTAAAAATGGAGAGGGATTGACCGGAAAGGACACCTTCCTGCAGCAAGACATTGGATGATGTTGAGCCGGAAGTGTGGTTGAGCGACCATCCCTTAAGGGCAACAGCGAAGTCGTTTGGATTGAACACTTCAACCCACTCTGGACCGTTCGCAGATGGGCGAGTCATCACCTCCGTCAAGTGGAGTTGGTTGGCTTTTCGGCCACCGTCGTGAACTTCGAGAACCACTCGAATCAGCTCTCCTTCCTGTTGGAACGAACGGTAGGACGTGGAGGAGGATGGTGCGGATGTTCGGTCGGTCCCACCACGGAACAGGAGTTCACCGACCCGAGAAGCATTGTTGCTTTCAACCACTTGAATGGTCAAATGCAGCGACATGTCGTCGGCCAAACCAAGTCCTTGCGCCATGCCTTCCTCCGTAACGTTGTGAAGGGCCTCAATTCGGTCCATATCAAGCCGATGCGCGAGAAGCAAACCCGGCTGAACCCGGCCGTTGTCGAGGGATGCTGCATCGTGAAGATGCCAATCCTCCGTGGCGTTGCCGTAGTCAAGCCCTCCGTCCATGGGAACGAACCAGCCCGGCCCCGAAGTCAATCGGTCCAATCCAACCGCAGCCGCACGGTCGAGACGGTCAACGTCAGGGTCGTTGGAACCCATTTGCAATTGGGCCAACGAGAGAAAGGCGGTGAGGATCATCAAAAACAAGGTAAATGCAGAAAGAAATTCAATCACGGCGGTGAGACCTCCCTCATCCCGTTCGGTTTGAGCGAACGAGGGGTTCCGCATGGACCTACCAAGCCCTTGCGCTTCATGAGGTTGTTGCTGACGAAGAGCACGTCAACGGCGTCTGATGAAAACGAGGCTCGCTCCTGATGCCTTAAACACGATAAAAAAGGGCCTCCAAAGCGATGAGTCTTTGAAGCACGGATGCGAGGGAGTCTTGATGAGCGAGCGAAAGCAATGCAACAAATCGCAGAAACGAGCGGGTTTGGGCTTCGTGCTCATGCTTCTTCTTTCATCGCTCGGGGCACTGGCCGTGTCTCCGACAGCGAGCGCTGCCGTATCGGGTTCTCTCGGTATCACGACGAGTTCCAGCCCGGCCCCCGACGGATGGTACAACTCCATGGACGCCATCGAATTCACCGCAGAGGTGACCAACCACTACCTCTCACCATCTGGAGCCACCCGGACCTTGACATGGTATGCTTGCTCAGGAGAAGTGGACGAGGCGGACTGCAGGTCCGTCTTCTCTGCCACCGGTTCATTTGCGATGCAAAACATCAACGGAAACAGCACGCTTACCGTCCCATCGCCCAGTTCATGGACACCGGGTGGCTCTGCAAATGGCATCTTCACCATCCTGTATTCGTTCTCCAACAACGACCAAGACGCCACCGATGACGTGTTGTTGTTCAACATCAACCTCACGCCCAACTACGTCGATGCAACCGTTCAGAAGAACCACAACCCCCTCGAACACCTCGAAAACCTCTCCACCTACGCCAACGAACGGGTCTTGAACACCGGGACCGATTATGTCCTCAAAACCAAAGGCGAAGCCACCATTTGCTCCGTGTGTGCGTTCACCGGGGAATTTGGATGGCAGCTTTGGGATCTGGACGAAACGATGTTGCTGAAAGAAGCCTATCGCTCGGTGAGCAACCTGCCGGCTTGGGGCGGCCCCTCGCCGTTCAACATGAATCTGCCCGAATTCAATTTTAACCAAGAAGGGCGATTCCTGCTCAAGCACGGCTTGTTCAACAGCACAGGAAACCCCTACGGCGACCTCAATCCAAACAACGACCTCGCAACGTTTGAACTGGTCCTCAACGACAGCATTGACTTGAAGGTCGTCAATGTCTATCCGAGCCACAGCGCTCAATCCTCCTCGTTCTATTACGGCACAGAACGCATCGTCGCCGAAATCGCCAACGTTGGCAACACGACGGTTGAATCGATCACGGCGTCCTTCCAAGTCTACGACCAACAGTACGAGTTGGAAGTTTCCGATTCCTGTGACATTGACATCATGCACCCCGGCGCAACCGAAACATGTCGCTTCAACTTGACCACCACCGGAGCCTCACGTTTGCTACGGGTCCAACTCCCGACGATTTACACCATCGGCGAAGACGTACGGATGGGAGACAACCTCTACTCCATCACCACCAACGTGGACGTCGGCCCCATCAACGCCAACATCCAGATCAATTCCGACGAAAAGGTGTTCTTGAGCACAGACCATGTTGAGTTGGTGGGCCGATTCAGTGACGTGGCATCTCAGCCGCTCAATTACACGTGGAGAGAAGGATTCTACACTTGGGGCCACGGACAAATACTCAACCTCACCGGGGAGACCTTCGGGCTCGGGCCGCACAACATCTCCGTTCAAATCCAAGACCCTTGGGGCAACACCGATTACGCCTACGTTGAATTTGATGTTCTCAATTCCGTCAACATCAGCCATGAGCCTTATTGGACCGGTACGGCAACAACCGACAAAGAAGTGACCTTTGCACACGAAATCATGTTGCCTCACCTTGGCGTCTCGTACAACATCGGACAAGGGAAATCCCCTCTGATGCTCATCGATCTGGCGCTCGAAGGCACCAACGGAGAGGACAACGGCCTGCGGGCCATGAACCTCGACCTCAATCTCTCAGCCATCCTCCCGGACAACATCGACCTCTCAACCGTCGACCTTCGCTACCTTCCCGACACGGAAAGCCAACTTTGGACCTACATCGAAGGCGAGGATTCCTTCACCTACGACCCGTTCGCTGAAACGATGTCGTTGACGATGACCAAAGACGGTGTCATCCTCATCATCGGCGTCCTCCCCGACGCCAACGTGACGGCCACGAACTTTGAGTGGACACAACGCAAAGGCGGCCAAATTCAACTTGATTGGGAGACACAAGGGGACATCACCAACCCTTACGTCGGCGGCTGGAAGATGTTCAAGATTCAAGGCATTGCAGGAACGACGGTTTTCCCAGACCCCGCTCTGGGCGTAAGCGATGCCATTTGGGAAGAACTTACGCTCAACACCTTGGTCGATACGCTCGAGCTCTCCTCGACGCAATGGATTGACCCTGCCTTCCTCGAAACGGGCATCTGCGCCTCCTATGCCATTGCGCCCATCGACCGGGAAGGTCTGCCAAACTACGACATGATCAACATCACACGGGTCAACGGAGCGGCAGGGCTGCTGTGTGGGGACGCCATTCCTCCGTCCACCAGCGTTGAGCAATTTTCCCATACGTGGTTGTTTACCAACAGCACAGCGTGCTTTGACCTCTACAAAGATTGGTCGTCCTGCTACGAGGTCACCCTCTCGTGGACGTGGCCGGACCACGAGGCCCAAGGAAACGTCACGTGGAACTTGTACAGAATAGAATATGCCCCAGACAATGTGAATTTGAAATTCATTGAGCCCATTGCAGAAGGCCTCACGGGTGTGCCGGGTGAGTCCGGTACGTTCTCGCAGGACGGCATGGAAACCGATGGCATCCGCCCCTACCGGACCTACTACTACATCCTCGCCCCAATCGACAGCGTCGGAAACGAATTGTTGCTGGCCAGTTACCCGTCTCCCAACATCGAACGCGTGCACATCGACGATGACTGGTGGACATACAACCAGCACGTGATTCCTCCAGAGCCGGAACCACCGGAGCCACCCCTTGGCATTCCTTGGTTGCAGAAATTGAACGATGCAACGCAGGTTTCTGAATTCCAGTTGGCTGGCGTGGTCATGTTGGCGACCATTTTGCTGAACTTCATCCTCTTGCCACTCATTCTGAAAAAGCGTAAGCGATTGAAGCGTATCATGGAAGCACGCAAGCGAAACGTGGCTGCTTCGACGGAGTTTGACGACTTCTTTGAGTGATTGGCGCGGCAGGGGAGATTCGAACTCCCGAGGTGAGACACCACCGGATTAGCAATCCGGCGCAATGGCCAGGCTATGCGACTGCCGCTTGTAACTGGGCGACCTGTGAACTTCACATGAACATGACGGTGGCGAACGCAGCTCAAAAGCGCCGAGTGAGCCTACAGTGGGCCAAGGAAACCAAGCCATTCCTCGGGGATGAAAATGATCAGAACCAACGACAAGAACATCCAGCCGAGATAGAAGAGACTTCTGAAGAAGGACGTCGCTGCTTTCGGCATGCGACCGTTTTCATCGAAGGGCTCCAACGGGTCAATGGCCCAGACCGATTGAGCGTACCACAACGTGAGGCCACCGGAGACGAAGGCCCAGAGCAAGGGGAGACCCGATTCTGGCCAAAAACAAGGCACGGAGCCCAGCATAAACAGGAAAACACAGTACATCTTGGATTGCTTGACGGTGTATTCAGGCCCCTTCACCTCGTTCATCATCGGGATGTTGACTTTACCATACTCACCAGACCTGTACAGGGCCAGCGCCCAAAAGTGTGGGGGGGTCCAGAGGAAAATGAGGAAAAACAGCATCCACGGGATGGGCGACCCGAGATCAAACATGTTGGCGTTGGCAATGGATGGCCCTGCTGCTGCAGCCCAGCCAATCAAGGGAGGTGTTGAGCCAGCAATACCGCCGATGACGATGTTTTGAGGGGTGCGACGCTTCAACCAAATGGAATAAATGAACACGTAAAACAACACCGAAAACGCTGACCAAAAGGCTGCCTTCACGCTCACGAGGAGGAACAACGCCGAGCCCAAAACAGCGATGATGGAGCCAAACACCAAGGCAAACATTGGTGTGGCATGCCCGAGAGGAATCGGCCGGTTCATCGTTCGACGCATGTGAGGGTCAATGTCCGCATCGTACCACATGTTGATGGCGTTCGATCCTCCAGCGGAAAGGGTCCCACCTACCAGGGTGATGCAGGCCACATAGAGTGTATCCCCCCACGTTCGCTGGACATCAATGGCACCGTACCTTGCCAGCGTGTCATGGACGATAATGGCGCACAGAGCCGTGATCTGGAGCAGAACGATGACCCTCAATTTCATCAATTGCGTCATAACCTTGAGCAGGCCGGGTGATGCGTTTGATGGAGCGACGGTTTCGCTCATTCCTGCTCAACCCCTACGCTTGAAGCCGTGGAATGCGAGTCCAGTGTGCCCATAACATCCAGCCCGAATCGAGCAAATCGAGCGCTGAATGTCGTGTGAACGGCTGCCAAAAACGCGGACACGCCCACCACGAGGTGCATGAGTGAAAGCCATTCTGGGAAGTCACCCACTTTCGCAAACACAACGTAAGAGCCACCGACGACGACGTTGAGCATCCAAAGCCCGGTGGTGATTTCTGCTGACCGCAGGATGGCCGCAGTGCCCGCTTGGTTCTCGGAGGACATTCGCATGTTGCTGATGCTCAGCACCAAGACAAGCCCAACGACGAGTGCTCCAAATCGATGAATCATTTGAATGAAAATACCCGGGCCATCCAACGACGGAAGGAAGGAACCTTGGCACTTTGGCCAGCCGTTCGGGAAACCAACCGAACAGCTCTGGTTGTATTGTCCTCCGGCAGATGAAGACACCCATGCGCCCAAGACCAACAACAGGCCAACCGCAGCGGTGATGCCGTAAATTCGCTTCATGTGGGCTTCAAGAAAACGAACCGGTGTGGCCATCATTTCCCACTGTGCGCCCTCTCGGAGGCGCATGGCCATGTATTGCCACATCAAGCCGGCCGTGAAGATACAGGCCAAGGACAGGTGAAGGGCAACCGTCCAGTCAGCGTTGTCAAAAACGACGGTGATGAAACCTGCCGCCCCCTGAATCAACAACATCACGGCAGAAAACACAGCTGCTCTCGAGATGGGAATGCCGTAGACCTTCTGTTGCCGCCGAGTCATGAGCACGTTGAGAAGGATGGGAATCGCAATGATTCCGACAAGCAAACGGTGAAACCACTCAACAAAAATCTGGAAAATCGTGTACCGGTGGTCGGGGCCCCTCGAGTCAACCTGTTCGGGGTTGTCCGCCCAGTAGGCTGCTTGGTCGTCTTCGGACACCACGAAGTGCCATGTACCGAAGCATGTGGGCCACTCGGGGCACGACTCGCCAGCATCGTTGATTCGAATCGAACCACCGACAACAACGATGAGCAGGGCCATCACAACAAGAAGCAAAGGCAACGCGGACGGCCGACGCCACCATGAAGCCTCCATGGAAGGATGTGAGAGCAGACCCCTTTTGAACAAATGCCTCGCCCCCTGTGCATGGGTTCCCAACGGTGGAAGACGATGGTAGCCCTCATCGTCCTCATGATGTTCTCCAGCACGACGCTGGCTGAAACGGGACAGGATGGCCTTGTAGAAGGCAATGATGGTTCCCTTCTCGATGTCCGGATTGTCTCCTCATCATGTTTCATGAACGCCTCGTGCACCATCAGCCAACCCGTCCACTTGGTGGAGTATTTCAGCGCCGATTGGTGTGAGCCTTGTGAAGAGGTCTCAGCCCAACTTCAGACGCTGGACGCCAACCAAACGACGATCTTGCAACATCACGCTTCTCCAGCGGATGAAACCTTCCTCTCCGCCTCCAAAATACGGTTTGAACAAGAATACAGGTTGCTGTTCATTCCTTCGTTGGTGGTCGATGGAACCCACCTCTTCACCGGCACACGGCAAGCCATGGACGTGAACACCGTGTTGAACAACACCACGGAACCGAACACGTCGCTCGATTCACTCTCGGTTTCGGGACACAATCTGTCGTGGAACGATGAGTTGGGAGGTGAAATTCGCGTGTGGTATGCCGAACCAACCCCCCATACAGAACGGGATGCTGTTCACCCATCGTTGGCTCGAACCATGCTTCAGGTCAACGCATCTGCGGGTACACTCTCGGTCGAATCCATCGACATCACGAACGAGGGTTTCTTTGTGGTCATGCTCGAGCAGCCTGGGGTTAAACCGCTGACTGTGGCGTCGCAAGCACCGACGGGTTCAATGGATTTGAGTGAAAACGAGGCGACAACCCTCCCCAGCGAATCGACCTCTGCAGCACCTGGGGCGCTCATTCTCGTCGTCACCCTTGCGTTGGTGCTGATGGTGCTTCCCGCGCTCGGGATGCACCGGTCACTCATGGCTTCCTCGAAGGCCGAACCTCTTGTTGAAGCGCTGGCCGAAGAGTGAGGTAGGTTCAAAAAGAGTCGCCATGTCGGCCAAATGCGAAAGCCTCGCATGTGATTGATATGGTCAAACCAGCACGCCAACACACCCGCTTCGAACGCGCTCGAATCATTGGTGCTCGCGCCCTCCAAATTGGAATGGGTGCCCCCCTCTATGCAACCGAAGAAGTGCTGCGAGAACAATTCAAAGACGAGCTCGTTTCCCTCTACGGTTTGGAAGAAGCATCCATCCGGTTCGTGCTTGACCCGCTCAAGATCGCCCTTTACGAGTACGAGAACCATCTCATTCCCATCGACATTGACCCTCACGAAGACTGAGTGTCTGATGAAAATCCGTAAAATTCCGCTTGATTCACGTCAGGTAACGCCGTTCGCTTGACCAACAGCGTGCGAACTGCCCACAAGTCAACGAACACCCTGTATTTGGTCGTTGCATCAAGGTAGTCAACGCCGCTGGAACCACCGGTCCCCATTCGCCTTCCAATCATGCGCTCCACCATCCGAGCATGATGGGTTCGGAACAACAGCATGGACTGTTCCAACTCAACAAAACTGTCCACCAAACGACGTGGCCA
>JAYPIL010000002.1:67310-69787 GCA_038127845.1 Candidatus Poseidonia sp.
ACTCGCTGTTCTTGTTCAAGACCCAACAGGACTTCAAGTTCTCTCATCTGCCAAGACTCAAAACCCGAAGAGGTACCCAGCCGGTCACGGAAGGCGAGGAAATCTTGTGGAGAAAGTGTCTCCATGACCTTCCATTGGTCGGCGAGGAGACGAAAGATTTCGCTGACACGCTCCAAATGGTGGACAATGGTTGGGATGCTGGCTTCTGCAACGTGCGGCTCAAGAAGAGCCGCTCTCGCCTCTTTGAGTTCCCTCAACACCAACTTGAACCACAATTCAAACGCTTGATGAACGATGATGAAGTGAAGTTCATCGTTTGAAGGAGCAGGTGCATACCCTTCTGGCCCGTCTTGGAGATTGAGCAGTTCGTCAAGTCGGAGGTATCCTCCATAGGTCATTCGCACGGGGGAAGGAGCGTCTGCCATGCGTCAACGAGGTGAAGAGGCCAAATGAATGCTTCACTTCACGACGGCGAGTCAATGCGTTGTTTGAGCGTCGAGTTGCCGACATGGATTCACTTGGATGAAAGGAAGGAATCAATCTCATCGGACATAATACTCATAGAGCGATTACAAAACCCCTCCATATGGGCGTACCCTTCTCTACAGTGCAAGGATGGTTGCAGGGCTACGACAAAGACGCCATCACCATCGGTGTCGTCGCCTCCCATTCGTCACTACAAATCCTCCATGGGGCTCGACAAGAAGGCTTCCGAACACTCGGGATTGCCGTCGGTGAGAACCGCCGACGTTTCTACAAAGCCTTCCCAGGAGCCGACCCGGATGAATGGCTGATGCTCGAAGATTATCGGGAAATGCTTGACCATGCTGAATGGTTCCGAGAGAAGAACGTCATCATCGTCCCCCACGGCTCACTGGTTGAATATCTGGGAGCCAACAACTTTCGCAACCTTGAGGTCCCAACCTTCGGAAACCGAAATATCCTGCATTGGGAAAGCAGCCGAGCACTCCAGCGCCAATGGCTTGAAGACGGTGGCTGCACAATGCCCTCGGTCATCGAAGACCCACACAACATTGCGGGGCCCGTGATTGTCAAGTATGCCGGAGCAAAAGGTGGCAGAGGCTATTTTATCGCCCGAGACTACAGAGATTTTAGGCGAAACGTGGACATTGAAGAAGAATTTACGATTCAAGAGTATGTCTTGGGCTGCCGCTATTACCTCCACTTCTTCTTTGACCCAACCGCAGAAGACGGCTACCAAGTTCAAGGAAGAGGAGCGCATGCTGGCAAAAATTTGGGCCGCCTGGAGTTGCTCTCAATGGACCGAAGAGACGAAAGCAACGTGGATGAATTCTACAAACTCGGCTCGCTGCGAGACCTCCGCGAGATGTCGCTTGAGCCCTCGTTCGTCGTCACGGGCAACCAACCCGTCGTCATCCGTGAGTCCTTGCTGCCACGAGCCTTTGAGATGGCAGAAGGCACGGTAGCTGCATCCTACAATCTCGAGGAGGGTTCGAGGGGCATGCTGGGGCCGTTCTGTTTGGAAACCATCGTGACCGACCAGTTGGAATTCAAGGTGTTTGAAATCAGTGCAAGAATCGTGGCTGGATCAAACCCCTTCATCGGAGGTTCTCCTTATTCTGACATCAACGAACGGTTCATGTCAACCGGCCGGCGCATCGCTCGCTCCATTCGTAACGCGCTCGACAACGACCGCCTTGGCGATATTATCTCTTGAGGTCACTCGTCACCCGAAAGCGCATCCAGGTCCGGAGCGGATGGAAGCGCATCGTGGTCATCGGATGTGTCTTCATCCGCCACGGTTTCTTCAGCACCCTGCTCCTCGGTTTGCTTGGCTTCCTCGGAGGGACTGAGGCCCTGTTGAGCCATCTCAAGTTCTTGTTCGAGTTCTCGCTTTCGGGCCTCACGCTCCTCGGGGGACGGGAGCGTGAATTCGGCGACGAGCATGATGGGGTCGCCGGTCGACAACTCACCGTTGTACTCGAAGGGGTCGCCTCCTTGATTCACGATGACTTGGAACTTGGTCGGGTCCTTGCTCTTGCGCTTATCGTGCTTTTTGTAGTGGTGGACATAGACTTGATACTTCCCCGCAGGAGCCTTTCCTTCTTCCCAAAACACGTTTTCAACGGGTTTGCGGGTCTCGGCACGAACGTTGGCGTCCACGTCAAGCTCGCCCCCGCAAGCAGATTTCTTGTTGCCGCCGTGAATACGTTCCCCTGACGGACAAACAACGTGCAGGTCAAGGTCGTTGTAGTTGTTCCACATCAGTGAAATTTGAACATCGGAGGATTGTGCTCCTTCTCGCTCGAGACGCGCTTTCAACTCGGACATCGCACGTTGAGCAGCCTGCCGAGATTCAAGCATCTCCTGCTCTCGTGCAGCCTCGATTTCCGCTTGCCGCTGTGCCTCTGCTTCAGCCAATTCCGCTTGACGCTGTTCTTCGATTTCAGCCATCGTGTCCTGAGCCTCAGGGACATCAACACCAGCCGCACGCA
>JAYPIL010000003.1:0-28055 GCA_038127845.1 Candidatus Poseidonia sp.
CGCCAGGAAACTGGTCTTCTCCTTCTCGGTAGACCGTTCGCATGTTGCTGATGAAATTCCGTTCTTTGACGACGATTGTGTAATTTCGAATCCCGTAGTCTTTCTCACCGTCCAGCATTTCAAGCAAGACTTGCAGGGTCAAGCGTGCACCTTCTCGATGAGGGTATGCGAACACACCCATAGAGAGCGGGGGAGAAACAACGGCCGATACATCGCCCATCTCCTCAATGGTGTTGAACAGGTTCTGGTAGGTCTCGGAAAGCAAACTTCGTCGCGCTTCGTCCTGATTTGGTCGTCGGCAGTCGGGCCCAACGGCGTGAATGATGTGGGTGTAATTTGAAGACAAAGCAAACGGCTCGGTCACCACGTTGTTCGTCACAGCACACGGAGGTGCGTTGATTTTCCTCATGTCAAGGCAAATGTTGCGGGTTACCTGTGTCAATTCTTTGCCTGCTTTTTGATGAATCATGGCATCGAGCCCTTCCCGCCCAGAGAGGCGGTTGTTTGCAGGGGTCACCAGGACATCTCCGGAATGATCCCAAACTTCTCCGCCCATCACGCGCAGGACCCCATGCTTGCAGGTTCTTGCCATGTAGAGTTCAGCCATCGTTACTCCATAGGGGGCCACCCTTCATATGCTCTGCGCCGTATTTTCATGAAATACGCCGAATTGGTCCGCTGGTGCTTGCTGTGCCAGCCTCGAATCTCGCCACGAAGGCGATACCGCTAAAGTCGCGCCTTCGTTGCAAGAACCAATGGCCACGAAAGGGAGCAGTGTGGCTTTTGTGGCCTTGATGCTGTTCTCCCTCTTCCCAGTTTCCGAGCAAATGAACCCTGTGGGTGAGGAAACACCGCTCGTTTTGCAGGATGCGCTCTTCCAAGGCTTCCTCGTTGGGGGGGCAGAAGATGTTTGGAACGAGACACCGTGGAGAACTATCGCTGTGCCCGAGGGCTTCACCTACCAGAGCGTCATTGACTACAGCGACGTGGGGGTGCTCATCAACAACCTCTCCGCTGAAAGCCGAACCATCGGATGGGCGTTTGTTGCTGCTCGGAACATCTCGCTTGACCGGGTGTTCATCTTCAACGAAACCGGCACGCCCACGAAAGAAACCATCAATCGAAACCAATTCACGACCTACTTTGCGCTTCCCTTCCTCGAGATGCTGCAAAACCGTTCATCGTCAAATTCAATCAATTACTTGGTGACCACCAAAGGTATCCCGTTGCGTGTCTCCGGGGGCAACGACAAAGCGAGTTTTGACCAAGAACTGGCGCTTCTCGGTGGAGCGTACAACAGTTCAATCGGGTCAAATTATTGGTTCAATCACGACTACGGGCCGCTTGCAGGCAAAGCGATGGAATCGTTCACACGAAGCAAATACGGATTCTTCCTCGTCACCCGACTCACGGGGTACACCGTCGATACGGCGCTCGAATTGATCGAACGCGCCAACAACAGTTTGGGTCAGCGAGGGACCTATGTCTTGGACTTGGCCACCAACCGGAACGGATCGGGGTACAAGTTTTGGAACGACGACCTCTACACCGCCAATGCCACCCTGAATGGAAGCATGGGATTGCCCGTTGAATTCGATGAAGAAACAGAATTCATCACAAACATCTCCAACGTGATGGGGTATGCATCGTGGGGAAGCAACGATGGTAACTGGAATCGAAATTACTTGCCGAACGGCGGGTTTGACACGCTCGATGCGACGTGGCAAAGCGGTTCTCGGTTTTGGAACCTCACAGGACCCACCGTTGCTCCCGAAGACAGTTTCAGTTGGTCCTATCAAACTTCGACCAAACAAGGAGGGAACGGTGCTTTTGAAGCCGCCGTAGAAACGGCCTGTGAGCAAGACGCTGGGCACATGATGCAGGGCATCTACGGCGAATATTTCGACAACGACGGTGTGTCGTTTAACACGGCGACGATGCCGTCGCTCATCGACCGCGAACCCGATCGCATACAAATTGAGCCCCACCTCAATCACGGCGCCTCGAACAATGCCTACCAGGGATTGGATGACCGGTTCAAACAACATTGGGGGGCTCGGTTTAGCGGCCTCATCGACATCCCCTTTGCCGGCAATTGGACACTGTTCATCAATTCTGACGACGGTTCTGAACTGTGGCTCAACGGCGAGAGTTTCGTTCAAAACCACGGCAGTCACGGCATGACAGAACGGTCCAATTTCATGAACCTCACAGCAGGGCTGCATGATTTCCGAATCGAGTTCTTCCAGGGCGGAGGTCCGCACGGGCTTGTGTTTTCATGGCAAGGTCCAAACACATCCAAGGCACCCGTGCCTGCCTCCGCATTCTATGTGTCAGGGGATTACATTCCGAGCGAACACCTGCTACGCCACCACTGGTCGTTTGAGGACGGTTCGGGCAGCACAGCGAACAACAGCATCAATGCCAGCGCCAACCTGACGCTCAACGGCATGAATGCGAGCAACTGGCATACCTGTGCTGACGGAGGCTGTCTGTGGTTCGACGGCGATAACGACTATGCAAACGTGGATGTCAACGACTGGTCCGGAAACATGACGGTGAGTCAATGGGTTTGGGCAAACGCGACCAACCAAACAAATTACGCTTCGACCTTCGCCGTCAACAATCAAGCCGGCTCAAACCTCTCTTTCCAACACATGGTTTCGGGAAACCAATGGAAACTGCACAACAACCAATCCCAAACCTTTGGTGACGTAACACCCCAGCGTTGGACGCATTTGGTCACCGTGTTTGATGACGGCGACATCCGTCAATACATGGACGGCGTGTTGGTCAATACCAACACCTACCCCAACGGCTCGTTCACGAACATCGACCTCTACAAGCTCGGTGTCAATCGTGCTGGAAGTGCATACTTTGAGGGCAAGATCGACGAGGTCTTGGTGTGGGATGCTGCCCTCGAGGACCACGACATCACCACGCTGCGTCGTACCATCATCGACAATTGCTCCTCGTATTCGGGAGGCGGCACAGACGTCGCTCATCTTGAATCGGTGTTCTCGCTTCCTGAGGACCTCAAAGGCCACGCTTGGATGGCCTATGTCTACGGAAAACGAACCGGAGAAGTCAACGGGGCGTTTGGCTTGGAAATCACCGGTATGGACAGCCAAGGCACCATCCTTTCCACCAACGATTCAACCATGCGGACCTTCACCACAAGTTGGGTAGCACAAAGTTTGAGATTCAGACCAGACGCCAGCGTTACCCACTTCAATGTCCGCATCCCCATTGATATCGCCACCACATCGACCGATGGCAGTTTTTACGTGGACACGGTCCTGTTGCGGGCCATTCGCCCTCACATGGATTGGGTCAACGGGTCCATTGCCGACACGGCCGTTTCCACCGGCGGCCGTTCGTTCAATTGGGGAACAGCCTACGGGCAATCGCTCATTGCAGATTTACTTGAGGACGGCGTTTCGGGCGTCAAGGGCTATGTGTACGAACCCTACCTCACGGCCGTCGGTTTGCCGAGCACCTACCTGCCAACCTACGCCTCTGGCTACAATCTGGCCGAAAGCCACGCAGCCGCAAACCGGCTGTCAGGGTGGATGGGAGTCGTCGTGGGGGACCCCAAAATGGCCCCTTACGCAGACATTTTCCACGACATCAACATCGTTGATGCGCGCGTTCTCGGCGATGTCAATCTCGGCCAACCCACCCTCGTGCAAGTGGTGGTCGAAAACCTCGGCATGGCAACGTCCAATGGAACGCTTCGAATTCAAACCGTTCAGGGAAACAGCGTGCTGAACCAAACCAATCTTCTGCTTCCCGCCGGGGACCAACCAGGAAGCCGAACAATTCTCAACCTGACCATCGTGCCTCCATCGGCAGGTTACCTCGACCTTCGGGTGCGCTACGACAACCTCAGCGAGGAACGGAATTTTGCCAACAATCTGCATCCGTTCAGCGTCATGGTAAATGCTCCACCGGTCATTCTCGACACCTACTGCAGCGCATCCTCCATCACCCGTGGCGCCTACACGATATGTTCCATTGAAGCCAGCGACGACCAGAACGTGACGCAGGCCTTCATCCAATGGCAGATCGTCGGGGAAAACGAGTCGTGGAGTGAAGCCAACTGGACCACCATCGCCATGGGTCAAATCAATTCAGAGACATGGGAAACCAGCCTCGTGGTGCCCTCAAACGCCTCCCTTGGCTGGATTACATTGCGAGCAACGGTGACCGACGACGGAGGGATGACGGTGACGCACATCGTCAGCAACGTCTCGAGGGTGGTGGATGCTCCCCCCACCTGGTTTGGCCCCCACGTAGAAGGTGTGGACAATGCAGGGTGGAACAACGCGTCCGCCCTACCCAACAAGCCGACTCAGGGGCTCTATCGCCATTTGACATCCACGCTCACAGCATGTGTCCTCGACGCAGACTATCGCTTGGAGGCGGGAATGCCGTTCTTCCTTGTCTCCCGTGGCAACCTTGGAAACATCACCTACATCCCTCAGGAGGCGGCCAACCTGTATTGTTATGCAGCCCCCTTTTCCTTGGAGGTCGGAAGCGCACTGGACGATGTTGACATCGAAGTGCGTGCGCCACAAGGCTCCCTTTTGATTCAACGAACCGTTCGCGTCACCGATGTTGCCCCCCAACTTTCTCTACAGGTTGAGGACGAGGACGGGCAAGCCCTCGACCGCGTGGTGGGTAACGGCCTCGAGCGCTTGCGAATTGATGTCAGTGATGTGGACGATCCTGACACCACGTTTGTCGGTGACGTGACGGTCCAATGGCCGGGAGGCGAGGCGATACAGTTGCCCCTCGACATCCCTGCAGGTCAAACCACCGTGCACATCAATCTCACTCAATTGATGGTCCCGTTGGAGGGCGGTGATCTGCTTCTGTCGGCTTCCGGCATTGGCCAGCACGGTGGTGCGTCGTTTGAACAACTCTCAATTCCCTTCCTTCTCACGCCACCCGACCTTCGGTTCTTCGAAGCATGCGACGAAAACGGAGTCGTGACCAACATGACCTTCGGCCAAACGGCAATTCTGGTCGTCGGTATTGCGAGCGAACGACCCCTGGAAGCTGGCAGTGCTCAACTCACCCAGAGCGGCTGGGCCATCAACGCACCTGCGACGTCAGATCTCCCCTGGACCGAAGCAACCCCTCCAGCGATTTGCAGTTCAATCCAGCAAGCAGAGGGGATTGACACATGGCTCTATTTCAGGTTGAAACTCGACAACTCGATGGTGGATGGACCTGGAAAGGCAGTGTTCTCCGTTTCCGACATTGACGGCTTGGTCAAATCCGGCTCACTTGACTTGATGTTCCAGCATGCACCAACCGAGATGTATGATTTGCAATCGTCCGCTGCTGTTCCGGAACGTGACCTGTACACGAACGTCACCGTGGCCGATTTGGATGGATTGGACCGGGTCATTTGTGGATACAATCTCTACGACGAGGATGACCGAGTCCTCAGCCAGTCCGCCGTTATGGCGGGACCAGAAGATGTCTTTGTGAATCAATTGACTTGGCAGTACCCTGTTCCTCGCTCGCTGGCCAACACGACGCTCCGGCTCAACATCACGTGTGTGGATGACTTGCAGCAAGTGTTTGCCGTTGAGGAGACCCTTGCGGTCGGTCCGGCCCCGGTGTGCACCAACTGCACCGATACCCTCGTTGTTGACACCAATCCTTCAGCAACCACCGACAACACCTCGACACTCCTGCTCGTCAGTGGAAGTATCGCAGCCCTTCTCGTCCTGTTGGGCACCCTTCTGTTACGGGGCCGAAACGGGAAGGATGCAGAAACTGCATGGGGTGAACAAGATGAAACGACCATGGCATCACTGGACGATTTGTTCGAGCATGCCAATGAAGAGGTATCGTTTGATGAGTCACCTCATGAGCCTGAGGCTACCGATCTCCCCTCATTTATCCCCGAGGGTTGGACCCTTGAAGACTACCAGCGGTGGTTGGATGGACCGGTACCGGAAGGCTGGATGGAAGAACAGTGGGTAACTTATGTTGAGGAACACGCGGCGCTCGTTGCTCATCTCCAGCAGCCAGCGGAAGGGTGATGTGGCCTCACGGCTTGGGCGTTCTCATGGCCATCGGATATGTCCTCATCAACGTCCAACCGGGAACCGAACAACAAGTTCACCGTGATGTGAAATCGTTGCCGCATGTGACCGACGCAACCGTGCTCTTCGGAGACCACGATCTGATTGTGAAGCTTGAGGCAGACGATTTGGCCACGATTGCAAAGGCCGTGGTTGAACACATACGTTCGGTCGAGGGTGTTGTCAACACGAAGACCTTGGCTGGAGCAGATCTTGAGTGATCGAAAAACCGCTGGACGGCGTTGAAATTGCCGGAAAAACCGGCTTTGGAAAGGGGTACTGAGCGCCATATGCGGCGCAGTATTGCCTTTTTTCGGGAAAAACATTATATGCTCAACGGGACAAGGTGCTTCCGGAGGTAATCCAAATGTCAGACGGAAAGAAATACTTCGTTCTCATGGAGAACGGAAAAGACACGAGCCAGGTATTTGCGAGCAAGCAACCACGCGGTGCAGCCTTGAAGGCCGCAACGCGCGGACACACGAACATCCGCCTACGAGAGCGTGGCACCAAGCGTGTCCACGTTTTCACGGGCAGCATCTCGATGGTCGACAAGCCTGCTGGCGGCCCTGCTTGGCTCCCAGACAAGATCAAGAAGGCCAACGTCAAGAAGCAAGGCATCGAGCACCTCTGAGTGCTGCTGGCTTCTTGCCCTTCTTCCAACTCACTGAGTTGTACAACGGCCCCCTTTGAGCCAAGGCTCACTTGGGGCCCTTCCCCCTTCTCACCCTCTTGTTAACGATGAGTTGATAAACACGGCCTGCTATGTCCGGATGTCCTCAGGGACATGGGATGCACACCCGCTTCGGCGGGGGGCGGTGACGCCAATGAAAAACCGAGAGATGCGAACGCCACAACCAAAAGCGCGTAGGCCAAGCCAGCGCCGCCTCGTGGAGGAGTCGGATCTCAAGCTTCCTGCTCGCTTGGTTCATCTCCGACATTTGCCTTGGCTCTCGGCCTACCAGCGCCAGTTGCAAGCAGAAAACAAGTCTGAAAACACGCAGAAATCTTACTTTTACGGGCTCAGGCCGCTGGTGGAAACTCCGCTGCCATCGGAAGAAATTCTCGACGAAGCAACCTATGAGTCCATGTCGATCGAAGACCTCGCTCACCGGATGGAACCGATGAACGGACGAATCGATATCTGGGCTCACAGCATCGCCGGTCTCCGTCCGACCACATACAACGCTCGCATTGCTGCTGCGCGCCACTTCATCAAGTGGTTGGGGTTGATGTGGCCGGACCATTTGCAACGCGCCCGAACGGGAAAACGCCTTCCTCGAACACTCACCAAGAGGGAACTCACCTCGGTTCTCGAAGTCGCCATGAAGAGCGAAGACCCAGCGGCTGCCCTCGTGGTCACCATGATGTTGGATACCGGCATGCGCGTAAGTGAAGTGTGCGCGCTCAATCTTGAGGACATCGATTTTGATGACGAATCCGCTCGGATTTTGGGCGGGAAAGGTGACAAAGACCGATTGGTGTTGTTCACCAGACGGACCATTGAACGCTTGCAGGCTTGGATGCCGATTCGGAAGGTGCTCTGTGACGATGGAGAAGGGGCGTGTTTCGTGAACCGCCGCGGTCGGCGCCTCCAATCCAGAGGCGTGCAACGCATGATGGATGCGCTCGGAGAACAAGCCGGCCTTCCGAAAGGAAAGTTGACGCCCCACGTCCTTCGCCACAATTTTGCAACGGGGTTGTTGGAGCGAGGGGCTGACCTGGTGACCATTCAACGACTGATGGGGCACGCGACCATCGCTACCACGCGTGTGTATCTGGAGATTTCCGACCAAACGCTCAGAGAAGTCTACCATCGGGCACAGTCTCTGCGAGAAGATATGGATGAAACACCGCACGAATCGGCAGCGCTCGAAGAAACGACGCCCTCAACCAGCAGTGCGGGTATCATCGAACTATGATGTCGATTTCTTTCGCTTTGAGACCCGTTCAGGGCCCGACCAGTGACGGTGTGGAGAAACGGTTTGGCCTTGATGCCCGTCAATTGGACAGTGTTTTCCTGACCGACATCGGGAACAATTTCCCTTTGGAGGTTGTTCAACAGTCTTGCGAAGGCGGCCGTACTTTCGCCTTGGCATGACTCTCTATCGAGCAAGGCGGCCTTCAAACGTAACGGTGAAGTTTACTTTTTCTTGAACCAAGGCATGTCCTGGACCGAACGCGGAACGCTGATGGTGGAGCCCTTGCGATCTTTTTCCTTCTTGGTTTTGAGAGCGGTTTTTACAGCCTTGGTCTTTTCAACCACGTCCTCAGCCACCTCTTGACCTTTCGAAACCGCTTTGTTGGTGGCTTTCTTGCTCGCCGTTGCAGCCTTCTTGGCCGATGCCTTGGCTTTTCCACCGGTTTTCTTTGCTGCAGCCCCGGTTTTCGAAGCGGCCTTCTTTGCCGCCGAACTGGCTTTCTTGGCGGTGTTTTTTGCAGCCGTTTTCGTGGCTGACGCTGCCTTCGCAGCAGCATGGACTTTCTTTGCAACAGCGACGGTCAAGCCGGCTTTTTGCAAGTCTTTTGCACTCGCTTTTGCGATTTTTGCGACGGTGTTCAATTTCGCATCGTTCAGTTTCTTTGCTGTTGCTGCACCGACGCCCGGAAGCGAGGTGATGTCTGAAGTGTTGCCTTTCCCTGCCATGGTTTCACCGGTGGTAGGATGCCCCTGCCCTAACTTGAACCTTCCTCCCAAATCCAATGAAACCGAGAATCGGTTTCTTCATGAGCGCCAACGGATTGCCTCGTTTATGGAGCATGAGATGCCTCCGGACAATGACGGCTTTCGCCGCTTCGTCTTGACGCATGGTCCCAAATTGAACGCCGTCAGGATCCAATCCGCCAACGGCAGCCCTGCTGGACTGGGAGTAAACGACGCGGCAACCAAAAGTCTTGAGGAGGAAGCGTCATGGAAGCCTTGATCGACCCTGAAATCAGCGTTCTTGTTGCTCAGGTTCGCAGGGCTGAGGCTTCACACAAGATGGAAATTGGCACGCAACTTTTGCGCGGTCGTCACTTCCAAGGCCCTTCCACCGTGGTGTACCTCGGTGAGGTTGCTCAGGCCTTGCTGGCCCATCTGGCCCATCCAGAGACGCCATCGTTCATCGAACCACCCGGCTACAACGAACAGCGATGGACGCTCGAAACGCAGAGCAGTGAGCTCAAGGTTGAAATTGAATCTCGCCCATATTGGGGATTCGGTCTCTTGAATTCAGGATACCTCAACATCCTCACCCTCACCGGTCCACTCGCAGCACGTGCCCGTTTGGTTCTCGATATCCACAGTTCCCTCGGGCAAGCGCCATGGGAGATGGCCCACCCATCCTCTGCCGAACGGAACCTACGACGCCATCCATCGGGATGCACGCTCAAAGAAAACGAGCGAGCATGGAAAGCGCTCCGGGATGTGGCCCGCTCTGATTTGGCTGAGTCCATTGAACGCATGGCGCTGCGAGGAACCACCATCCTTTCTTCGGTTGAGGCCAACGAGGACACCGTGGCCTGGGTTGAAGCGTTTGAGGAGGACACGCACATGGCGAAACAGGCCCATGCAGAAGACAACGCGCCCGGTGTTGAACGGGCGTTGGCCCGAATGGAAGCGACGTTGATCCACCTCGACCCGCAGACCCAACGGACCTTTGTCCACGCCCCGGAAGAACGGTTTGCCACCGAGGGTGCAGCAGCCCTCCTGTACGACGGTCCTGTAAAACCTGCAAAGCAGGAGGCTACGCCATTGTTGGAGGAAGATCATATTCCGTTTGTTGACCTCAGTACCGGCACGGATGAAGAAGAATAGATTCCGCGTCGCGTTGATAAGGGGGAGGTCGCTCGCCAAGAACGGTCCAGATGGCAGCGAAGAAGAAAAGTGACGGCAGCGGCATCCAACAAGCCGCTGGTTTGATTCGTTATTTCGACGAAGAATCTGAGGAATCTTGGAAGATCACCCCTGCTCAAGTTTACGCTGCATGCATTCTTCTGGGCGGCTTCTTTTACCTCGTCAACGAAGGCGTTGTCCAAGCCATCATGAACCTCTTCTAAGGCTCAAATGGCTTGAATCATGACCACTCGCTGGTCATTTTCAGCCATGCACTTTGCAACTTCCAGAGCCGTTGAAAAGTCCTCGGTGACACCCAAGACCTCTTCGCCCTGTTCGGTATGAAGCACCAACCGGTGCGTGAGGTTGTACAACGTGCTTTCCTCGATTCGCTCGAAAATCCAATGTTCGTTCTCAATTCGAACCAGGGCAGGAACATCCACCAGTGGCCCCATCTGCTGACCAACCCGTTCTGCACGGGTGGTGAGGGATGCAAGATCACGTACGGGCTGCCAAAATCTTCGGCGAAGCGGCATCCTGACTTTTCGATTCGATTCAACGCCTGCGCGGAAAGCTCGTGCCATGTGGGTCCCATCCCTGAAATCCGAAGATTCCGCTTCGCCCTTTCGAGATTCACCTTTAAAGAACGCGACGAAAAAAGGGGCCTACAGGGCCTTTTGGTTGAGGAAACCGGAGGTCCACTGATGAACGAGGCCGTGTTCAATGGCTCTGCAGAGGGCTACTGTAACCACGGCAGCCATCAATGCACTTCGAGGGGAATCCACGGTCAAAACGATAAGGAAACTCACCGTTAGCACAAGGATGACGCTCCCCCGCAGAGGCATACCGAGGTGGGTGGCTTCGGCGAGCCAAGGCAAGAGCAAGAGAGAAGCACAGGCCACCAGCAGGCTTGGTAGCAACATCCACATCGATGAAGAAACGACACTTCCAACGCACAGCGTGACCAGAAGGCCAACTCGAAACCACCAGCTCTCTGGCCGATGGGCGGCGTCGTAGCCCACAGAAGGCAACAGCATCAGCACACCACCCACGAGCATCGTCATCGCCGTCAAACGCCAAGCAACCGAGGCCGGCACCCAACCATCACCCACAACGGGAACATGTTGGGCAACATCCCATGCACCGACGAGAAGAACTAGCGCCGTAACGCCAAGTCCCAACCCCAACGTCGTGCTGTTGTGGACGTGATGAGAAAATCTCCCTTCGGTTCGGGTGAGCGGCCCGTGAGACCATCCCACAACCGTGCTGGAGGCAACGACGACCAACGCCGCATGGTTGAAGGAATACTGGGAAGGTCTTGACCACCAATCATCGGTGAACACCTCTGTTTGAAACACCCCCCACCAGCACAGTGGGAGAGCCACCGAGAGTTTGAGTGTGGCCCGTTGATAGAGCAGGGTCGTTTCGTGATTCAAGGCCATGTGCGACGTGGATGAAATCAATTCTCCAGACATCATGATCAGCAACGTGAACAACATCACCCATCCCAAATTCATCCACGAGGCTGGGCGCATGGTTGGTTCGGAAGGAAGCGACTCGAGGGATGCATGCGCATCGGTAGAGAGCAAGAGCAGCATCAGGAGCAACACCCAACATCCGTTGTATACCATCAAACGCACCTGAACGAACTGCTTGGTTGCTTCACTGGCTTGACCGAGACTGGGGAGCCGATGCGACCACAACGAAAACAACAACAGGGCCATCAAGGCACCCTCGACGGCGCCGTAACCCGTCAACAGCACCTGAACACGCTCACCCACGCTGGAGGTGCCGGAAAGCGTGAGGGCAACCTCGTTGTGCGAAGAATCAAGCGACAAAAGGGAAGTGGCACGGTTCAGCAACAACCCCGCAACCAGCACCGGTGGAAGCCACCTGTACAGTTGGCGAAGGAAGGGTCGGTCACGAAGCATCGGGTCAAGGTGAATGGCGCCCGTCCATGCGAGGGTGGCGAGCACCAATGCTGGCAGGTACCATGGAGCTCCGTCCGCCAGCATGGTACCGAACAGCACGAGGCATCTTTTGATGATGGCGGAAGACCCAAAGCGACCACCAGCAACGAAGACCCGTGAGGGGGCGTTCGAATGCCGAAGAAGAGCGACGCTTGTTCGCTCAATCCTCTCCTCTTCTCGCGCTGGTTGGAGCCCTTGGCAGACCGACCTCCTCGTGGCTTGAAAAAGCGCTCGAACCGCTTCCCGAGACCTTCCGAATCAGTCTCCACCGGCCCGATCGCGCCTGGACCGTTGAACAAGTGAAAGCACTTGGCGCCGTGCCACTTTCATGGATGCCCGATGAATCTGCTTTTGTGATGCCGTTTGAAAGAGGAAAGGCCACGGGCGATGCACAACGCATGATGGCTATCCTGCACGAGACGGGGCGCATCACCCGCCAAGAGGCCGCCAGCATGCTTCCGGTTCGTTTGCTCGAAGCGGGAAAGGAAACCCTTGCGCTCGACATGTGCGCAGCGCCGGGCTCAAAAACCACCCAACTCGGCGAACTGCTTCATCCCAACGGGGTCGTGGTTGCCAACGAGCCGGTTTCAGGGCGACTCAACATGCTGGTGAGCAACAGGAGTCGCTTGGGCCTTGCCAACGTGGTGGTCACACAACACGACGGTCGCCACTTTGCTCGGCTCCCTCCCCCGGGGTTTGATGTCGTGATTGCAGACGTACCGTGCACGGGCACGGCCACCACGAGAAAGAACAGGGATGTTTGGTGGGACTGGACACCCAAAGAAGGGCGGAAGATGTTCAACATGCAAGTTGAAATCGCTGCTCGTGGAGCCTCCTTGCTCGTTCCCGGAGGCACGTTTGTCTACTCCACGTGCAGCATTGACCCGATTGAAAACGAGGCGGTGGTCGCCGAACTGCTGCGACGTTGCCCCTACCTTGAGGTTGAGGAAATCAACGTCGAGGGATTAACCCTCCACGACGGACTTGCGCATTGGCCTTTCCTCGACGAAGCGGGACGTCAAGTGACCGCTGATGAGACCGTCTCCCTCCCGTTTTTTGAGCCGAATCACCTCTCCCCAACGGAACGCCTCAAACAAGGTCTCGGCGAAGAAGTGGAGGAGCGTCGTATCGGCACCCAACTCAAGCGTTGCCGCCGCTTATGGCATGAAGATCACGATACGGGTGGGTTCTTCGTGGCGAAACTCAAACACAGAGACGACGGTGAAGGCGTGGCACAGACCTACCGCTCCCGAAGAGCCGTTCGCACCTCGGATGATTGGACACCCACGGTCAAGCAGCCCCCAACACCCACCGTCAACTCGGTGATGGCCGCCGATGAAGACGTCATGAAGACGGTCAGTGACCTCTACGGCATGGACCTCGCACCCTATTCTGTATGGCAGCGTGGGAAACGACTGAACCTCGCACCGCCAATGGTCAAGCAGCGACTCTTTGACCCAGAAGCCCCGACAAAAAAGGGAGATATTTGGCCCGGTGGAACCTTCCATCCGATGCGGGTCGCTCACGTTGGGCTCCCTGCTTTCACGCTCAAGAAAGGGTCCTGGCGCTCACGGCAAGAGGCGATTTACGCCTACAGCAAATTGTTCACAGCCAATGTTGAGCACATCGATGAGGCGGTATTCGTTCGGCTCCTGCGCGGGTGGGCGCCACTGATGGAGGAGTTTGAGCAGGAAAGCGGTTTGAAGGACTTGCCAACCGGAGCGTTCTTGTTTCGAACTGCGTTTTCTTGGGGCCAAGAAACACTGGCCGTTTGGTTGGGCGCACGCGTGACGCTGATGATCGACATCCACGAACAAAACGTGTTGCGAAGAAAGCTGGCACTTCCGTGGAGGGATGAGGAAGAATGAGTGGACGATTGGCCCCATACCTTCTCTCACTGTTGGTGCTCGCCAGCCTCACCAGCGTTGGCGCTGCAGATGAAACGTGGTCAATTTACGCCCATGCCCCGGTGCCGAACGAGGACATGGAGGTCTTGCGTGAAGTGTTTCTCGCCACGTCGCTCGAGACGAGGACAGCGCCTTCCTCCACCACGGTTGAATGGGCTTGGTGGTCATGGAGCGAGACCTCCGGCTCTTCGTGGCCAAAGGACGATGCGTTGTATCGGCAGGAGCATTTTGGCCTCAATCAATCCGAAACGGAGGAGCATGTCGTGGAACATCCCCGTTCACCAAACAATCTCATGACCGTCACGGGAAAGGTGAACGTGGTCGCCGCTGAGGACTATGTTCGGTTTGTTACCTTTGAACTCTCGCTCACCCCAACCGTCAACCTCTCCAATCAGACGCTCATGTACCTCGTGCTCACCGAAGACAAGGCCGTTGACAACCATCAGCGCTCAACCACCAACCTCGTTCGCGAATTACGGCCTGAGGTTGCATTTTCGCTCCGAGCGAACAACACGACGGAAATGACCGCCATGCTCTCCGGAGAGCACCTCATTGCGGCGGGTGTTGACCTCATTGACCAACCAACAGGATGGTCGTATTCGATTGCTGTTTTTGGCGGTCTTGAAGAAGCCGAGGAGTTGGAATTGCTGGTCCTGAAAAACGACCGCTTACCCTCACCATCACGGCACCTAACACCAACACAGGCTTGGCTCCCTGTGATTTTGACGGGGTTGGCCGTCGTGTTGATGTGGAGCATCGTCTCTGCTTCCAGAACACGTGAGCAATCCATTCCACTGTTGCAAGCCAATTGGAGTGAGCATGACGAAGGGGTCGTCCATCTGTCCATCACAGCGGGAAAGGCAGGCTTTCGAATCACGCAATGGCACATCCAAGCCCCGTGGATGTTCAAAGGCCGACCACCGCGGAAGACGTTCACGCCTGAGGAACAGGTCGAGTTGACCATCGCCTTCAAACAGGTTCATGACGAAGAATGCCATATTGAGGCCTCGATTGAGGTTGAAGGCTTTGGTGCTTGGCGTCAACATGTGTGGTTGGAATCGCCGAAAAACAGCGATGCAGACGTCGACCATCGCAACCAAGAGGAATGAAGCCTTGAAATCCATCCACTCCCTGTGGTGATGCAATGGACATGGACGAGATTGATGTTGCCTTGCTTCGCCTCCTCAAAGAAGACGCTCGCTCGAGCCATCGGCACTTGGCTCGAAGCCTCGGCGTGGCCCAAGGCACCGTGACAAATCGCTTGCGTCGCTTGGAAGATGAGGGTGTCATCGATGGATACAGCGCTGTTCTCAATCCCCAACAACTGGGTTGGAACATGACCATCATGGCAGGCCTGCGGATTGTGAAGGGCCGGATGATCGATGTTCAGCAAAAAATCGCTGCAGACCCTCGTGTTTTTGCCGTGTATGACGTCACGGGGGACTGGGATTCGATTGTTCTCGCAAGGGTCAGGGACCGCAAAGACCTCGACAACCTCACCAAAACGGTGTTCACCCTTGACGGCGTGGCCCGTTCCTACACCCACGTGGTGTTGAACACGGTCAAAGAGGATGCTTTTCCCTCGGTTGATGATCGCTGACCGATTCGTCGTCGTACGTATCCACCAGCGGGCCCAAAACGTCCACCAGACCGGTCAAGCCCTCAACGACCCTCGTTTCGGGTTTCAGGCACACCATCAGGGTGGCTCGCAAGCCCTCGTCAAATCGTACATCCAGCGATTCCAAATTTCGTCGGCACTGCGCTTGAAGGCGGCCGCCTGTCCGGTCCCAATCCATCAACAAAACGATGCTTGGTCCATCGTCGACAGAACTTCTTCGCCCGTAGGTTTCAACGAGGTACACCAAGACATCATCAACGGGCCATCCTCGATTGAGCACTTCGATTGGCCCCGTAAAGCCCAGTCGCTCAAGGGCCACTCGGTCACGACGGCCTTCGACCAGCACCACAGCACGGCATTCTCGGTTTCGTCGTCGCCCCTCGGCTAATGCCAGCGCTGCTTTGTACCATCGCTGATCGGCGTTTGACGAGCCGAGACCGCGAAATGAATCTCCTTTCATGACAACCCGCCGATGATAGGTTCGAATCGGTGCTTGGAATTGAACCCATGGCTTGCATCAAACAGGTCCGGATTCAAATCCGTCGGGTCAATCCAAATGGGGAACATTTGCCCAAGCAAAAATTACCTCCGCCACGGGGGGTTCAAGTAGCATCGTAGAGAGGTCATTCATGAGGCTGAAACCGGTGGCAAAACCGTTCAATTTCTTCAACAAAAAATCGCGAAAAAAACGCATACCGGCTCGCTGGGCGACAGGGCGAAGAGAACATGATTCTAACCCCCAACGACAAACGCTTAAGGGGGGGCTACACGGCCGGTCAAACAGGGTGGTTGCATGGTAGCAGAAGATACGGTATTCACTGTTCTCTATGATAAGTTCATGTTTTGGTCCATTTTAGTCGGCATCTTCACGTTCGGATGGATGTTCTTGGCCATGCTTCGCTACCGTGACGGTGTCGAGCCCGACACAACACACATTGACCACATCGAAGTTGGTTCCTTCCCCGTCGACCGCCACCACACAACGCTCGAGGTGTTCTTCTACGTCCTCCCGACCGTAATCGTTGCATGGTTGGTCGTCCTCGCTCTTTCCTCCAACACCGCTGTTTGGGATTTTGACCCAGAAGACGACGAGGTCCATAACATGGAGATCATCGGCAAGCAGTGGTTTTGGGAATACAAATACACCGACAGCTTGACGTGGGAAGACGACCCTTCGGTGACCGGCATCGACGTGACATGGACGGGTACCCTGCTCTCCGTGACCAGCACCAACAGCGCCGCTGTCAACATGACGTATGCAAAGGGTGCTGATATCTCAGGAACGGTTGCACTTGACCCTCTCAGCGGGACAGCAGAGGAAGCCGTCACGTCCAACACCTTCGCGTTCTCCACCGTCGAAGTCACCGATGCTGATGGTAATGTCCTCCACACGTGGATGCACATTCCCAACAACCACGTCTTTTCTTCCGCCCTCAGCGAACCGATGATTCTCCCGTGCGACCAGCAAGTGGTGTTTGAGATGCACTCACGAAACCACGACGATTCCAATCCAAACTATGTTGGCGTTCAGCACTCGTTCTGGCTGCCTGAGTGGGGCGTGAAAGAAGACCTCGTTCCTGGCATTGAAGGTGGCACCTACATGACCATCATGGCCGACGATCCCGGCACCTTCCCCATCCGTTGTGCAGAATACTGTGGCAACCAACACTCGATGATGGTTGGTGAAGTCACCATCGTGGCTGCTGAAGGCATGGATTGCTCCACCGACACAGGCGTGAAGAAGACTTCAGACGGCTCAAGTGGAGGTGATTACTGATGCGGGGTCGAGCAGTGGCGCTTCTTGGCGTCTTGCTGGTCGCCTTGATGGCGGCACCGCAATTCACGGCAGCGCCAACGGGCATCGGCTCGGCCGGTGACCAAGGATGTACCTGTCACGGCGGCGCTTCCCCAGACACCTCGGTGCTGGTGGACGGTTTGCCGGAGAGTTACAACGCCAGCGAGACCTACACCTTCACGGTGACCGTTGTCAACGACGTCATGACCTTGTATGACGACGGTGGCGACGACTGGAACGGCCACGCCGGTGGATACCGTATTCTCGTCTCGCACGGTGACGTTGTTGCCGTTCCCGAATCACAAGGCCACATCATGGACGGTGGCCTCACCCACACCTCCGAAGGCAACACGGTTCGCTCGTGGACCTTTGAATGGACGGCCCCAGCGGCCGACGACCTCAACGTTGAGATGACCGTGTACGGCAACGCCGTCAACGGCGGTGCGGGCTCAGGTGGCGACTATTGGAACAGCGTGGTTCTGAACATTCCCGGCATCAACGCAGGGTCTGTTGCTCCCAGCGCCAGCGCCCTCATCATCTTCCTGACCTCGATTGGTTTGGCTGCTGGTCTCATCTTCGTGGGTGTGCTTTGGGTGTTCTACCGACGCTCCCCCGAGACCTTCACCATGGAACGCTTCTGGGGCTTCCTCAAGCCTTGGTTGACCACCACCGACCACAAAGAAGTCGGGATCATGTACTTCTTGTTCGGGTTCTTCTTCTTCTTGGTCGGCGGCCTGCTCGCCTTGCTGTTCCGTGTGCAATTGGCGCTGCCCGAGAACGATTTCCTCACCTACGACGAGTACAACTCCTTCTTCACGCTGCACGGCACGACCATGATTTTCTTGGCAGCCATGCCCATGATTGCCGGATTCATGAACTACATCTTGCCGCTCCAAATCGGAGCCAAGGACTTGGCCTTCCCGCGTATCAACGCTATGGGTCTGTGGCTGCTGGTGTTCTCTGCACCGCTCATCTTCACGGGCATTTGGTCCGGTGAAGGTGCGGACATCACGTGGGTGATGTATCCTCCTTACTCCTCGTTGACCGAGTCGAACCTCGGCTCCACGATGGCGGATTACGGTTCAAACCCTGGGACGACAGCGTTCATTTCAGGCATGCTCATGCTCGGTGCATCCTCGACCTTGGGTGGTGTGAACTTCATCACCACGGTGTTCACGATGCGGGCACCCGGCGTGACCTGGATGAAGATGCCCCTGTTCACCTGGTCGGTCTTCATCAGCGTGTTCATGCTCTTCATGTCCCTTCCTGCCCTGATCATCGGTGTCGCCTTCCTTCTGTTTGACCACACCATCGGCACACAATTCTTTGTCGCAGGTGGCGACCCGTTGCTCTTCCAGCATTTGTTCTGGTTCTTCGGTCACCCGGAAGTGTACGTGGTCATTGTCCCTGCGTTCGGCATTGTTTCCGAAGTGTTGGCAACCTCGGCTCGTCGCTCCATCTTCGGCTACAAATCGATGGTGTTGGCCATGGCCGGTATCGGTATCGTCGGCTTCATCGTATGGGGCCACCACATGCTCACCTCGGGAATGGACCCCTTCTGGCGTGCAGCCTTCATGATCACCACCATGCTCGTGGCAATTCCTACCGGTGCGAAAATCTTCAACTGGTTGGCAACGCTTTGGGGAGGCTCCTTGGTCATGAAGACCCACACGCTGTGGTCGCTTGGGTTCCTCGTGACCTTCACGCTCGGCGGCATCTCGGGTATGTTCTTCCCCGTTGCTGGACTTGACATCCACTTCCACGATTCCTACTTCGTGGTTGCTCACTTCCACTATGTGTTCATCGGCGGTACGGTCTTTGCTCTCTTCTCTGCAATCTACTACTGGTACCCAAAGGCCACGGGGCGGAAACTCAACGAAACCCTTGGTCTCTGGCATTTCCTCATCGGATTTGCCTCCTACAACGCAGCGTTTTGGCCGATGCACGCCCTTGGTATCAACGGCATGCCTCGACGAACACACACCTACACGGTTGAGTCCGGATTTGCCGAGTACAACATGGCGGTATCGACCTTTGCCTTCATCTTCGGAATCAGCCAGCTCTTGTTGGTGTGGAACATTCTCTACTCCGCACGACGTGGTGAACCCGTGGGCAAGGACCCGTGGGGCGGATGGTCCCTTGAATGGTCCACCACCTCGCCACCACCCACGCCGTCCTTCCACGACATTCCGACGCAGCATGACATGAACGAGATTTACGGCCATCACAAAGAGGATGGCCCGACCCTCAGCGATAAGCTGTGGAAAGCCGAACCAAAGGGGGCGGAAGAATGAGCGGCGGCGAAGCACATGTGGAAAACAGCATCTGGATGCGAGCTGTCCTGATGGGCGGCCTCTTCCTGACGGTTGGTATCCTCGCCTTCGCCAGCATGGGTGTCGGCGTGGCCAACATGAAGCATCACGAATGGGATGATGCGAAGTACGACTACGAGAACAAGAAGGAAGCCTACAGCATTGCTGAGGCCGACAACAGCACCACTCCTGAAGAACTGAAGTCATTGAAAACCGCAAAAGAAGAGGCCTATGAACACAAGGTCGATGCACACCTGTCCTACCTGACATGGCGTACAGCGGGCATCACGATCTTGCTGATGTGTTTGACCTATGCGGCCTTCATCGGCTTGGGTGGGTTCCTCAATTCCATCTATCCGGACGATGCAGGTCATGACGACCACGGCTACGGAGGCGACGACCACGAGCACCACGGCTCAGGTTCACCCATCGTCTTCTCGTTGGGTATCATGCTCTTCCTGATGGGATTCCCTGCCTTCCAAAACGCTCTGGGGAACATGCTTGACGGCACGGACGCCAACATCGCCGACCTCGGATTGAGCATGCTTGGACTTGTCATTATCACCGCCGGTGTTGCCAACTGGTGGAGGGAAGACCTTCCGTTCATCGGCAATCACGAGCAGATTGCAACCTCCGACCCGTTCGAAGGCCAACACATCCGAAAAGCAGGCCTTTGGGTGTTCATCATGTCCGAAGTCATGGTGTTCGCCACCTTCTTCTCATCCTACCTGCGTATGCGTACGGAATGGTGTACGGGTTGGCAAGTTGCGAACGAAAACGAAAACTGTTTGGTGGAAGTATCGGATGGTGTATTCGAATACCAAATCAACATGCTGACCGCATCGGACTTCCTCCGACCCAACGGTGGAACGCTGGACGGCCTTGGTGGACACGGTGACTTCATGACACTCTTGCCCGGTGCCATCAACACCTTTGCCCTCATCATCTCCTCCTACACCATCGTGTTGGCCCTCAAGACGGCCAAGGCAAAGGATTGGGAAGCACCAACCGGATTCATGGGCAAGGTGATGCCCGACCAAAAGACCGCTGTGCGCAACTACCTCATCGCCACCTTCCTGCTCGGTTCGATGTTTATCGTGCTGAAACTCATTGAGTGGAGTCACTTGGTTGCAGAAGGCTTCACCATCGGTACGCAAGCCGGTTCCATCTTCTACATCTCGACCGGTGCTCACGGTCTGCACGTCTTCATCGGGCTGCTCGTGATGCTGTACTTGATTTTCAAGGCCGACACCGTCGGCTACGACGAAAAGAACGGGCAGGGCATTGAGTACTTCGGCCTGTACTGGCACTTTGTTGACTTGGCGTGGGTGGTCATCTTCCCAGCCTTCTATCTGTATTGAGGTGAGACTATGGGAGAACATGAAACATCTGGAATCTTTGAATCAATCGTTGAGAAACTGCCCGGTAACTACGACATCTACTTTTGGAACTTCGTCATCTTGATGTTCTTCACGTTGTTTGAAGTGGCCGCCGTTTTCTTTGAGACCGTTCCTGGAACGGACATCGAGATCACCCTGTACGCCGTTTGGGCCATTCTCATCGGCGTTGGCATCATCAAGGGCTACGGGATTGCCGCCTACTTCATGCACTTGAAGGGCGACCCACGCATCTACACCCGTACGGCGCTCTTCCCTGTGCTCTTCGTGCTGCTGATGCTTTGGGGCATTGGCCTGTCCAACCCCGGTGCGGTAACGGAATTACCCGCTTGGTGCACACCAAACTGGGACTACGCTGTCCAACGGTGAGCGTGACGGCCAATGAAGGCACGATGGGGCGTCGCCATCGCCCTCACCCTTCTCGTGTTGGTCCCCGTAGCAGCCTACAAGGGCAGCCAACTCAACCGAGGCCCGATTGAAGATTTTCAACTGACCGATCAGCACGGGGAACCGTATGGATTTGATGCATCGAGCAAAGGTGTCGTGGTGGTGTCGTTCATCTTCACGCGTTGCCCCGACGTCTGTCCGGTCATCACGCAATCGCTGAAAAGCACGGAGATGGAGCTCACCGAGCAGGAACGAGAGGACGTGACGTTTGTTTCCATCACCGTGGACCCGGAACACGACACACCCGCTGAGCTCAACGAATACACACAACTTCACGGCGTGGAGTGGCCTCATCTGACCGGAACCGTCGCTGAACTTGAGCCGCTCTGGGCGATGTTTGGGTTGGTGGTTCAGAAAGCTGTCATCGATGCGCACGTGATGGCCTACCAACCGGGAGAGGCCTCGCTCACGGTGATGAACCTGAACAATTCCAGCCAGCAACACATGTTCGCGCTGAACGGAGGAACGGCAACGATGTTGTTGGCCGATGAAGCCGGTTGGGACCTCAACCTTTCATCAAGTGAGTTCGGCCGAATGCTGCTTGGCATCAACGGCACCGATTCACCCGAGGATTGGTCTTGGTACTGGGAACTGAATCTTTGGAACGAAACAGCCAGCGCTTGGCAAGCCAGCGAGGTTGGCATGGACGATATCGATGTGTTTGCCAATCCACACCTTGCATGGATGCCCTCGACCGGAAACCGCTCTTCTCTGCCGACACCCGATCAAAACATGACCATGAGCATGGCCGTCCAGTGGCCGAATTCGTCATCATTCGAGGTGGTCGAGTTCGAAGAATTCAACGCACATCACCTCACCCATGCTGCACTGAGCGCGAACAATCTCAACGTCTCGGTGGAGGACAGCACCTACGGTCACTACCTCACGTCCATCGACGACCTCGATGCTCCAGAAGACGGTTCATGGTGGTGGAATCTCTACGTTTGGAACGAATCTCTTGGCGTTTGGGATTCCTCGAATGTTGGGATGGATGACCTCGTGAGCCCCCACCACATCGCATGGGCCCCCTCATCGGTCAACGCCACCACCCTGCCTTCACCCGTTCAAGACGAAACCAACGAAGAAGTCTGCAACGGACACGGTTGGCACATGGGCAGCGGCGAAAGCATGCACTGCATGTGCGATGCTGGTTACACCTGGGATGAAGGTGACCAACTCACCTGTGTGGCAGAAACCTCGGAAGAATACAACGTGGGACATTCCACCATCACCTACATCGTGGATTCTGAGCGAAGACCAGTCGTAGCTTGGGCAGGCGACGATTGGAGGCCTGAAGACATGGCGGCCGACGTTCGAGAAGTTCTAGAAAAGGAACAACTCGGTGGTCACCAAGGAGAGATTACCCCTGCGCTCTCTCCGCTCTTCACAGGACTTGGTGCTTCGCTTGCCTTCCTCGCAGTTTTTTGGCGTCAACAACGGAAAGACGGTTGAGCGAAAGCAGAAAAACAAGCGCCCCTCCGTTCATCCAAAGCAGTCGTCGCATAGCCTGGTATTGCGCCGGATTTGAAATCCGGTGTCCCCGTGACTCGGGAGTTCAAATCTCTCCGACTGCGCCACTTCATCCTTCGTTGAACAACAGGGAAGACTTGACAAACTCGGCCCTCCCTATCCTGTCCATGCGCCGAGGTCTGCTCGCCTTGTGTCTGGTTGCCAGCATGGTTCTCGCAGGTTGTTTGGGCCCATCTTCCGCCGATTGGGGTACCGGCTCGGATGCAGTGAATGTGGAGTTATCAATGGAGAACACCGCCGTAAACAGCGGTCTCTCAGGCCAATCCACCACGACGAACGTCATCCCCGTCGGATGCACACCCGGTTCAGAAGGCGGTGAACTTGACGAGAGCACGGGTTCTCCCATCTCGTTTACCGGCTATTTGGCAGCCAGCCACTTCTACGACGCGCATAACGACATGGCTCGTAACCTCGACTTTGGCGTTACCACCGCCGTTGCGATCCATGCGATGTCGTTCAGCGATGCCGCAGCGGTCAACGAAGGAGAAGGTGCTCGTATTGATGTGAAAAACTGGTTTGAGCCCTTGTATCCCAAGACCGGTGCGGGTTCCGTGAATTTGGAAAAAGTGGACTCGGACAGCGAGACCAAGTGGTTTGTCCTCGGATTGATTCCGACCACAGAAAATGTCCTCAACGGGATGACATCGCTGAATGAATGGCACCAACCGGTGACCGTTCACGGATACATGGTGTCTCAGGAGGGCGACGGAAACAATCCTATCGGCTACCTGAAGGATTGGCATACAGCCTCCAACGATTGCTCGTTGATGGTCAAATCAATCAACAATCGGGAAGATCTCTACGTCCTCGTAACAGGCATTACGCTGGAGGGAGCAACGGTCTCTGCATCCGGCGAAGCCGGAGATGAATGGGTCCACGGAGACGTCCCCCTCCTCGGGAGAGGTGCCTTCATCCTGTTCTTCCTCGCTGGTGGAATTGGCGGTGCGGTTGGACTGTTCATCGTCTCAAGGGGCATGGTCATGAAATCAGCCAGCAAATCCATGGCGACACTGATTGGAACGGCTGGGATGAAGAAAGCAGCCAGTGTAAAATCGGACGCCAAGGCCGCCAAGAAAGCGGGTATGGAGTCGCCTACCGAACGCAAAGCACGCATGGACAAGGAACGGGCAAAGGAGATGAAGAAGGAGAAAGCCCCTTCCTCTCCAGCGAAAAATGAAAACCCATTGGGCGGTTTCGACCTCGATTCTGTGTTGGCATCAACATCCACCTCACAGGCACCCGGCGGAGCAGCCCCCACCGGTCGCAAAAGCTCGGTCGTGGTCACCGAAGCAGCCGAAAACATGGACAGGATGCAAGCAGAAGAGACGCCTGCATCTTCACTCCCCGCCTCCATGACACAACGACGCTCGTCCTCTCCACCATCAACGAAGCCCAGCAGCGTCGGTGGACCTCCGAAACAACGTGAGGAAGCCAAGAGCAAGCCCCCCGTTCGCCGACGCAAAGCGGTCAAGAAAGCAGCGCCGGAGGAAGAGGCCCCAGCACCTGCTCCACCATCCTACGACGATGAGGAAGATTTCTCGGACTTTTCGTTCTAAACGGGCACGATCATGTCCACGGCGTGTTTGAGCACGGTCATCTTCAACGGCGTTGAACCGAGGTTCTCACCGTCGACATTGATGGCCGTGGGCTCTTCGGTTTCAATCGAGAGGGTTGAGAAGCGGTGATAGTCAACGCTTGGATGAAACACGTGACGTCCTTCACTTTTGAGCATACCAAAGGCTTTGAGCACGGACCGTCGATTCATACGCTTGAGAATGCCGATGTCCATCCGACCGTCATCCAGCGAAGCACCTGGTGCAAGAGGGAGCAGCGAACCACCGGTCTGGCTGTTTTGAACGAGGAAGAGGGTGAAATCCTCTGTTTGCGTTTCTTCATCGATGGTTAACGTCGCCCTCCGTTTTCGATTGGCCAGAATGGCCATGAGAATGCCGACATCGTAGCGTAAGGGGCCCATCCAACGCATTTTTTCTGCTTGGATGTTGGAATCAACACCGAGGCCCCACGTCACCAGATTATGACTGAACCGAACGATGCGGTCGCCTTCAGAGCCCGGCAAGCCCTCGGTGAGTTCGACTTTGGCCAAATCCAACGCTTGGTGGTGCCCGTCGAGGATGGCATTAACGGCGTCATCGGGTGATGAAAGGCGAAGATCGTTGGCTTGTGAATTGCCTGTTCCTGCGGGTACGATGGCAAAACGTTCACGCCGGGTTGGATTGAGCAACATGCGCCCGGAGATGACCTCACACAGGGTTCCGTCGCCTCCAACGGCAACAATCACCTCACCTTCGCTCACCACCAGGGAAGAGGCAAGGGTCACCAAGTGGCCGCTGTAAGCGGAATACGAGATGTCGACTTCAACCCCCGCGGCCTCGAGTTTGGCTTTCGCCGTTTGAGCAATGGTCCGTCCGCGCCGTTTTCCGGAGTATGGGTTGACGAGGAAATGCACTTTTGCGGGTCGACCGCCGTCGGTGGGTGTTTGGGTGAACACCGGCGCATACACCGGGCGATGGACGCCTTTTTTGCGACGCGTGGTCGTGTCTTCCTCAAAGACCAGAGGTGCGGTGAACCCATCAGCATCCGGTCTTGACATGACCATGACACCGTTCATGAGTGCTTGAAACCTTCTCCTCAGGCACTGTTTTTGCAAATATGTAATTTGCATATTAAATCATTCACTTAGCATAAAAACCGTTTTTCCAAAGATTTCCGTAGATGAATCAATGCAAGCAGTCTTGAACTCACGACGTTTCGATTGACCGTGGACGAAGCATGGAGCGATGACGACTGCGCCTACATGGAGCGTGCACTTCTCGTGGCCGAACGCGGCCGGGGGAACGTCAGCCCGAATCCACTGGTCGGGTGCGTGCTCGTCAAAGACGGTCAGATCATCGCCGAAGGCTGGCACGATCATCTCGGTGGCCTTCACGCCGAACAAATGGCCATCCATGACGCTGAAGAAAAGGGACATTCCCCGAACGGTTCCACGGCGTATGTGACGCTGGAACCCTGCAACCACTTTGGCCGCACGCCTCCCTGCACGGAAGCCTTGATGTGGGCGGGCGTGAAAGAAGTGGTCGTCGCTCACGACGACCCCAATCCCACGGTAAGAGGAAACGGATGCCGCGCCCTCAACGACGCAGGCATCACCACCCGAACGGGATTGATGAGACAGGAAGCTCGGGAACAAATGCACGCCTTCATGCACTGGTGCGAACACCGGCGTCCGTTGGTCACCGTCAAACTCGCCGTTGATGCCAACGGATCGGTCGACGACCGCTCGCTTGAATCGGGACGATTCACCTCCCACGGTTGTCTGGAAAAAGTGCATGAATTGCGAAGAGACAGCGATGCGGTTCTGGTTGGCGTTGAAACGGTCAACAGGGACGACCCTCAACTGACGGTTCGGTTTGTTCCGGCGACGCGCCAGCCGCTTCGCGTGGTTCTTGACCCAAACGCAAGGGTGAACAGCAACGCTGCCCTCCTCAACGACGAGGGCAACACCCGTTTGCTTCAACAGGACTTTTCGGGACTCCATTCGCTCTTGAATCAGTTGGGTGACCAAGAAATTCAGCGCGTGCTGGTTGAAGGTGGACCGACCACCATCCACCGGTTCTTGGATGAAGGGTTGGTCGATGAGCTGTACCTTGTCCATGCAGCGGTCGAGCACGGTGATCCCGTCCCATCCAACATTGACGATGATGTCCTCCAACAGGCAGGGTTGCAGAAAGTCCAGGACGTGGTCTGGGGCGAGGAACGGGTCGATGTGTATCGCCGTTGACGCTATCGCAACGTCAGAATCTCATCCCAACGGTGAGAAGAACCCTTTCGGAACAACTGTTCGTGAAACGCTCGTTGTTGCATGTGAACGCATCGGGCGAGACGACCACGATGGTTGTAACATCCGTTGCGGGTGTGAACAACCACGAGAAGAGCATCAAGGGACACAGGAGGGCCGGTTGGCGGAGGTGGACTGACTGCGATGCGTTCAACCTGCCCGTCCCATTCGACATCTTCCTTGAGCGGCGGGATAAGTTCGGCGTGTTCCATTCGCAATCCACCTTCACCGAGCTTGACGGGTCGCCATGCATTTCGCTGGCCGTTGTCAAGCCAATCTCGAAATTGTTTGAGTTGCTCTTTGGTCGCGAATCCGATCACCGCCGATTCCCACCATCCCGGTGTGCGGGCCAGCGTGACATGATGGACCCCCGGATACGCATCTCGAGGGTCGAGACTGTCAGCCCAGGTCCTGCAAATACCTTCCAAGCGAACGGGTAACAGGGGCATGGTGGACATGCCCATGTCTTGGAGACGATACGGATTGGCCAACTCGCCTTGAAGCAACAGCGGACGGCGCTCGCTGACGGGTTCGCTTCCATCGGCGAGCAGCAACGCATCCAAATCTGCGGTTGCAGAAGCATAGTGCCGCGCATACGCACGGAGGCCTTCGAGATCAAGTTCCTCAGCGCTCTCTGCCATGGTATCGCCTTTGAACTGGAGGTCAATGACGGCCTGCGGCGTGTAAAGAACAGGATGCGACGGAAGAGGGAGAGGGGAGTTGTTGGCTGCATAAGGCCAAAGCCGTGGGGAAGTGCCCTCCATGGCAGACCGTCGTCAACGGGTGTTCATCAACCTCGCCCTCATTGCGTGTAGGTTGTCTCAAACAGACATGCCGGGCAGGTGACCTTGATCGGGCGGATGTCCGGGATTCCAAGGGCAACGCCGCATGCAGAGCAAAGAATCGCTTGATTGACCTGCTCGCGACGGTTGGCTGCCTCTCGGGTAGGATCGTATTCAAAGCGAAACTGTCCTTTGTCAACCAAGGTTGGCGTTGAGGGAGAACCGGATGGTTCGATGGAAGGGAGCTCTTTGTGAGACGTGTCCCATGTAGGCTGGGTGGATTGGTCGGGAGCCGTGTTGGTGCCGAGTTGTGCCATCGCCGCCCGAACGGTCGCTTCGTCGGTGTTGTAAACCTTGCAAAGGCGGTCGATTTCGAGCATTTGGTCGTACCCATCCATGGATTTCAATGCCGTCAATTCGCCATGTGGAATCGGGCTCATGACGCAACCATGCCGTTGGTCAATTTATCTCTTGAGGGAAACGGCCTCAAACCTCCGTGGTTCATTTCCGGATACCGGAA
>JAYPIL010000003.1:28065-64533 GCA_038127845.1 Candidatus Poseidonia sp.
AAGGGTTCAAAAGAGGTCGGCTGACGGCCACCGCTGAGAGACCATGGCAAGCCGACCTTTTTCGAGAAAGACCACGAAGATGACCGATTCCTCGCGTGCAGCACGAAACGTCCTCTGCGGTCAAGTCATGCAGACCCCCCACGCTATGTTTGCTACCGACTCAATGGCTGAAGTCGTGGACACCATGACGAAGCACAACTGGGACCATCTGTTCATCGTTGATGAGGAAGGAGCGCCCCTCGGCCGCCTCCATGCGGTGGATTTGTTGAAAATGGTCAGCAGAAAAGCGGTCAACAGGGACATTGCTTGGATGCACTCCATCCCGGCTCAACAGGTGCTCACCAACCCGCCGTTGACGGTTCGAACCTCAACGCCGTTGCTCAAAGCAGGTGCTCTGATGTTGACCCACGACCTCAACCAACTTGGCGTGGTCGACGATGATGGTGCGCTCGTGGGTGTCGTGGGCCACAACACGATGGCACGGATTCTTCCACGCTTCGTGCTCTGATCAAATGCCCCAATAACGGTCAGCTTGGGCTTGCTTGGCCTGAAGTGTTCGGACGACGGTGGTGACCATCCACAACACCACGACCCAAATCAGCGGTGTCGTCAAGTCGTTCAGAATCATCTCAACACTGAATTCGTAGGAGGTCCCGTTCAACACTCGAATGGCGATGTCGAGCGCCGCATTGAGGAAGGAATACACGACCATGCCGAAGACACTGAGAACGATCAGACTGCCCGAAAACGAACCCCGTTTGAGGCGCAGCAACATGAAGCCTGCTGTTGACGTAAGGAACGCAATCACCGTCCACGCAAGCGAGGAGTGAATCACGCTCAGCCACAAAACGGATTGCGTGTTGGCGGTCGCCTCGAGCACCCCAAAGGCACGCCATCCTTCGGCAACAGCAAAGATGGCACTGAAGAGCGTGGCAGTCCACAACAGGGAGGAGAACATCGCGGCGTCTGCGTTTTCTCGCATTTCTTGAATCACCCTGTTGACGGTCGATTCAATTCCTGCGCCCTTGCTGAAAATGTAGAGGCCGAGCACGAGCGGCAAGGCCCCGATCACGACGCCCCCGATTTCGTTGGGCAACATGATGCCCAAGCCGAGAATGGCCATCACTGCGCCAAATGGAATCATGATTTTCGAACGCCATTTGGGGTCCTCGAGGGCTTTCACGATGTAGTAATACGTTCCTTCGATGCCTTTGGACTGACGAACAATGATCTTCTCAACGTGGTCAATGCGGACCTGTGAAGTGATGAGGGGAAGGACACTTTCGTCTTCGGCACCGTCGGTGACGAGGATGGCTTGGTCCGGTTGGAACGCCGACACCACTTCGTCAAGTTGAGCAGCGATGGCTCGGTCGGAGCGAACGCCCACTTTCTCATCACCGGTCAAGATGGCGATTTCAACCTCGTCTTCCTCACCTTTGGCCTCAACGAGGTTGTCGTTTTGGGCCAGCGCTCCCAAGATGGCGTTGGTGTCGCTTTCTTCGGGGTCAGCAATACCAAGTTTGAGGGCCGCCGTCAACACGTTGCGTCGCCCAACAACAGGGCCGCGAATGGAGGTCTTGATCCCGAGATCGTTGTCTCGGTCAACCGTGAGCACGAGTGTTCGTGTCATTGTCCCCCTCCCTGTTGCGCCACCAACCTTCTTTCATTCAAACCCTTGTGATGGTTGCTCCATGTTCGTCGTTATTTTGGTGCACCCTCTGAACGCCGACGAACAACGGTGACATCGTCGTTTCCTGCGGGAGGGTCCACCCAATCGGGGTCGCCCGGGAGCACCAAGGCGGCACCAAGATTCACCAAACGGCCTGCGAGCGCTTGTTGGGTCGTCACAAGGGTCTCCCAATCCGTGCCGTCATCGTTCCAAGCACGCCATTGCTGGAGAACACGGGTGGAGCGTACAAGTCGAGCATACAACTCCAGATGGGCGCGGGCCGTCAACGGCCAAAACATCGCGAAGAACACAAACACGCCAACAGCTGGAAGCATGGTGACATACCTCAGGAGTTGATGCGAAGCAAGCAAAACGTACACTGGACTGGTCTCGTCGAGTAAAAACCACGTCATCAATCCAGAAAGAAACAGCCACCACAGGGGAAACAAGACCACGGAAGACAGCACTTTGATGCTCCCTTGAAGGGAATCATCCACGTTGAAGCGTTTCGTCAAGCGCTCCAACAGGCTCTGAAATTTGTACGGAAGGTAATTGCCGATCATGGCGCCCCAGGTCACGAGACCGAACATCCAAACCAGAGCCCACAGCCAGGAGGCGACGGCTCTCAAAAAACCCCCAAACGTGACTTCAGGTGGACGAGCATCGACGTCGCGCGGTTTGAGCGAACGTTCGTCTAAATCCGTGAAATGGGCCTCACAAGCCTGCGTCAACTCGTCGGCCACCTCCGGTTCATGCTCAAGCATGAATTCCCATCCAGCCCGCAAGCGACGGGCGCCAAGAATGGACTCAGCATAGGAAACCTTGGACACCGTTTTTCCAGCCTGCCGCTGCTTCTCGGCCTGAACAAGGCCACGGCCCTTCCAGATGAGGGTGCGTTCACGCCACGATGTCCGGGAGAGATTCGCCCGTTTGAGGTCCACCTCGATTAAACCGGTGACTTCAGCAATCCATGCCCTGTCGCTCTCCTTAGAACGGACATTGTCCATCGCGGGTGGTTCAGGAACCGCCATCGCCCGTTCCAAAACAATGGCTGCTCGCTCTCTGAACCGTTGCGATGCAGAGTAGTGCAAACCCACAGGCACCAAACGGGGACGGGGTTGGCCTGTGTTGTCGGCCAGCCGAAATGCCTCCAGCAACAAACGAGCAGGTCCGGAACGCACGCGCTGCACCGTCGCTTCGCCATGGGTGGCTTCCTCAGGAAACATCAACACTCGACCGCCGTTCACCAGTTCCTTCGCCATTTCAGAGAACACCACGGCGGTTGAAGGGCCGCGGCCGAGGTTGAGACCTTGGTGTGATGTTGCGCCAATGGGAATGACGCCTGCTTTTCGGAACAACCAGCCAACGAAGGGAACTTTGAACAGTTGGTGTTGAACCAGCGTGGAGACCTTTCCTGGCAATTGCGCCGTCATGAGCATGGGGTCAATCAGTCCGTTTGGATGCCATGTGATGAACAAGGCCCCGGCATCATCGGCGATGTGCTCGTCGTCAACGAGGTCCACTTCCCGGAACCAAATGCTTGTCAAAAATCGGAAAAATGATCGGAACAATCGATAGACCAACGGGGGAGAACGGTTCGTTGTTGCTCCCTCCATGACCGATGGAGGTGGCGTTGATTTTTATTCACATCCCCGTCATGAAGCCGAGGATGACGAATCCTCGTTGCTCGAAGGCGTTTCTTGCGGTGCTTCGGAAGTGGTGAGTCGCCGCCATCGCTGCGTTGCACGGATGTACTTGAGCGGATGGTCCATCCAAGATTGGTCGCAGGTGCGATTGTCACCCGGCAAGACCGGACAGTTGTGATTCACCTTCAATTTCCCACATCCAGCAGGGGTGTATTCGTGCTGATAGACGTGCTGAACTTGATAGGTCGTGGTGGCCTCGCTGAAATCCGGTGCACCTCTGAAAAAGTTGACACAGGACTCTTGGGGAAGAGCAAGTGTTGCCGACATGGACGCCAAAAACAAACGTCCGAAGTGGTTGACGTTGACACCCCCTGCCAAGTCGCCGATGATCTTCTGCATGCAGGGTGGCCAGTCGCTTTCTTCGGCACCGACCAAGGCAATGGCTTCACTCGCTTTGTTGGCCATGAGGTTGCGAACCATGCCAACGGGTTCGGCAAGCTGCACGGCGAGATCAGTGGTCACCTCAGCCATTTTTTCAAGGGCTTCGGCTTCAATTCCCGCCTTGATGCGCTCTCGCAGCAACCGAGCCAGTTTGGCAGACGAGGCGTACTGCCGTTCATTGTGCAACTTGACCCATCCGGCCTCGACGTCTACGTTTGGAAGACGCCATCGGTGCCCGGTGATTTTCGGACAGATTTCGATGAAATCCGAAAGACCAACACGCCACACCGAGGAGGATTGCTGGCGCAACTGGCGCATGCTGGTACCAACCGTCACCGATGCCGAGGTGTTGGTCACAGCGATGGTTTCAACTTCCGACAGGTAGGTCTTTGCAATCACCTCAAGGTTGGTGCTGTCTTGAATCAACAATTGTTCGGCACGTGCTGCTTCAGCTTGCGCCCACCGTGCGATCAAGCGCTCATCCTCGCTAGCGCACATGACCAAACGAGCGTAGTAAAACGAGAATGCCTCAATAAGCCGTCCCTCTTCGGTGTGTATATCTCCGCCAATCACTTGGACGCCCTCTTTTGATTGAATGGAGTCAATCAGTCGTATACGGGCTCGCTGCCGTGCTTTTTCCATCCACACGCCTTCCAATAATTCGTTCAAATCAATGCTGTGTTGGACGGCCAATCCACGAATCCATGGCGTGGCCTGTGGCAAGAAAGGATAGCGAGCCAATGCGACCTCATCCGCAACCGCAGGCTGGTTGGTCGGAACGGGCATGATGGGTGGAAAACGGCCACGGATTATGAAGTTCAACCTCGGTTGAATTGATGACCCTCTTGGGGTTGGCCATCACCATGGGTGAGGCTATTCAAGAGGACCTCATCAGCGTTCAGGACCGAGTACGAGCAGCGTTCAACTGGACCTATGAAGCCGATGTCGAGAGCGCAGATCTGCTTCGTATGACCTGCAACGAACACCCTCAAGCTGAGGCCTTTGGATGGTCTTCCCGCAAACGCCAAGATACCCTCGAGGAACTTCGTAGACGCCTGCTGCAAGCGGAGGTCGTGGTCCTCGTTGGTGCTGATGCTTCACGAGACCAACTCAACAGAGATTGGCCTGTTGGAGCCGAATTCGTCGCTGCCGATGGTGCCGTGGGAGCCTGCCTTGAACAGGTGATTCCTTGTTGTGTCGTCACGGATTTGGATGGTGGTGAACACCTCGAAACAGCGGTGAAAAAGGGCATCCCGTTGGTCATGCATGCCCACGGCGACAATGTCGAGACTTGGAGAGCATCCCTCCAACGATGGGAGGCCACGCCCCCTCCGTTGGTCTTAACGCACCAAACCCATCAGCGATACGAGGACATGGTCAATCCGGGAGGGTTCACAGACGGTGACCGTGCGGTCTGTTTTCTGCATTGGCTGGGAGTGAGCCTGGAGCGCCTCCGACTCATCGGCTACAGCACCCATCGGGTCGGCTCGTGGTCCGGCCGAACCAACCCCGCTCGAAAACTGGAAAAATTAGTCTGGATGGCCACTGTGCTCGACACGGTTCATCCTTCTTGGCGAGCCTCACAGCATGAAGAAATCCCGTAATGTTACAAAACGCCGAGAAAACACACACATAAGAAGCAAAAGGCGGTCTTCCCACCATGACCTCCGGACCAACATGGTTGAACCCGCTCCTGTGGGTTTCCGCCTTGGTCCTCATCAACGTCCTTTGGGCCAACGTGGCTCAACAAGAAGCCCCCAATGAAGTCAATTCTGCGGGCAACTTCGCCACGTATCGGGAAGTGACCGTTGCTCCAGTTTTGGGCTCAGAGGAGGCCATTCCTGCATCGTTCACGACCCTCTTTTCGAGCAACAGTCTTGACCAAGCCAACGTCAGTTATGCGTTGAAATTGGACAACAGGACCGTGATCACCTCATGGTCGGGCATGCTCACCGACGCACCGCCAAGATGGTCGGGAGAACTTGAACCGGGCATCTACACCGTCGTCACCGAAGTCGAAGAAGGCGTTGAGGTTGAACAAACGTTGACGCTCACCCCCTTTGCACCTCTCCAGGTGCTCGGACACCTGAGTCTGAGCGTTCTTCTGGTGGTGACGGCTGTGGTCGAGCAGTTCATTCGCAACACCATAACGAAGCGCAAAGGGAACAAACCAGCCGTGAACACCACGACAACCACCGCCCCGTTCAAACCGCTCTCACACGGACCTGAGCACGATGAGCCGTGGGAGGAAGGTGCTTCGCCCTGGCGCGATCCTCTTCGCTGATCACAAGAAATCTGAGAGTGAAAGTTGCTTCGCTCTATCGTTATTAAACAATGAGTCTGCGCTGTCGGCCAGCCAATCAGCGTTCTGCCGGGTGTACAAATCCACACCGTAGTGATCCATCACAAACCGCATCACTTCGATGTACTTTCGAACCGCACCCTCCGAGACGGTGAGGGCGAGGTTGCCGTTGCACAATCCTCCCTCGATGGCAGCGACACCCATGCTCGCCAGACCTCGTCCGGTCTCTTTTTTGGGTTGAATGCAACTGCCAGACAGCGGCATTCGCCGATAGGAGTGAGCACATTTCAAACACCGAACTTTTTGACGGCCGTAGGCATTGAGGTTGCCTCGCAAATCCGGAAGGAAGTGCGAACGCACCACGCTCGAAGCAACCTTGCGGACGTTCACGCCACGCAGTCGGTGCCCAAGCGCCAACTGACCGTTCATTTTGTCGATCATCGTCTCGAGGGTCTTGTATGCCGAAAGCGCTGGCCCTCGGTCCAAAGCTGCACAATCGTGAGTGAAGCCATAGCCTCGAACAGCAGCCACGGTACCAAGCCGGCGCTCAACGAAATCCATTCGGTGTTGAATGTCTTTCGGATGAGGTTGATTCAGCGTGGCTTCGTAGAAATCCCGAGCATAAAACCAGCCCGAATCAACGTTCAGCGCCTCTTTGTCAACCTCGGTCGGGTTGAGACGGGTGGTCAAGACCAACGGGGCGTCCATCTGCCCGCCTCGGTTGGCAGGCAGGATTTCCCGGCTGAAATTCAAAAGCCCATCCATCAGGAGCATGATGGCATCTTCATCACCGTCGCAGTTTCGTCGCTTGGCCGCATGGAACAGCGGGTGAGCGTACCCCCCCGAGCAATCCGCCCAACCGATGATGCGCGACAGGACACCCCCGCTGGTGTGGGGTGCAAGGGCGCAAATCAATCGGCCGACGAGATCGTTGGCCGATTCAGCGTTGTAATAGGGCTCCATGCCGTAGAAACGAACAAGGAGTTCATCGATGTAGTTCGCTGTCCGAAGAAGGAAATCCGAAGCACCTTTTGCGACGATGAAATCTTGAGGATACAACTCGAGAATCTGTTCATCGTCGGTCAGGGCCTCACCTTGGTAGTCGTGCGTGTACCCCAAGCCGTGAAGGGTTTTCCATGGCACACCGATTTCCCTTGGTCGGAAATGCGTTACGGGGACGTCGCTCATGTCATAGCGCACCGTGCCGTCACGGAACACGGGTAAGTCGTGGCGAGCCCGAAGAATACCTTTCTCAATGGCCTCTGGCGTTTGGTCACGGCTGTTGAGTTTCTTCATGCATTTGACCTGCGCAGGGAGACGGTCAATGCCGAGGCGAATACGAGCATCCTCCACCATCTCGTCCATGCGAACCGTTTGGATTTCACCGCGACGACGGGCGTTTGTTTTGGTTGGACTTGCTGTGGTTCGCCCGCCGCAGACCTCACCCGTCTTGCCTTCTCCGAACCGGTCCTCCATACGGTGGTGGCATCGAAGATAAGGGGACGTGCGTTCACAGACGGTGCAGGTTCGTTTTCCAAGTTGTACACGAATCGTGTGTTTGTCAACGGCATGACGGAGCAAGCGTTGGTTACCGCCGTTGAGCTCGATCGGAAAGAGGGAGTGGGTCATCGGATTCATGACCCGCGGAGCGGCCTTCTCAGGCCGTCCCATACGGCATCCAACGCGCACGGGTGCGCTGTGTTCCCAGCGCAGATCCGAAAGTTTGCGAACCAGGATCATGATGCCGTGTATGGTGTGTTCGTCCTCCAGTCGTTGTGCTGCCAAATAGGCCGTGGCGTCCCGAGGACCCTCATCGATGACGGAGGCTGCAGCATCTCGTCCCACTTTGTCCGTTTCTGCAATACCGAGACCCCGTTGCCGAGCCCCCGTTTCCGCAGCGATGCGAATGGTAGCTCGTTCCTGTTCCAGTTCGCTTTTTCGCTGGCGTTCCTCATCCAAGACCGCTTTGGCGTCTTTGAGGGCTGCCATGCGGACGGTTACCATGTTCTTTGCATTCCGCACACGGACCGGCGAATCGGCTTCAAAGGTGAATCCAAATCCTTCCAGCAAGGCTTCCCAACCTGCTGTCACGAGGAGGTCGTCACCGTCATGCACGTGCGGTAGACCGAGCAACATCATCGCCGCCTTCGCCAAGCCGTGTTGGTGAAGAGCCCATCCTTCGGGATCGCTGGCATGAAGGATAGGGTCCTCGGGACGGTGATGAGTTCCCGGGAGCGTGACCTCCTCCAACGGAGGAAGTGTCTCGGGTTCAAGCTCGTCCATGCGCTTGGCCGACCAGTTTTGTGCAGCCTCTTTCAACCGCAATTGTCGAGGGCCGCGCAACGGTCGCGCACCAACAACCTCGGCGTCGCTTTCCGTGAGAGAAAGGTAGGTTCCCGAAGGTTCGATGACGGCGCCCTCCAAGAGGTCCAAAACAGCCGGCATCCATTCAATGGGGAGGTCCTTGAACCACGGGTTGTGAGGCGGGGCCAAAGAAGTTGCAAAGCGTTGAGCAACTCCGTGCGCCTGTGACCATGTTAGCGAAAGACCACGAAGTTGTTCATGCCATGCGCAGCGAAGCCAAAATTGCGCAGATGGGCCCTCGGCTTCGGCGGGTTGGATACCGGGGACGCCGTTCGGCCAATCCCCGTTCTTCGCCCCGATGATGGTCAAGAAATCGTCAACGTCCTTCTGAGTGGTGAGGCTTTCGAGGACGTCGCTCGCCCACCAATCTGAGGTGTAACCTGCGGGAACCAAACGCTTGTTGTTCTCCAAAAATTCGCCGTATCCAATGACCAACTCACCGTTATCCCAGACGTGCTTGACCTGAGGGCGAAGCGGTATGTAGGCCGAAGGGTCGTCGATGCGCAAGAATTGCCCGTTTTCGAGAATGACCCAAGGACCTTCGGCTTCATCACACGGCGTGATGGCGCAGGCTTTTCCTGGCCGCTCAATTTTCATCTGTGTCCCGATGGTGATGAAATCGTCAAGCGCCAACATCGATGCCGTGTTGGTCGAGGCGGCTGCAAGGCCCGACGGGCGGGCTCTGCCGTAGCGTAAACGGAATCCTCCCGGCTGGAGGGGGGCGCCAAAAACGGGTCTTCCGGCGATGATATCATCCATGAATTTGGTGATCGGTTGAATTTGATCCGATTTGAATTGGTCACTCGACGTGACTTCCTTTTCCTTCCCTCGAGAGGCAAACTTCGCGATGAACTCCCAACCGGGAACGTTGAGCCGGGCGGTGTGTTTCTCGATTTTTGGAGCCTTCAAGCACATGCCTTCCCCAATGACCAGCAGCACACCGCCACGGATACGAGCCTCGTCGATGTTTCGCACGTTTCCGTATCCCGCACACTCGATGCGCTCGGTCGATTCTCCGTTGATCATGACAGGACACGCTCGGACAATTTCGTCGATTTCGGGGGGCGAGGGGCGATATTGCAGGTTTCCTCGGTACAACCCAAATTCTTCTTTCACGCGTTCAACTTCCGGGTCGGTGGGCTGGTAGTGACCAATGTTCAACTCCCGACGAATCATGTCTGCAATCAACACGGCCAGGGCCTGCGCCGTTCCACCAGCAGCACGGATTGGACCTGCAAAATGAACGGAAACAAATTGAGAACCGTCGATGTTGTTCAGAAGTCGTACCTCGCTAATCCCCTCCAAGGGCGCCACGAGCACCGCTTCGGTCAACACGGCCAAGCCTACTCGCAGGCCGACGTCAATGGATTTCTCGAGGTCGTATCCCTTTTCGCGGAAGCCGCGAGCAACCGATTGAGCCATGATGATGGAGGTCGTCTCTCGATCGTTCTCTTTCAACAAATCACGGATATCGTCAGCCACCTCGTAACCGTCAAGATGTTCGATGAGCAGTTTTTCTGTTCGCCCCGCAAGGTCGGAAGCTCGGGGAATTTCAACCCGGTCTTTGTGGTCAAATCCCAGACTTCTGGCCGATTCCGCAATGCGATAGGCTTCATCCGCCCGTTCATCAAGCCAGCGATGATACCGCTGCATTTCATCGTTCAGCCGGTCCAAATCCAGCCCGAGAAGCGGGTTGAGTTCACCGGATTCAACGATGCGAGAAGCGTCACTCATGTGCAGTCAACGAATTGATGTTGACGACCCTTTATCATCCGCGCGGTGGTTTTTGTTGAGGGCGACGAGAGAAAAAGCGAAGGAAAGTTCATTTCATGACCTCCAAGGAAGGAGTCATGGCCGTTGATTCATCAACTCGCTCGCATCCTCAATGGCCCCGCCTCGCACAGCTCGTTCACGAACTGGCGTTCCTCGACGGTGGCAACGATGCGGCCTTTACCTTGGCCAGCGGCCGACAATCTCGCTGGTTTTTCGACACCAAGCCCGTCATGATGCACCCCGAGGCATCCCGAATCATGGGTGAATTGCTTAACCTTCGCATCGCATCGATGGGAGCCTCCCTGGTCGGAGGCCTTGAGTTGGGCGCCGTCCCGTTGACGGCCATTGTGGTCACCACGGGGCCAGAGGACCTTCGTGGGTTCATGGTTCGAAAAGAGCCCAAAGGTCGGGGTGGGCGCAAAACCAACAACCCACCCGGCATTGAAGGCTCGCCCCTCGGGGATGGTGGGAACGTGGTCATCGTCGAAGACGTCACGACGACGGGGGGTTCTTCCATCGTCGCCGTCGAACGCATCCATGCGGATACGGACTGCAAAGTTGTTGGCGTCATCAGCATTCTCGACCGTGAAGAGGGGGCGGAAGAAGCGTTTGCGGCGGCTGGAATTCACTTTGAATCCTTGATGACACGGTCCGACATCGCTGCGTTGTGAGGCTTGGTTATGCACCTCGTGCTCGTTCCAGCCGCCGTTGACAGTGAGGGGTTGATCGAACATGCCCACGACAGCACGGCACCGGAAGGGTGGGTGTTCTTTCACGCCATGGAAGGCAAGCCGCTAGCGACTCCGTGGCAGGTGGCCAGCCTGCGAGCGCGCATGCTTGCACAACACGCCCTTCCCGAGGGTTGGTTGGTGGACTGTGCGTGTGGAAGCGGCATCCAATTGGCCGCTTATGGCTCCGCACTTCAGCGCCCTGTCCTCGGCATTGAGCTCGACGGTTCGAGGGCCCAAGCCAGTGCCGTCAATCTCAACACCATTGCCCGACACCAAGGAAGCACCGAGCAGCCTTGGTTCACCGAGAGTCGAATCCTTTCCGGTGACGGAACCGATGCGATAGGCGCCCTATCAGCCGCCTCGGGAAAAAACAGCATCGCCTTTCTGCACCTCGACCCAGCTCGGCCTCGCAACAGCCGAACGCACGACATCGAGGAAATGCAACCACCGCTTCACGAGGTGTTAACGGCGTGGAAACCTCATTTCACAGACAAGCCCTCGTTCCTCCTCGACTTGTCTCCACGGCTGACGCAAGACCAACGAAGAGAGGTCGAGCGCTTGGTCCAGACGTTGTGGCCAGGCCTAGAGCACACCTGGGAATGGACATCAAGAGGGCGTGGCCGGGTTGACCGGCTGGCGATGTGGGCCGGAGCCATCGCCTCAACGGGTGTCGCCCGCCGCTTCGTTCGGGTTCCTCCCTCGTTGAGCGAACAGGCCTTGGTGTTGTCCGAGCCTTCCGAATTCGGCGAACTCGCACAACTGCTCCACCCACCCAAGCGAGGAGAATACGTGAGCATCATCGATGCTGCTCTGGTCGAGAGCGGTTTGGCTCCCACATGGCTTGCAGGCGTTTCAAAGGAGAAGGCGTTCAGATGGGCGGTCATCGCCGGCAGACGACCTCAAGTTCACCACGATCATCCGCTCCGCCTCAACTCACAGCAGAGGATGTTGGTCCAAGCGACCGGTCGGGTGGTAGAATTGCTGCCGATGAACCTCGACGAGACCACCATCGACCGTGTCGTTGAACAAGCGATTGAACATAACTTTCGTTCGGTTAAACTCCGGTTGGATCTCGAGCCGTCCCAACAGCCGGTCCTTCAGGGTTCATTGGACCGGCAACTTCACCGGCGCAGCGGCGTACGTGACGGGTTTTTGACGAAACATCCAACCAACAATGTCCTCCTTCTCTGTGTTTCTCACGCCGAAGACCTCTAATTGATGGACGAAAATGTTGCGTTTTCAGCGCTCAGTGGCGCGAATGTCATCATCGCGGTCTTGATATATGGGAGGTTGGTCGGAGGGATGCTTGACACTGCAGGTGTTAACGTAAAGGTGAAGACGATGGCACGACCGAAGGATGAGGACCTTGGTGACGATTTTTCATACATTCTGCGAATGGCAGATACCGACATGGACGGGCTCAAGCCTCTGGCTACCGCCTTGACCTCGGTGAAAGGCGTTGGTGCCCGCACCGCTATTCAAATTTGCAAGAACACCGGATTTGACCCTTACAACCTCGCTGGTTTCCTCACCACCGAGCAGCAAGAAGAACTCCGCTTGGCCATTGAGTCCTACGCCGAAAACGTCCCTGAGTGGATGCTCAACCGACAGCGCGACCTCGAGTCCGGGTTTGACGTGCACATCACCGGACAGCAAGTCCGTTTCTCGTTGCAAGACGACATCAACCGTCTTCGAACCATGAAGTGCTACCGTGGTATTCGCCACGCCTCCGGCAACAAGGTTCGTGGCCAACGTGGCCGCTCCAACGGCCGTGGCGGCCTCACCCTGGGTGTGAGCCGAAAGAAGTGATAAGAGGGATTGAGCATGGGAGAACCAAAATTTTCACGACCCAAGTACGACACGCCTTCTCACCCGTGGAAGGCTGACCGCATTGAGGAAGAACACGCCATCAAGAAGAACCACGGTCTCAAGAACATGAAGGAAATCTGGAAGGCCAAGTCCCAACTTCGCCGACACCGACGACAAGCCATGCGCTTGATCGGTATGGTTGACACCAGCGAAGGTCACGGCAAGCGAGAGATGGAAGATTTGCTCCGCTCACTCCACCACAAGGGCCTCATCGCCTCGGACGCTGACCTTGGTGACATCCTCTCGCTCAGTACGGAAGACGTGCTGAACCGCCGACTTCAGGCTCAAGTCTACTACAAGGGATTGGCCTGCACCATGAAGCAAGCCCGCCAACTCGTGACGCACGGTCAAATCTGCATCGGCGACCAGAAGGTCACCATCCCCTCCTACGCCGTCAGCAAGGATGAGGAAGCCGAACTCCGCTACCATCCAAGTTCCCCGCTCAACGACCCCAACCACCCCATCCGTGAAGCCATTGAAGGTGTTCGGAACAAGGCCGAGTACAACGAAGACGAAGTTGACCCCGAAGCCACCCCTGCCTTTGCAGAAGAGGTTCGTGAAGCAGGAGAAGCCTCCACCGCTGCCATTGAAGGAGGTGATGAGTGATGAGTCGCAAAGCCATCGTCAACATCTACAGTTCGTCGAACAACATTCTCATGACGGCCACCGATTTGACCGGGGCCGAAACCATCACCACCTGCAACGGTGGCGAAGTCGTCAAGTCCGGCAAGGACAAGGGCAGCCAGTTTGCAGCCACCCGTGCTGCAGAGCGCATGGCTGACGCTCTGAAAGACAAGGAATTCACCGAACTGGTCGTCAAGTTCCGAGCCCCCGGAGGCAACCGCTCCATCAAGGCACCACAAGCCACAGCGGCCATCCGTGCCTTGACACGTGCCGGTATGACCGTGAGCCGAATCGTCGACGTCACGCCCATCGCCCACGATGGTACCAAGAAAAAGGGTGGCCGCCGTGGTCGCCGTGTCTGAGAACAGGTGAACATCATGAAGACGGAAATCGTAAACGGCTGGCCACAAGGTCATGAAATTCGTATTCTTATCAGCGATACCGACGCTGCTCAAGTTAACGCCATCCGAAGAGCGCTCATCGCTGATGTCCCAAAACTCGCCATCACTCGCGTGGACTTTTCCCAAGGCGTGACGCAAGACAACAAGGGCGAAGTCGTTGAATCGGTCAACGTTCTTCCCGATGAAGTCCTGGCCCACCGCCTCGCCATGATCCCCATTCCAACCAACCTCGACGAAGGCCTCGTCTTCCCTGATGAATGCGAAAACTGCCGAGATGTTGTGGAGAAAGACAAGGGCTGTCCGATGTGTCAGGTGTTGTACACGCTCTCTGCTCGTGGACCATCCTCGGATGCCGATGAGGCGTTCAAGACGGTGTACGCAAGAGACATTACGACCATTTCTGACCCGGTGTTCGACATCCGTGACGAGCACAAGGACATCCCGCTGACCGTCTTGGCCAAGGGTCAATTCCTTGAATTCTATGCCTTTGCGGTGCTCGGCAGAGGACGAGACCACGCCAAGTGGTCGCCTGTCGCTGCGGTCGGTTTCCGACCTCAATGCCACGCCGTGTTGAACAAGCCTAAGAAAGCCAGTGCACTGTTTAACCTCGGCCTGAAAACCACCGACGGCACCCCCATTGACGCCAAGTTGTTTGGCAAAGACAAGAAAGTCACCGATGTCAACCACGTCATGGACCTTGAGAAGGCGCTCCACCAAGTCGGTCCGGGAACCGGTCGCGAGGGTGATTTTGATGACGCCATCACGATGGAACCCGTTGACGGTGCGTACGTCTTCACCTACGAAACGGACGGAAGCCTCGACCCGGTCACCGCTTTCAACATGGCGTTGGACGAACTCAGCAAGCGCTTCGTCAACCTCAACGAAGACCTGGCTTCTGCTCTTGCTTGAGAGCGAAAGAAGAGCACAGTTCATCAGCAACGGCGCGCTGCCACAGCACGATGCCACCCACGTCAACTGCGCACTGCGGTGGCCATATCACGCTGCTTTTCTCAATTGAGAGATCTGCTCGACTCAAACGAAGTCAAGGAAGCAGGGGTGCAGGGTTTGCCGTGCAACACGGTGTGCAGATGAAGGGGGCGCTTCATGTCGTGGAAGCCATCACGCCCCGGCAATCGATGACGGGCATCGTCCCCGACCCTCGGCCAACCGTCGAAACGTTACCGGAGCATCGGGTGTCTGTGGTCGACATGGACGGCGAGCAGCGAGAGAACATCGAATTGTACCTTGATTTTCTCCAAGCCTGCCGCGATGCGAAGTTGCTTCGGAACCATGAATGGGTGGAGCTCGAGGTGGAATTGGAGTGCCCGACCAGTCAGGGATTCGGTATGTCGGCCGCAGGCCTGATGGCCCTGGGAGAGGTGGTCAAAACGTTGACCGGTCGCGGCACCGCAGTTCAATACGAGAAAATCGCACACCGCATCGAGCGGGAGCACGGTGCCGGTTTGGGCGACGTGCTGGGTTTGTCGGTTGGAGGAGTTGAACTGCGGCTGGAACCGGGTGCACCTGGATGGCCGGGAAAAGCCGTCTCGTTTGGTGCTCGTTCACCCGTGCTGCTCGCATGGGATGCTACGGGCGAACGACACACGTCCACGTACATCGATGACCCCCTCTGGCAAGCATCCATCACGCAGGCTGGAAACAACAGCATGGACCGTCTCAAGCAAGGAAGCTGGGGTGAAGGACGCTGGGAAGAACTGTTGAAGGAAGCCAGATTGTTTTCGGAGGCTTCAGGTATGCTCGACGAAGGACTGCGTGCTGCGGTGTATCACGCTGTGTTGGCTGCGGTGCGAGACCTTGGACTTCAAGCGAACCTTGCGGCACGATTGTGCATGCTTGGAAGTTCGGTGGCGGTCGTACCTCGAAACCTCGACCAACCGGCCTCCGTTGACGACCTCAAGGCACTGCAAACGCAGTTGGATGCGCAGGGCGTGCAAACGCTCTTGACCTCGTTCGCAGGAGTCAGGCATCGTCATGAAGCCGGTTCAAATCGATAGGTCCTGAATCCAACATCAGCACCCCTGGCAGGTAGAGGTTTTCACAAAATCCATGCCGAAACATGATGGCGCCCGAACCCCATTCGTCGATGTACCGGTTCATTTGCTTCTTCATTTTCTTTCGCTGGAATTCCACATCTGCACCATAGAAATGCTTGGCATCAAGCCAGGCGACCGGCTGTCCGTTGATGTACACATGATCGAGGAACAACAGGTCGGGCGTTCGGACGGGTCGACCGAGTGCTTCAGATTGCTCTTTCACCATCTCGGGTTGCCGGCGGAGACGAATGCCTTGCTCTTCGAACCAATCGGCGAGAATGTCCTCAAAAAGGTCGGCTTTCACCTGCGTTTCAGACTGGTCGACACTGGTCACTCGGTCGGCGGCCTCTGCCGATTCAAACTCTCGACGTTCCCGTTCTTTCATGCTGCTCGGGTTGCGCAAGGTCTCCTTGATTTTGCTTTTTGACCATCCCATGGCCTCAAGAACGGCACGAAAAACATTCATTGGCGGAAAGTCAAATTCCTTTGACAATTCAAGAATGGTGGATCCTTCACGGTATTTCCGTGCAAGCGTGCGGGCATTCCGCTTCAACTTGTGATGGGAATAGACCGTTTTTTGTTGAAGCAACGCCGAACGCAGAGAAAGCGCTTGGTCGACGGTCATGGCCTCCTCAGTGACCTTTTTGGCAATGGTTTCGACACGCTCATCGGAGAGCCATCCGTATTCACCCCGCTTGACCACCCATCCAGCAACGCGCTCCTCAGCTTTGAGCGGAACAGGTGAGACCGTCCATTCAAGATGGAAGGTCTTCGGGGGGTCGACATCGGCAGGAATGGCCATTGGCTTCGGCTGCCGTTCAAACCGGCCCTCCGCTTCTGCGTTCATTTGCTTTGCAAGCGAAGCAAATTTCTCTTCCTGACCTTGGCGTTTCGGCCCGCCATAACGTTGCTTTGAGGAAGATGAGCGATGCCGATTCGACCGATTTCGTCGGTTGGAAGAACCGCTCATGGACTGCCTGCAATGGTGACACTCAATGAAGGCTCCCACCGAAACGCATGCACGCTGGCGCGGGAGGTTCTTATGCGGGACCGCCATCCTCCGACCATGCGCTTCGCCATTGCTCATGTTGTCCTCGTGGCCGTTTTCCTTGCATCACCAGTCACCTTGCTGACACCCATGCAACCCGTGTTGGAGGAGCCAGCCCCCGCAGCACCTTCCGGCGAAGCCAACACCACGGGTTGGTTGGCCAGCGCAGGAGGAGGGAGCAACGAACAGGTCAACGCTATGGTTCCACTCTCAAACGGAACGATGATCGTCGCTGGTTCGTTTGAACAGACCATCGATTTCCACGGCGATGTGGTTGGATTTTCAAGCCAAGATTCCAACTTTGGCATTGATATTTTTCTAGCGTGGATTGACGAAAACGGAACGTGGACAGCCACCCAACAGGAACAGACGTGGGGTTTTGACAGCATCGCAGCCATGAGCACCCTCAGCGATGGAACCGTCATCGTGGCGGGCTCGTTCTGTGAAGTGAGCATGGGAGACCCGTGCAACTTGACATTAGGCACACTACCTCCTCTTAACAAAAGTGATGACAGTCACGAAACGGCCATTTTCCTTGCTGCGATGACACCGGTGGGTGACTGGTTGTGGGCCAAGTCGTTTTCAAACGATTACCAAACCTCGATCGTGGATTTGATGGTGACGCCAGACGATGATATCCACCTCGGCGTGGTGCACAGGGGCGAATTGATGTTCGACAACTTCAGTTCTCCAGCCAGCATCACCCAAGATGCGGTCGCTCTGGTCATCATGGACCATCTTGGCGACTACCTCAACGTTCACACGGTGTTTTCATCCGATACGCTTGACGCAACCGGCGTCCTTTGTACGGATGGAAACGGCGGGACCTACTTTGCCACGAGTTTCACCGATGTGGTTGTGTTTGGTGACCATGAGATCAACAGCACGGGAAGTCTGGACGTCGCTGTAGGTTTGTACAACAACGATGCTTGGGTTTGGGCTGCCCACGCTGGGGGCGCAGGAGAAAACACCGTCAACGATTGCGCGGGACTGCCAAACGGTGGCATCGCTATCGTTGGCGATTATCTGCAGGACATGGCTTTTGGTGAGCATGAATTGGTTACGGCGGTTTGGATTGATTTCTACGAAGCACACCTCTCTTCCTCGGGTGAATGGACCCACGCAACGGGTTTTGGGGGCAACGGGGCTGAGCGGGCTCGTGGCATTGTCGTCACCGCCCAAGGCGACAGCCTCGTGGTGGGTGAAATGACGGGTGATTTGACGCTCGGTGAATTCTCGCTGGCTGACAAAGACGGAATCAACGACGGGAACCACTTCGACGTGTTCCTCGCCCAACGCCAAGCAAACGGGCCTTGGGATTGGGCCATCGCCGCTGGAGGGAACGGAAACGATCTCCCGACGAGTTTGTCCTTGAGCAGCACCGGTTCACCGGTCGTGGCGTTTACCTCGACCAACGACGCAACGTACGGCCCTCACGCCTTCGAGCAACGGGACGCCCAAGATTTGGGCGTGTGGTTGTACGAAACGGACTTGGATTTTGACGGTGTGTTGGACGGCGCAGATAACTGTCCCAAACTGGCAAATGTTGACCAGGCCAACCTTGATGGCGATGCCTTTGGAGACCTTTGCGACGACGATGACGACAACGACGGTGTTGAGGACGATGTTGACGATTGCCCAACCGGCGAAGTGGGATGGGCCTCAAACGCAAATTCCGACCACGACGGTGACGGCTGTCGTGACGTCAACGAAGATTTTGACGACGATGAAGACGGGGTGTTTGACACCAACGATCTGTGTCCACGTGGACCGGTGGGTTGGGTGTCAACCGAAGAAAACGACATCGAATCCGATGGTTGTGCCGACATCGATTCTGACGGTGATGGCTGGGTCGACCAGGCAGACAATTGTCCCGCAACGGCCAACGCCAATCAGGCCGACCTGGACAACGATGACGTTGGAGACGTGTGCGATGCGGACAAAGACGGTGACGGAATTTCCATTCCCGATGACAACTGCCCCAACGACCTGAACCCGTGGGTTTCTTTTTCATGGAACGACTACGACGAAGACGGTTGCCTTGACGAAACCATGGACGATGATGACGACGACGACGGTGTGCTCGACGTGAACGACGACTGTCTGCTCGGCGAAAAGAATTGGATTGATGAAGCAGCCACGGTGGACCACGACAACGATGGATGCGTTGATGCAACGGAGGACGAGGACGATGACAACGACGGAAAGGACGACGAGATTGATCGCTGTCCAAAAGGCCTCATCGGTCTTGCACAAGCCGGTCAAGACCTTGATGACGACGGGTGCATCGATGCCGTTGAAGACGATGATGACGACCAAGACGGGGTGCTTGACCCTCTTGACCTGTGCCCGCGTACCGATCCCGCACACCAAGTCTCCTCAAACGGTTGCAGTCAATTCCAACTTGATGACGACGGCGACGGAGTCGAGAATGCCTTCGATTTCTGTCTGGACACTTCAGCGAACGCCGTGGTTGACAAGCAAGGGTGCGCAACTGAAATCGCCTCCACCGCCGGCGAAAACGAGGACGATGGATGGGGACTTGCCAGCTGGTTGTTCCTCGCCGCTGGGTTCATTGTGGCATGGGCAGTCTACACCAGCAATCAACGACCGGGCCCTCCGTTACCGGCCGACCCTGTGAAATCATCACCGCCACCACGGCCCGAGGCGCTTGGCGAAGAGGCGTGATCAGGCATAGACCACAGCCGGAGCCAGGGGCATGGCAGAACCTGCACGCTCGGTTCCATCCTGCTCGCTTTCACCAACCACGACGGCAATGGCCTTCATGTCCAATTCAGCAGCGATGAAGCCGGAGGCCTGCGTGAGGACGTTGGCTTCATCGAGCGTGGACACGATGACCTCTCTCGAGGCATCGTCCCACTTGAACACTTGAGGGAGCATTTTTTTGCCCCAGAAGCCCATCAACTCGCCTTTTCGTTCGCCTTGGGCCATCGGCATGGTTTGCAACACCGGCATGAATTGTTTTGGATGCCCGCCCTCAGCGATGAAGTTGAGCGCAGCTTGCGCCAACGTGCGTTTCCACGGTGGTGAAACGACAAACGTGGCGTGCGTAGCCGCACCACCGAGGTGGCGCTCAGCGACCTGGCGAACCTTTCGGGACTGTTCCAAGACATCGCGTATGTATTGTTCACCTGCCAGCAGCACCTTGGCCTCTTCAGAAAGCGGCTCGGGAACCATCAGACTGCTCGAGGCCACAAACTCGCTGGTTGTGGTCAAGGCGGCCCACCATTCCTCCGCAAGATGAGGGGTTGAAACGGAAATCAACTGAGACCACACGGGAAGCATGCGTTCGGCGACGGCTCGGTTTCCACCTCCTCGCCGTCGATACCAATTGATGTCCTTGATGACGTCGTAATGCGATATTTCTACAGCTCTTCGCAGGTCATACCCGTCCATGGCGGTCATGAATTCGTGAATGCGTTGTGTAAATCTCGCCTCCATCCAGGCATCCATGTCCGTTTCACCCTCATCCCATTCCATCAGTTGACTCGGCATGCCTCGAAGTTGCGTCATGACGCGATGGTTCGCCTCCAAGGCCGTGTCCGACCAGTCCATGCCGGCGGTTGGGTTGGCGGCAAAGAGGATGAACAGACGCACCGTATCGGCACCGAATCGATGAATCATCTCCTCAGGAGAAACGGTGTTGCCGAGCGATTTGCTCATCTTGGCCGATCGTGAGCCGAGAGGACCATCGCAATGAGGGCATGGAGAGCCTTCATGGGTCACCGATAGGGTCACGCCGCAGTCTGCACAAAACGGCGCTGATTTGTTGACCATGCCCTGGCACAGCAATTCGTAGAACGGCTCGTCGATGTCAACCAGTCCCAGGTCGCGCAGGGCTTTGGTCATGAACCGAGCGTAGATGAGATGCATTTGGGCGTGTTCAATGCCGCCGCAGTAGAAATCGACCATCATCCAATGGTTGGCGACGTCTTTGTCGAACGGCTGACTGTCGTTCAGCGCGTCCGTGTAGCGAAGGAAATACCAAGACGAATCCATGAACGTGTCCATGGTGTCGGTTTCTCGCCGAGCGTCTTCACCGCAGGTTGGGCAGGGTGCGTTCACGAAGGAAGCGGACGTTTCGAGCGGATTGCCTTCACCAAACATCACGTCCCTTGGCAACTCAACGGGAAGGTCCTCCTCCGGAACAGGAACAGCCCCGCAGGTAGTGCAATGAATGACGGGAATGGGTGTTCCCCAATACCGTTGACGAGAAATGAGCCACGGGCGAATCTTCCAGTTCACGGTGCGATGGCCGCGCCCGGCTTGCTCGAGTGCGGAACAGACGGCGTCTTTGGCCTCTTGCCCGTAAAGGCCGTCAAAACCCTCGATGGGGCTGTTGACCATCCAGCCGAGGTCCGTCTCCGCTCGGTGCATCGGAGCCTCACCATCGGCGTTTTCTTCCATCACCAACACCCGCTGAACGGGGATGTCGTAGGTGTTGGCGAAGTCGAAATCGCGTTCATCGTGTGCGGGCACCGCCATGACAGCACCCGTTCCGTAGGTAGCGATGACAAAATTACCGAACCAGATTGGCACCTCTGCCCCTGTCAGCGGGTGAACGGCAAAATGACCCGAGAAAACACCCTTTTTCTTGTTCATGTTCTTGATACGGTCAAACTCGGACATGCTCGCAACTTCGTCATAGAGCGTCTGCCAATCCGCTTCAAAGGGCGTGCCCTTCACCAGGGATTCCGAGAGCGGGTGTTCGGGTGCCAACGTCACAAAGGTGGCACCAAACAACGTGTCGGGACGGGTGGTGAACACCTCAATATCCTCGTCTCGACCGACCACACCAAACAGGATGTTGGCACCTTCCGACCGACCGAGCCAATCCCGTTGGAGAGCAGCGACGTGCTCTGGAAATTGGATGGTGTCAAGTCCATCGTACAACTCCTGAGCGTAGGAGGGGAGGTCAAGGAACCACTGGCTCATTTCTTTTTGAGAGACGGGTCCGTTGCAACGCCAGCAACGGCCTGCTTTGACCTGCTCGTTGGCCAGAACAGTTGCACAGGCATCGCACCAATTCACCGGCGCGTGTTCGCGGGTCGCCAGACCTTGTTCCATGAATTTGGTGAAGAACCACTGGTTCCACTTGTAGTATCGCGGGTCGTGACTTTTGAGGGTGCGACGCCAATCATACGAGAAGCCCATGCGCTTGATTTGCGCCGTGATGGAAGCCATGTTCCGTTCCGTGATGTCGTGTGGGTGGCCTCCTTCGGAGATGGCGGCGTTTTCCGCCGGCATACCGAATGAATCGTAGCCCATGGGATAGATAACGTCGAAACCCATCATGCGTTTGTAGCGGGCCACAGCGTCGCCGATCGAATAATTTCGAACGTGTCCCATGTGCATTTTTCCAGAGGGATACGGGTACATCTCAAGGCAGTAAAACGTGGGCTTTCCGTCCTGAACATCCGCTTCAAAGAGGCGAGCGTCGGCCCATTGCTGCTGCCAACCGACCTCATCAACGGGCTCAACATCGGCTGACAACATCACTCACCGTCCACGGACGGACCTCTCCACTCGGGCTCATGCTTTCAATTCCCCGCTTGAACAAGCCCCGATGGACTCGCTTGACCGTGAATCACTTTTGACCGAAATCGTCGCTGGTCTCGAGAAGGAAAATGGCTTCACGGGTCAGTTTGTAACGGTTCATAACGCCCATCTTTCGCCGCTCAACCAGCCCGTATTTTTGCAAGGTTCGGAGGTGATGAGAAATCAGTTGTTGGCTCTTTTCCAAGCGCTTTGCAAGTTCGGCTTGGGTGGGGAATTGCCCCATGTCACCGTCTTGGTCCAAGAGGTTCAGGATTTTGCCCTGAAGACTGTTGGGGTCGGGTGAGAGCGGTGGAACGGGCAGATCGTCTGCGCTGGTGTTCGGGTTCAGTTGATTGGTGAGCGGGTAGTATCGCACGAGTCGGCCGTCGTTCTTTCGCCAGACATGTTCTTCGGCCTCAAGGATACGAAGGTGATGCGTGATTTGTCCGTTGCTCATGTCGAGGGCACTCATCAGAGCGCGGAAATGGCAGCCAGGGTTGGCCGTGAGGTATCCCATCAATCGGCCTCGCTGGTACCGGCCATCCGTGGTCTCGTGAGTCTTTCCGAGCAGACCGATGAACCACAGACCGGCCATGGTGGCTGGGAGACGAAGCCCTTCGTTGGTGGCGACCATCACGGCGAGCAGAGAGAGGATTGAGGTCGTGACCACCACGGTTGCCACGGTCACGACGGGGGACGTTGCCTCGCTTGCAGCCTCGTCTTCAGCGACCACAACAGGTGTGGATTCGGAGGATTCCTCAAGCGTTGAACGCTCCATCACCACGTCAACGACTTCAACAGAGGGTGCCGAAAACCCACCGCAAGCGGGGGAAGGTGTGGTTGCTTGAGCGACATAGACGCCCTGCACGGTGCTGCTGGGTGTCCACGCACTGAGTGTGCGAGCGTTGGAGAGCAGGTACATGGTTTCGTCCATTTCCAAGACATAACAGGTCCCTGTATCGGTGAGCAAGCCGGTCCAAGAACCGGTCAACTCGAACTGTTCAACAGGCGTCTCGACGGTGGTTTCGACGGTGGAATCCTCTCCGGTAAAGGTCGGCGGCCAAGCAAGGTTCACGCTTGTGGTAAGCTTGGAGGACGCCTGCATGGTGACCTCGAGCGTGTAGAAGCCGTCGCTTAGCACCGGTACACCGTCCTGAATGAATTCAACCGCTACGCCAGCAAAATTGAGCCCCTCATCGCCTGTTGGAACCAACACTTTACGGCCGTCGTACTCGCCGCACAGCGACTGAATACGGTGCACGGACATGCCCTCATCGTTCACGAAATTCAGCTCATAGGTGCACGGTTGAATCATTCGAAGGTAGGTCGAGTCCGCCGTGTTGACCACCGATGTGCTCAACGATAGCGTGTCGTCGTCGCTCCACTGGGATGATGCATCAAGTGAGAGGTCCGTCGCTTCCGTGCAGCCGTTGACCTCGACATCCCGGTATTCGATGACCTCGCTCACGGCCAGGTGGAATTCTGGAAGTTCTGCAACAACGGTGTACATACCGGGTTGAAGGGAACAGCCGTTGCTGTCAAAGAAATTCCACTGGGGGAGGTCAAAGACCATGTCTTCATCGGCTTCGAGCGTCTGTTCCAACTCAATGGACTGGCAGACTTTCTCCTGACGAGAATCAAAGACGACATTGCCAAGATCATCGAGAACCCACATTTCCGCACGGCACGAGGAGGTGAACTCCACGACTTGGTCAAAGGCAAGGAGGCTGGAAAGACGGAGATCGCTCACCAAGACATCACCTTGGCCGAAGGGTTGCTCTTCATCGACGTTCAGCGTGAGGGAAACACCGGCTTGAAGCGATGAGGTTGTCAGTTCGTCTCCCTGCAGCGTGTGCGTGTGAACAAAACTGTCTCCCGGAAGTGCCACTTCCACGCTCACGGCGTCGGCCATGGGCACCACACGCTGGTCAACCATCATCACTTCACCCGGCATCAACAAGGAAACATCGCCGAAGCACGGTGCACCGAGCGTTGCTGCAGAACCGATGCGATGTTCAAGCCAACACGCTGGAAGCGAGTTGAGGTCAACGGGTTCTGCTGATGGATTGTGCAGCGAGACCAAACCCAGCCATGCACCGCTTTCCTCCGAAGTGCGCTGAATCCAGTCCACCTCATACGTCAAACCCGATGGAAGGAAGACGGGAGTTTGAATGGTGGCCGAGAGGGTGTGAGAAAGTCCGGTTCCAACGTGAACGACTTCAACGGTGTAGGTGCCACTCACAAGCCAGTCACCATCGCCGGTTTTCATGTCCCAGGCGAGCGAATCAAACGTAATTTGCTCGCCAGCAAACAGGTCCAGTCCCTGTGAACGGTCGGGACAGGCGTCCTCTCCATCAACCAGCATGACGTTGGAGGTGTCGTACACGTTGAGCACGAGAGGGCAAACGGGGTTGTTTGACACGGTGACAGCATCGCCATCGTTGATCAGGCTACCCGCGAGCGTGAGGGGATTGCTGACATCATACCATGACTGGTTGTCGTTGTTTGAGGCATCAACCAAGAAACGAACCTCGTTCGTATCAGCGGAGGCGAAACCAACCATGAGCGAAGCCATGAACAGCCCCATCACGACCAAGAGTCGGCCTGTCGGCTTCTCGCCCATGTGAAAACATGGCCCGTTCTCCTTTGAAAGGGCAGCGGTGCAAACGGTGCGTAAATTTCAGAGGTTTTCGAGGTCCAACATGGAAGGAATGGCAGCCTCAGCGGCCGCCTGTTGTTGCAGTTCGTGTTGCTTCCATTCGGGCAAACCTTCGGTGCCTTCCCATCCAAGGGCTCGGGCTTCAGCGTAGTTCCCTTGGGCGATGTAATGCTGAATCCATGCTTGACGGCGTTCTTCCTCCTCAGCAAAGGAAGCTTGGACCAGTTGCTCCTCTCGCTTTGCTGCTACGGCCTTACGCTTTCCTGCAGCGCGGGCAACTTGAGCGACAAAGATCAATGCGAGCATGAAGATGATGGCCCCTCCCATCCAGACCAGGGTGTTGTCACCCGAGCCAAGCAACGTCGTTCCAGAGCCCTCGTCGCTTGCCTGAAGGCTGGGGTCTGATGTGATGCCACAAACGGTTGTGCTTCGTGCCCCCTCGGAAATTTCCGGGTCCCACGGGCACGGGTCGCTGTCGTCGGAAACCCCGTCACCATCGGCATCCGGGCAACCGTATTCATCGTTGGCGGTTGAGTTGCCCGGTACCTTGAGGCACGCATCGGGCTGGTACGAGCCAAGCACGGCGTTATCGCCGTAACCGTCACCGTCGAAGTCCAGCCATTGCGTGGCCCGAAGCGGGAAATTGTCCACGCGGTTGGAACTGCTGAGGTTGTCTCCCCAACCGTCACCGTCAACATCGGACCATTGTGAGGCAATGTCCGGGAAGGCGTCGCCACGTTGCTCTCGCAACGTGATGAAGAGGCCTGGGTTTTCGCTGTCCTCAACGGTGATGTTCTCCCAGTAGTAGTTGTCACCGTACCCGTCACCGTCGGTATCTTCCCACTGTTCGAAGTCTTCAGGGAACGCGTCGTCAACATCGGCGTACCCGTCCAAATCTGCGTCAGGACAACCTTGACGTCCGTTTTCGGTTGACTTGCCAAATGTTTCGATGCAATCATCGCCACTCGGCACGTTGGTGTTGTCGCCAAAGCCATCACCGTCTTGATCAGACCACTGGAAGGGGTCGTCGGGGAAGGCATCGAGCGGGTCGGTCACGCCGTCTAAGTCACTGTCAGGGCAGCCCCGACTCAACGGTTCTTGAGATTCGCCATACTCCATCGGGCACACATCGCCGTCGTTACCATCGGTGTTGTCGCCGTAGCCATCGCCGTCCTCATCGCTCCATTGCGTTGGATCGCTCGGGAAGTAGTCGCCGTTGTTGCCTCCGGCGTTGTCGCCGTAACCGTCGCCATCGGAATCCTTCCACTGACTGGTATCGTCGGGGAAGGCATCGGGGTTGTTTCCAGAGGCGTTGTCACCACGGTTGTCGCCGTCACGGTCCGACCATTGGGTCGGGTCGTCAGGGAACGGATCGCCAGCGTTGGAGTAGCCATCGCCGTCACGGTCAGCACATCCCACACGGTCGATGGTCGAGGTGCCCGCCGTTGATGGGCAGTCGTCGGCGTTGTTGCCTTCCGGATTGCTTCCGTAGCCATCGTTGTCCTCATCACACCACTGCGTTGGCTCGTCTGGGAAAGCATCGGCACCGAAACAGTCGGCCGTACTCGGCCAATTTGCTGTCGGGTCGGAGTAGCCGTCTCCGTCCGAATCAGGACAACCCAACCGGTCGTATTGCGAATCGCCCCATTCGTTGGGGCACATGTCGGCACGGTCGCTGTTGGGGTTGTCGCCGACCCAATCTCCATCGCTGTCAAGGTGTTGAGTTCGGTCGAGCGGGAAGGCATCGGGTTCGTTGGCTGATGTGAGGAGCACGCCAGGCCATTCACTCGGACGGTAGGTGTCCCAGGAGGCGTTCTCGTAATTGTCACCGTAGCCGTCACCGTCGGTGTCGTTCCATTGGGTGGCATCGTTGGGGAAAGCATCCCCTGATTGATTGATGTGCATCTGGTATGCATCCAATTCAAAGAGGTAGTTGTCACCGTGACCGTCACCGTCGGCATCCACCCACTGGTCTGGATTTGCGGGGGCCCAGTCGCCGGCGTCGGACCAACCGTCACCGTCACTGTCGGGACAACCGTACCGGTCCTCGGTCGACGTGCCCGGAACGGTCACGCATTCGTCAGGTTGGTAGGCAGGCGCAGGGTTGTCACCGTAACCGTCGCCGTCGGTGTCGTTCCATTGGGTCCCTTCGTCAGGGAAGGCATCGACGATGCCGTCGCCCTGGTCGGTGGAGTTGTAGCCGTCGTTGTCGCTGTCAAGGTCTGCAAACAGGAAATAGACACCGTTGAAATTTCGGCTGACCGCAGACACGATGTGAAGCCCGTCCGGATGCCATGAAGCCCCGTTGACGTTGCCGCAGGGGTTTTGCCCGCCCGACTGAGAGCAGGCATTGTTTCCTCGGGCCAAGGAAACACCGTCGACCAGCAGCGAGGTTGAAATCTCGTAGGTCAACAATTTCCCACCGTCGGTGCTGTAGTAGCCAATGGCAAACGCAACTTGGGTGCCGTCGGGAGAAATGTCGGTGCCGTAACAGGAACTGGTCGCTTGTTGGTTGAACAAGGACGCGCCTGAGGACGTGTTGAACACGCGCAGTCGGCTGTTGCCGTTGTCGTACGCCGTGCACATGGCGATGGCGTTTCCGTCGGGAGAGAAATCAATCCCGTTCACGTTTGACCCTGCGCCAGGGTTCATCGCACGGACCGTGGTCCACCCCGAGGTTTCGATCAGGTAAGCGGTACCGTCACCACCCACGGCCATGCGCGAGCCGTCGGGAGAGAAGGCCACGGAGGAATATTCGCCGCTGTTGCCACCGGGAGTGACCTCGCGCCAAATTTGGCCGTCGGCAACGCTCACGAGCATTATGGAACAACCCGAGCACGTCCCACCACCCCAGCCACCCGATGCTTCGTCGACAACGGCAAACGAGGTGCTGTTGGCCATGAACGCAACGTCGGAGAAGGTTCTGCTGGAGCCGGTGTGGGTGATGCCGTCATGAATCACGGTCAGGTTGTTGGCCCACATCACCACGGCGGTGTCGTCGGACAGGGTGGCCGCGACGTAATTGTCGTCAGGGCTCCAATCCAAACCGGTCACATAGGCATTTTGACCGTCAACCAAATCCGGACTGCTCACGGAAACGGTGAACGTGGAGGTGTTGATGATGCGAACGCGGTCGCCATGAGCCACGGCCACCAGATGGCCATCGGCGTTGTGATCGACCGCATAGGCCGATGTCCCGCTGATGTGGAAGTCCTGAGCAAAATTCGGGTTGGTGGACGTCCAAGCATCGTTGAGATCGGAGGTGCCATCCCCATCACGGTCGGGACATCCGGTGAGGTCAACCGTGCTCGTTCCCGCCGCGTAGGGGCAGTCATCCGCTGAATCTTGGTAGCCGTCACCGTCTGCATCGGCGCCCGAGGCGAGAGGCAGCAGGGCTGCCAACATCAACGCACACAGAAGAAGGGAAACGCGCTGACCTCGACGGTGAGTTAGTCCGGAATTGACTGGCATGATTTGCCATCAACATTTGAATAAAAGGCTTGTTGTTCTTTTGCGCAAACATGCATCACGGCCGAATTCGTTCTTTGGCGCCAAAAAGGCAAGCGTTGAACAAGCAAAACCCACACCCACATCCATGGCGGGTGACATTCCCAAGGTCAATGTCGCTGCCAAAGACCGCGTGTTGCTTCACCTGTTGGACAACGACCAGTGGGCAGACCGCTACATGGTCCCTCCCAGTATGACTCGCCCCGGCATCGCTGAGGCGTGCGCCCAACATCCACCCAACGTCAGCCGAACCATGCGGGACTTGCTGAAGGATGCCTTGGTCGAAGAGCACACAAGAGCCGTTCAAGGTGATGAGCGTCGCCAAAAAACATGGCAACTGACCGAAGAAGGACGGCTTCATGCCACCCAACGGCAGGTCGCGCTGGATGCCACCAAGGTGCTCGTGCGGAGCGTTGATGGAGAACTGTTGGAAGTCAAAGCCACGGAAGTGCCCGACCTGTTGGCCACCGACCTCTCCTTGCTGCAAATCTTGCTTCATGCTCAACATGAAGGTGTCCTCACCTACGGAGACATTCGGTTCGGCAGCATCAAGAAAACCGACGGGGAAAGCAACCTTCCTGAACCCGGGCGCCTCACGCCGTTGGTGGGCGTGCATGCCACCTACGCCAATCAGCCGCCGACAACTCGCCCCGTGTACGGAAGGGACGGTGAATTGAGTGACCTTCACCAATGGTTCGCCGACCGTCACCCTTGCATGGTGATTCATGGCATTGCGGGCATTGGAAAATCTACGCTCGTCGCCCATTGGTTGCAACAACACATGGAAGACGACCCCTATCTCTCGGTTTGCTGGTACACCTGTCAACCGTGGGACCGAGCCCTGGGGTTAGCGACCAGCCTCCTGCATCGATTTGGCATTGATGAATCTCACGACCCGTACAACATCATCGAAACGCTTCCGCTCACCCCCGGTGCCGACATGAACGTGGATGCTTGGCGCCGACGCCTCTTGGCGTACATGACCGACGCCAACACGATTCGCGAACGGTTCAAGGACAGCGCAGGAGGGCCGCCGCCCTATTGGCTCATCGTGCTGGACGACGTGCATCACATCGCTGCAAACGCAGGTCATTTGCTCGGTTCCCTGCTTCAACTCGCTCAAAAAGCGCCGTTGCGAATGTTGCTCATCTCGCGAACGGAAATGGACGTGTACGACAGAAGAGACGTGCACATCCGGGACACGGTTCGAGAAATGCCCCTCCAAGGACTGTCGCTGGCAGCCACTCAAGCATGGTTGGAGACGCTCGATACTGAGGCGCCGCCCGCAGCGGAAGTTCACGCTGCGACCGGCGGTCACCCGCTCGCCTTGGAATTGCTCGAATTGTACGGTCAACCGACCCACAAGGACTGGTTACGTTTCCTTGACGAGGAGATTCTCACCCGATTGCCAGAACAGGAAAAAGAGATGTTGGCAACGCTTTCGGTGGCAGAATCACCGATTCCTTGGGAGGTGTTGGCCGCCAGCGTTTCATGGAACGGCCCGCCTCCAAGCAACCTTCTCCAACACGGCTTGTTGCTCGAACTCGACGAAGGAATGTGGTTGCACGAAGCCCTTCGTGAACGATTGCTCCGGGATGTTGGCGAGAACAAGCAGGCCCGTCTGAAACGAATTTCTTGAACTCAAAAATCGTCGGCGTTCATGACTTCGTCGATCCAAGCCAGCAACTTTGGCTTCGGCATACCGCCCGTCTTGCTCGAAACCATGGTGCCGTTGTGGTACATGAACAAAGCAGGAATGCTGCGGACACCCAATTGCCCCGCTGTGGCTTGGTGCTGGTCCGTGTCGACCTTGGCGACGACAAGTTCGCGCTCGTTGGCAACCGCCTCAAGAACAGGTCCAATCGCCTTGCAAGGCGCACACCACGGCGCCCAAAAGTCCACAATCACCCACTCGGAGCCGTTGATGGTATCGTTAAATTCGCTATCGGAGATGTTTCGCACTTCACCCATATGTTCACCGTCGGGGGGCTCCGGTTGAAGCATTATAGGCGTTTGTGCAGAGACATTTGGGGCTGCAAAGGCATGACAATCCTCTTCAAATGGCGTCGCTTGGGTCGGTGCAGGGATACCATGATCATCGCACCGAGTGTCCTCACGGCCAATCTTGCAGACCTTGCAACGGACTGCCGGGAAGCGCTAGATGCGGGCCTCGATTGGTTGCATCTTGACATCATGGACGGGAACTTTGTGCCCAACCTCACCTTCGGCCCACCGGTGATTCGTAGCCTTCGATCCTCCTTGGGGCCCAATGCCGTGTTTGATGCACATTTGATGATTGAGAACGCCGAAGCATGCTATCAAGATTACATCGATGCGGGGTGCAACCACATTTCGGTCCATGTCGAAGCCGTGAAGCATCTTCATCGCCTCCTGACGGCCATTCGGGATGGCGGCGCAACAGCCGGCGTGGTGTTGAACCCGGGCACGCCCGTGGAAGCGGCGCTCGAGGTTTTGTCAGAAGTTGATTTGGTCCTCATCATGAGCGTCAATCCTGGCTTTGGTGGTCAATCCTTCATCCCGAACGTGGAAGCAAAAATTCGCCGCCTCTCCCAAGCCATTGACGAACAGGTCGCCGCAGGTGGCCGACCTGTCCAAATCCAAGTGGACGGGGGGGTCAAAGCCCACAACATCGCCATGCTGCGCGACTGGGGTGTCAGCAACTGCGTGGTTGGCTCTGGCTTGTTCAACGACCGAGCCAGTGTCGCAGAAAACCTCGCCGACATCCATACGGCTTTGCAATGAAGGAGGGGAGACCGTCAAGCTCCTCGTCGTGAGTTTATTGCACCCGGTGCCAGCCAACGGCAGTCGTGGGGTGTTCGTTGACGACCATATCGAATTGCTCCGCTCCATGGGTCACGAGGTCAAAGTCGTCAATCCACTGCCCCGCATGCCGCGCTATGCGGAAGCACGCCGCTCCACCATGATGGGCGTCGCCAAAGCACCAAGGCGTTGGAAGTACCGAGGGCAGCGAGTGCTTGTCCCTCGCTTTTTAGCACTCCCAGAACACCCCTACCCTCGCATCACGCTGTGGAGCATCAAGCGCCGCTGTGCATGGATTGAGCGTCAACTGGACGGTTGGCGTCCCGATGCCATCGTGTGTCACACGCTTTGGCCGGTGGGGGCCCTTGCTGAGAAGTTGTCCAAGCGATGGGACGTCCCGCTGGTGGGCGTCGTTCACGGCTACGATGTGGACGTCGCCCTGCACGAACGAAATCTCCAACCGCATGTTGAACGACTGGCCAAAGCGTGCGACGTGCTCGTCTGTGCGTCCAGCCGTCTCGAGGCGGTCATGGCGGGACGAAAGTACTCGCCAGCCCGTTTGACCACCATCCCCTGCTTCACCGAGGTGGACAAGGAATGGCGACGACCGGTTAATCCCATGCGCAAACCCTGGAAAAAAGAGGCCATCGACATCTTGTTTCCGGCCGACCCACGGCGTCCTGAAAAACGGCACCTTCTCGCACTCCAAACGGGAGAAGAATTGGAACAGCGTGGATGGATGGTTGGCATCACCTCACTCCGCCATCAACCCCGCAGCATTGTTTACGACCGAATGTTGGTGGCCGATGTGACCCTCATCACCTCCACAAGGGAAGCAGGGCCGTTGGTTGCCAGAGAATCGCTTCTTTGCGGCACACCCGTGGTCAGTGTTGATGTCGGCGAAGTGGCGCACTATCTTCCAAACGAATGGGTCTGTGATGCGACACCGTCAGCCCTGGCCGACGGTATCGAGCACGCCTTGAAGCACGGTTGGGAAAACGAACCATCTCCCGAGAAAACACTTGACTTTGCGAGCCGGGACCGTGTTAGCGAAGCGTGGAACGAACTGCTTTCAAGCCTTGAGGCGTGAAGGCAAACAGTGGCAAACCGAGCACCCACCACCAGGTTTGGGTGGTCAGTCCAACCACCACGAAAACACTGCCCAACAACGCAAGTGCCCATTCATCCTGCCGTTGCCGAACAAAAGAGGTGTGGCCGCTCATCCACCACGAAAGCAGCAACAACGAACCTGCAGAAAGTGAACTTGCTATGGCAGCAGCATAGAGAATGGACCCGTTTTGCTCGGCCAATCCCAGCACGAGCATCGACCCGAGGAGGCCAGCCACCGCCAATACGGCAAAGATGAACTGTGTGAATCGCCATGGGTATCGCCCCGCCATCAAACTGGTGTAGGTGGGCGTGGCCAGTAAGGTCAGCGCCCAGCCAGCCAACAACACGGCGAACAGATCGACCGCAGAGGCACCGTAGGTGCCGTCAAGATACGGAACAGGGAACGCCAAGGGTGCCAAGAGGCGTACCACAACATACCCCCCAAACAACCCGTACGGAAGCAAAGCAAAACACATGTCGAGAGACTGGTTCATTTCCCGCCGATGATGAGGCGTTTCTTCGCCGTGCTGGCCCAACACGGGAAGCAGTGCAGAACGCAGTGCCGCAGGCACGACCAATCCTGCCAACCAGGCCAACTGCGCAACGTGAAACACGGCCGCCATCTCTGCCCCGCTGACGCCCGCAACGAGAAATTTCTCCAGACGGATGACGTAGGGAAGAATGGCAAGGGTGACCGCGAAAGGCAACGCAGCGAACAACAAACGCCGGTTTGACGCCCATGCATCGCTCAATCTTGCCCAGTCGAGCAGGGAAGGAGCAGGAGGAGCTTTTCTCACCAGGAAGATGAGCGCCCAAAGCCATCCCACGGTTGCGCCGATCAAAAATGCCCCCGCAAACGCGGTCACGGAAGTGGAGCCTTGCGTTGAAAGAACGACATAGCCTCCAACGGTGACGCCTCGCTCAATCACCTTTGATATCGCCTCTGTGCGAGCCTCTCCGAGCGCACGCAGGGCCGAACGTGGGGCATACGAAGCGACGTGCACCAGCGCGATAAGACCTGCACAGAGAAGCAATTGTCCGGGAGCGTCAAGGTTGAGCCACCGCTCCGGCTGAACCACCAACGCAACCAGCAAAAACGGAAGCGCAGCCAGCAACTGCCAACGGTATGTGCGCTTCACCGCAGAAAGCACCATGTCGGGGGCTTTCGCCCCATCGCGAGCCAACAGCGTGGGCAGGCCGAGGTCGATGATAAGGAACAGCGACGCATAGAGGTCGATGGCGAGTACCATCCACCCGTAATGCTCCGCAGCCAAGGCTTGAACGAGTAGGATTTGTCCAAAAAAAGCCATGGCAACGGCCAACAGGTCGGCACCTGCCAACCACCCTGCATCCCGACCGCTTGAGGGGGTGCGGGCAGGGGTGGCTTCCATGCCTCCACGAACACACGGCGGCTTTCAACACCTTCCTCATCTTCAGGCGTGCTCGTCGGGTTCAATTGACCAAGCCCAAACGCTGACTTGTCCCCGCTCTCCCTCTTCTTTTCCGACGAGATGAACGAAGGGTGAACGTCGCAGCGCCCGCTGAAGAACGTGGGCTCGAACCTCCCGCCCTGCCGCTTCAAGCGCCGCTACAATGGCGGGGGTCGTGGCGGGGCCGTTCGTTCGCAGCCACCCCACAATCCACTCGGCTTGTTCACGGTTCTCTTGGCGCTCAGCGCTCCAGCGAGAAGGTCGTGCCATGCTCATTTACGTTGTCCAGCGGACCATGAAGATTTGTCAATCGTCATCGTCGAACTTCAATTCTCGAGCGCGCTGCATGGCCGCATCATCGGTGAACCAGAAGGTGGGGGTTGGGCCCATGTCCTTGTCCCATCGTTGAACGGCCCTCGCAAACATTTCCCCTTCGGCGTATTGTTTGCACCAGGTAAGGAACCAATCGGCTTGGGCTTGCATGGCTTCGTCACCTTCGGATTGACGACGCAGTACTTCGGCCTGAAGCGCCGTGATCATCATCCAGTTCGGCGACAGTGCATAGGTGACGTAGGGGTTGCGCTCCATGTCAACGCTGCGCCATTCCGTCCACAGCGAAAACACATGGTCGTAGAGGTACCCGATGGTGAGCACCCCAAACATGACGGTCATGAAAATGGTGAGCAATCCGAAGTAGGTTGCAGGAATGCCCAACAGCGTGTCGTTGAAACACAACACATCGGCGCACGAAGATTCGAATCGCCAGCGGACATAGGGCCAAACAAGCAACGTGATGGTCGTGCCCCACAGGAGCAAGCCCACGACCGCTTGCGATTGCTGCATGCGCCAGTATTGACGCATCACCCATTTGCGAAACAACGAGGGAGAGCCACCATCCGACATGTGAACAACCTCACGAACAAATCCTCACTTAACAAGCCAACCCCTTGATGCCGCAATGATACGGCGTTTCCGCTCAGATACCTCACCGCCCGTTGATGGAGTCCAAGACCTCGTGCATGACTTGCAGGAAGAAGTTCGGTGTTGAATTCAAGGTTCATTCTTTGACCAAAGCCCTCCGGCAAATTCCTCCCACTCAATGGATTGCGGGTAGCAGGAATTGTGGTAGTTGGTGAATTCACCAAAGTACCACTTGCCATCGACGAGGAACAGGTCAACTCGGGTGTAATCGATGTCTTCAGCCAACCGTTCTGCGATATGAACGAGTTCGTTGAGGCAATCGTGGCCGAGCATCGTGGCAATTTCATCGGGCGTCTCCGCCTCACTCCATCGGGTGTCGGTCTGATGAATGCGCTGACCGTCAAGGGTGTAAATGGATTGAGAATGTGAGGCCATGCGGCCGGTATCGTATTGGATGAAGCCGGCTTTTCCGTGGAAGACGTGGACCTTCCAGTCGCTGGGAAGGTGGTTGTCATCGGTGAGCAATTCTTCGACCATCACCCCGCGAGGTTCAATGTTTACAGCACCCCACTCCAACGGGATGGGGAAGTCTTGCCGTAAACACCACCGTAGGGACCGTTCAATTCGCCACTTAGGCCAGAATTTCCCATGTTGATCGCGCCAATTTCGGATGACACGGTAGCGGTTGGATGTGCGAGAAAACAACCGAAATTTCCGAGGAACATTGGCCAGCGGGACAGGGCCGTTGTCCATGATGAACAACACATCGCCCGACCAGTGATTGGTTTTGATGACACAACGTTCCGGTAGGTTGTCCCAATCGATGTCCACGTTTTCCGACCAGTGGTACAACTCGGTGAGGTGGCACACCTCTTTGGAAGCCACGAGTTCACGAGAGCGATACTTGTCCTCCATCAAAGGGAGGAGTGGGTTGCGGTCCTCCACGCAGCGCTTGAGGAGGAGTTGGCTGTAATGCCCGGCCTTCGACGCATCGTAGGCGTGCCAGGGATAGACACCACCTTGGAGCAATTCGGCCATCGGTCAACCGAAGCGAGCCGTTCGCTTTATTCTTCGCACAGGGGACTTCATCCTTGACGGCCTGCGTCAAACATTTCACGCAGGCTGCCGTCCTGAAGCATTTCAAGCGCAATGTCGGACCCGCCGATGAGCTCGCCGTGAACGAAGACCTGAGGCATCGTGGGGAAATCCGACCATGCACAAATGGAGGGAATGGCGCGGGCGTCACTCAGGACATTGACCGAGGCAAATTCTTCGCCGAGGCTCTGCAAGACTTGTGCTGCGCGGTTAGAAAATCCACATTGCGGTTGGTTCGGGCTGCCCTTCATGAAGAGGACAATCGGATGGTCATCGACGAGGCTTTGCAATTCTTCTGGGGTCCAATTCATGGGGTTCACTCCTGATTTCTCTGTATTCGGCGAATGTGCACACCTTGGCCGCCGCCGTGCGGGTCAAAGGCCGTATCACCAGCGGTTTCGGCCTGTGCAGGGGTCATGCACTTGAGGTCAAGTGCATGAACAGGATGGGGGATGTGCGCTTTCATGACGGCGAGCACTTGCTT
>JAYPIL010000004.1:0-54110 GCA_038127845.1 Candidatus Poseidonia sp.
TTGTGCATGAGCGGTGGGTTGGAGCGGGTCTTTGAAATCGGGCCGGCCTTCCGAGCTGAAAAAAGCGACACCTACCGCCATTTGGCCGAGTTCATTTCCTTTGACATCGAATGTTCTTGGGCCAACGACGACGACGTCATGGGCGTGCTGGAACGCATGCTCCACCACATTTGGAAGTCCGTCGCCGAGGAGGAGGAGTGCCAACAGTTGATCGCCACCATCAACGCCTTCCGTGCTGAACAAGGCGAAGAGGCCATCGAGGTCATTGTGCCCGAACTTCCGTTCCCCCGTGTGGAATACGATGACGCCATCCGCATCATCAAAGAAAAAGGAGGCAGGATTGAATGGGGCGACGACATTGACGCTGAGAATTCCGATTTGCTGGCTGAAGACCTCCCTCAATTCTACTTCCTGCCACGTTGGCCCATGTCCCTCAAACCCTTCTACATCCACCAAATTGAGGGAGAGATCGGCAGTACGGGCGAGCAACTCTCCCGTGGCTTTGATCTCAACTTTGGAAGGGACGAAATGACATCAGGAGGCCAGCGGGAACACCGCATCGATGTCCTTGTTGACAACCTGCGCACCATGGACCTCGACCCTGAAGAATTCGAATTCTACGTTGCCGGATTCCGCCACGGCGTTCCACCACATGCAGGATGGGGCCTCGGCGTTGAGCGAATTTTGATGAAGTTGACCGGGGCAAAGAACGTTCGGGAAACCGTGCTCTTCCCACGAGACCTCCGCCGATATTGCCCCTGATGGATGGCACCCCTGCCAAACGCCTCAACACAAGCGTCATAGGCCACGAACCCATCATTGAACCATGGGCGTTGACCGAGTGCAGTGGGGGGCTGAAGCGTGGCAACACGCTGACCTCTACATGCCCGACGACCCATCTCCGTTCCAAAAGGACGAGGGTGTTCCCTGTGTCGTGCTCATCCACGGTGGATTTTGGAAAGAGCAGTACACGCTGGACCTGATGCAACCCATCGCTCAAGACCTGGCCGAGGCGGGTGTGGCAGCTTGGAACATTGAATTCAAGCGCTGGTCAGCGGGTGATGAAGGCGTTTGGATGGATACCCTCTCCGACGTGCTGCGTGCTTGGGGTCATCTGGCGCTTCTGCCGGGCATCGACATCACCCGTTCCATGGTCATGGGCCACTCTGCAGGCGGACACCTCGCGCTGCTGATGAGTGCCAAGGCTGAGCGAAGACCTTGGTTGGCCATCGCCCAAGCCCCCATCACCGATTTGGTGGGTGCCGATCATGCTCGACTGTCCGACGACGGGGACGCTGTTCGCCGCTGGATTGGATGCTCTCCCGAAGACAACCAAACGCTCTGGATGCAACTCAATCCGGTTGACCATCCCCCCAAAACCAGCGTGTTGCTGTTTCACGGTGAACAAGATGTGGATGTCCCGCTCGAACAATCCGAAACCTACGCCCGCGTCATGAAGGCCAAGGGTGCCGACGTGCAGAAAGTGTGGTTGCCCGGGGACCACTACGACATCATCGATGTCGCCTCCGACGATTGGCTGGTCCAACTCAACGCCATCTTGGATTGGTTGTGATGCTAAGGCCTATGACCTACGGCATCCTCGCAGGGCCATGAACCTCCTCGGAGATGACTTCCCTTACTCCACAACGGCCCTCCGCGGCAGGCACGCGTTGGTCTGCGGTGCCAGCAAAGGCATTGGTGAAGCCACGGCAAAGATGCTTGCGAAAGCGGGGGCCGACGTGACCGTTTGTGCTCGCAATGGCGCTGCGCTCGCATCGCTGTGCGAGGAACTTGCTCAACTCGGCAATGGTCGCCATCAGGCGCTCATCCTCGATTTGGAGGAAGTTGAAGTCATCGCCTCGGCTTTCGCCTCTGCAGTTGAAACATTGGGCCCCGTCCACATCCTCATCAACAACGCAGGCGGGCCTCCCGGAGGCCCGTTGCTCGCCAACGAAATCGGTGATTTTGACGCACCGTTCACACGCCATTTGCATGCATCTCACACGCTCGTGAAGTTGGCCGTACCGGCGATGGAAGCGAGCGGATTTGGACGCATCCTCCAAATCATCTCGACCTCGGTCAAGGAACCCATTCCCAACATCGGCCTCTCCAACACGTTGCGTGGAGCCATGGCCTCGTGGGCGAAGTCCCTCTCAAACGAATTGCCTCCCTGCATCACCATCAACAACGTGCTGCCCGGATTCACCGACACCGAACGCTTGGGGAATCTCTCCGCCTCCATCCAAGAGCGTACCGGCAAATCCGCTGAGGATGTACGAGCTGGGTGGCTCGATCAAGTCCCCATTCGCCGGCTCATCGACCCGCTTGAAACAGCCAGCGCCATCACCTTCCTCTGCCTTCCCGCATCTGGAGGCATTCGTGGCGTCAGTCTCGCCGTAGACGGCGGCCGACTCCGCTCAATTTGAGGCGATGGCATGGACGGTGAAGTCTCGGCTGAGCGTGCGCGTCAAATCCTGGAAGTGTTGACCGCAGGTGGTTCAATGGACCACATCAACACCTCGCTGGCCCTTCGTTTGATTCCGCTCGCACAAGAACTCGACGAAGGGGCGCTCGTGGAGCGCTTGTTGGACCACGCCAGTACGGTTGCAACCAACGACGAGGAGCGCGGGTGGGCTCGGTTTGAAGGGCTCAAACTCATGGATGCTTCCCTCGAGAGTTTTCTCCGCCTTGCCGAGGAAGCTGAGAGTATGGAGGATGCACAAGCACTGACGGCTGCTGTCCACCATTATGTTGCACTGGTTTACCTGTCGGAGGGCCAACTTGACGAGGCAAGAGCCACGGCCCAGCGGGCACTCCAGCTTCGACGGGTGGCACAAGACCTTGAGGGGACCGCCTACGGTATGGCGTTGCTGATGGCCATTGCAAAGCGACAACACGATGAGGAAACGGCCATCGCCGTTGGCACCGAGCGGTTGGAGCTTCTGACCCAATTGAAAGACGAGGTGGGGCAAATGGAAGCGATCGCTGATTTGGCTCATTGCCAAGCCACCATCGGTGAATTTGGGGCTGCCAATGACCTGTTCTCGCAATCCCTCGAGCGAGCCCAAGAACTCGATAGTCTGTCCGGGCAACTCGTTGCTCGATGGGGTTTGGCCGACATCGCAGAAATCCAGCAGGACTACGAGACCGCCATGCTGGTTCTCTCCGATGCGCTCCACGTGTTCTTGGCGGCCGACATTCCAGCACCTGCTCAGCTGCGTCAACGTATTCAGGACCTGACCGAATTGAAAGACCAGCCCTCAAGCGACGATGCAGCCTAAACCGCCATACCCATTATGTGCCATCGCCCCGTGGAGAAGAACGGTGAGTGAACATGGAGCATGACATCTTCTTCTCCATCTCACAAACCCCCGACGAGCACGGCCACATCCCCGATGAAGCCACCATGATGCGGAATTACTTCCAGCAGTTGACCTGTGCCGATCGACTCGGTTTTGGAACAGGATGGATTGCGCAGGCCCACCTGTCCACGGAGACGCAAAAATCGAATTTGAAACCGGTGGTCCCTCACTGGAAAGGCGAGGTGGGGTTGTGCACCGACTTTCCACAACTTGCCCTCGAATCGTTTCGCAGAACGACCAACATCGAGATTGGCAGCGCTGTCATCTCCATTCTCGCCTCGGGCGGGCCGATTGCGCAAGCCGAACGCATCGCCAACGTGCTGAGCCTTCACGGCCTTGACGAGAACGAACACCGACGCCTTCACGTCGGCTTTTCAGCGGGACGATTTGAGTTCATGGCGCGCCCCTACGGCATCGTTCCACGAACGTCGATTGAAGAGGCTGCTTGGCCGGCGTTGCGGGGCCAGATCTTCATGGAAGCGGCTGAGATCTTTCTGCGTCTGCTTCGGGGCGATGTCATCAACTCCAACCTGATTCGCGATACGGTCTTGACGCGTGAGAATTTCCGCAGCGATGAAGACTGGCAGGCCGTGCAGGAGGCAGCCGTGGAATTTGAAGCACTTTCCGAACGCCCCGAAGAGATTCACATTCCCTCCCGCTATGTCTTTGAAGATTTGAAAATCGTTCCCAGTCATTTCCGCCGGGAATTGCTCGGATTGGTGGCAGGCACACACGACCCACGGGCACAGACCTTCGTCAACTCCATCCTGCCCGTGAAGGTCTTCAACCTCTCCATTACCTCGCCCGAGGTCATCGACGCCACCCATCAGCGGATGGCAGAGGTGTACCACAAGGACGGTGGTGCTTGGGCCCGAAGGGACATGCCACGCACCAGTTTCGTGTTTTTGAACGCCGAAGAAGGGCTGACTCTCGAGGAGCAATCGGCCGCAGCGAAGCGTGAAGCCGACACTGCTTTGGGTGCGTATTGGAACGCGCTTGAGGGTACCATTGACCCGGACAAAGTCACAAAAGCCGCCAACAACGCCCTGATTGGAAACGTGGACGAGGTCGCTGCCCAGATGGTCGAACGCTTCCACCCGGAGGACAGGATCATGGCGTGGTTTGACTTCTTCAATCACGATTCAGACCGGGTGTGCCGGAACATGACCGCCTACATGGAGCAGGTCGTCCCTCGGGTAGAGCAGTTGCTTGGAGGAGCATGAGATGGGCGTCCATCACGACACGTTCTCCGCCGTTCAACCGGGAAAACCCGGCTCAGCCATGTACCCCTCGTCCCCACTCGGTGAACAGGTCGAAGGCATTCCCACTGGCCGTGAAGTGGCATGGGAGCCGCTGGTGGATTACCGAAGAAACGGCGTGTCGGAAACGACCATCCACGGAGCGGTGGCCTGGGCCCACGGCGACGAAGTTATCCATTCGTTTGGTGGCAACGTGCTGTGCTATGGACGTTCGATGATGAAGCCCTTCATGCTCAAGGCGTTCACGGATGAACTGAAAGACTGTTCGTGGGAACAAAAGGCGATTGCCGTGGCCTCCCACAACGGTGATACCGAACACGTGGCTGCAGCTCAGTCGCTGCTCAACGAATCTGAATGGCCGCTGATGCTTACGCCGTTGGATGTTCCGCTGATTCAATTTGGCCGTCAAGTCCGAAGGCCTCGCCGTTGGTTTCACACCTGTTCGGGCGAGCACGCTGCCATCCTGCGTGGATGTCGCAAGAAGGGCTGGAAAAGAGCCGGCTACACCTTGCCGACGCACGAGGTCTTTCACGCCTACATGGAGCAGTTAAGAACCTACCTCGGCACGGCGTGGAAGCCGTTGCGCATCGCCAAAGACGGATGTGGATTGCCGACGGTCTCGAACACGGTATCTGAATTGGCTCAAATCTATGCGGGCCTCGTACGTGACAAAGATGACGATTGGATTTGGGAGGCCATGGTCCGTCACCCCGACCTTGTTGGTGGATTCAATCGCCTCGATTCAACCATCCTCAAAGCGGGCGAAGGCAGAGTCATCGCCAAGGAGGGGGCTGACGGCTTGTTGGGCATGGCCATTGAACATCCCGACTATCCCAAAGGCTTGGGAATCGTGGTCAAAATCGCCCACGGATGGAATTCGCAAGCCACGTGGTACGTGGCCCGGGCTCTCCTCGGTGTCTTGGGCATCAACTTGAGAAACCCCTATCCCCTTCATCGTCAAAAGGCCTTCATCGTCCCCGGTATCGTTCCAGAGGCGTACCTTGACGTGCTGGAAACGGTGCCGACATGGGATGAATGGGACCCCGATCAGGACCGCTGGCATTACGACCACGAGGTGGAATGATGGATCCTGTCATGAACTTCATCAACGGGAACTTTGTTCCTGCAGGCTCGGGACAAACCATCGACACGGTCAATCCAGCCACGGGTCAGGTCATCACCACCCTGCCCCGCTCATCGTCCTCGGACGTGGAGAACGCTACGCAGGCCGCCTTGGAAGCGGGTGAAACGTGGGGCGCCACGAGCATGGAGGAGCGCATTGCATGGCTGCATCGAATTGCAGATGCGCTCGAGGAAGGTGCAGAGACCATCGCTCAACTCGAAAGCATCGACACAGGCAAACCGATTTCCCTCTCGAGACGCGTGGATGCCGCCCGTTCCGTGGCCAATTTCAGATTCTTCGCAGACTATGCTCGTCAGCAGGAGGAGGCGACCTTCACCGACCACGGCGCCGTGAATGTGGTCCATCGTTCACCGGTTGGCGTGGTGGGTCTCATCACCCCGTGGAACCTGCCGCTGTATCTGCTCTCATGGAAGGTGGCCCCTGCCTTGTTGATGGGCAACACCATCGTGGCCAAACCCTCTGAACTAACCCCGCTCACGGCTCACTTTTTGGCACAAACCGTGAAGGCCATTGGCCTGCCCGACGGCGTCTTCAACCTCGTTCACGGTTACGGACCCGATGTCGGCCAAGCCATCGTCGAACATCCCAGCATACGAGGTATTTCCTTCACGGGCGGAACCGCCACGGGGAAAATCGTCGCTGCAACCGCCGCCCCGATGTTCAAGAAACTCTCACTGGAACTTGGTGGAAAAAACGCCACCGTCGTTCTTGAAGACGCACCGCTGGACGACATGATGGACGGCATCGTCCGAGCCTCGTTCACCAATTCGGGACAAGTGTGCTTGTGCGGCTCACGCATCCTCGTCCACGCTTCGCTTTACGATGAATTCATGACGAAATTTGTTCAAGCCGTCAACAACATCCGAGTTGGCGACCCCTTGGATGAGGGCACCGTGATGGGTTCGGTCATTTCTGAAGACCATCGGAAGAAAGTCGAATCGTACATTGAACTCGGCATGGCAGAGGGTGGTACGGTGCTGACCGGAGGAACCAGCAAGATGACTCCCGTGGACGGCGTTTCACCATCGGGGGCGTTTTTGCGGCCAACCGTCATCGCCGACCTCGACCCCTCAAGCCGAACGGCCACCGAGGAAATCTTCGGCCCGGTCGTCACGGTACACGCATTCAACACGGAAGCGGAAGCCATCGCCATGGCCAACATCACCGAATACGGTCTTGCAGGCTCCGTATGGACGGGCGATACCGAGCGAGGTCATGCCTTTGCCAAACGCATGGAAAGCGGTATTGTGTGGGTCAACACGTGGCTCAACCGAGACCTTCGAACGCCGTTTGGTGGTGTGAAACAATCGGGCGTTGGACGAGAAGGAGGTACCTGGTCAATGAGCTTCTTTTCGGAAATGACCAACATCTGCATCCAACAGCCTTGAGAACACATCTTCAAATGCCTCCTGTCCCATTCCCCAACATGGACACCGAGGACCTGCCTTTGTTTGTCCTGCCCATGGTGCTCTTCCCCGGAGAATTGCAGGAACTTCGGGTCTTTGAACCGAGGTACCGGCAGATGCTCGACACGTGCGTGCTCGACGAACGCCCGTTTGGACTGGTCCTCAACGACCCCTTTGAGCCGACCAACGGGTGGGACGGTCCACGACGTCACGGTTGCGAAGCGATCATCCTCAACCATGAAACACGGGGAATGAACCACTTCATCACCATCACGGGCGGCCGTCGTTTCTTTATCGAAGAGGTGGTTGAACCCGCCCTTCCGCCGCTGCATCACCCGGATATGGAGGGCCTCGTTGAGGGAGGGATAACACCTGATGTCCACACCTTGTTGCAGGAGGTCCCCGACGACCATCCCCACCATCGCCTCTACATCTCGGCAAAGGTGCGCTATCTCGAAGAAACCGGCACCCTTTCCGATGAAGAGCAAACGGTTCTCAAATCGATCACGACAAAACTCATCCATCGTGCGGGAGCGGGCATGTCCGTTGACAAAACCGTGCTTGAAGAGTGGGTCAACGCGTTGTGCGATGAACAGATCAGCGCCGAGCGCTCCTCCATTTACAACGTGGCTGCCCTCTGCATGAACGACCTTGAAGCGCGTCAACAACTGTTGGCATCGTCGACCGCTGAAGAAGCGATGCACGAACTCCAAGCCCACCTCGCCGACTTGGTCTGAAGGACCGACATCGTGCAGGCGAGTGTTTGAAAACGATACGGCGAGTGGAAAGTCCATGTCCGTTTACGGTGCAGCACGCAAAGTCACGACGCACACGCTTCAAGAAATGAAGCGAGCGGGCGAGAAAATCACGATGCTCACGGCCTACGACTATTCCTTGGCCAAACTGGTCGACCAGGCAGGCGTGGACGTCATCCTTGTCGGCGACTCCGCCTCCAACGTGATGGCGGGTCAGGTCACCACCGTGCCGATGACCCTCGACCACATGATCTACCACGCTCAGTGCGTTGAGCGAGCCGTCGACCGTGCTTTGCTGGTCGTGGACATGCCCTTCGGAACCTATCAGGGGAACTCACGCCAGGCACTCGATTCAGCCGTTCGCATCATGAAGGAGTCCAGCGGGCACGCCGTCAAATTGGAAGGTGGAGCAGAGATCGTTGAGTCCGTCCAGCGGATTTTGACGGCGGGTATTCCCGTGATGGGCCACCTCGGGTTGACGCCGCAATCCATCTACAAGTTCGGTACGTACACCGTTCGTGCCAAAGAGGAGGAAGAAGCCGAGAAATTGATTGCTGATGCAAAAATTCTCGAAGAGGCCGGTTGCTTTGCCATCGTTCTCGAAAAGATTCCTCGGGACCTGGCACAGCGTGTCACGGAGGCGCTGAGCATCCCCACCATCGGCATCGGTGCAGGACCGGACGTCGATGGACAAGTGCTCGTGTTGCACGACGTGCTCGGCATCACGATGGATTTCTCACCTCGCTTTTTGCGCCGTTATCTCAACCTCGCCGAGGAGATTGACGGCGCCCTCAAGCAATACTGCGATGATGTTCGTGCGGGTGACTTCCCGAACGATGAAGAGTCCTACACCTCGTGATCAACCGAAGAGGTTGAACGCCAGAATAGAACCACCCAACGCTCCGATGTTCACACCGAGCGTATGCCACAAGGCGTAACGAAACGGCGGAAGGTGGAAGCGCCACCACGAGGTGCTGATCCAAATCCATACCACGATGGCAACATAGCCGCCACAAATCAATGCCCCAAAGCCCGTGGTCCAAACGCCTCCGAAAAACAGTGCGAGAACCGACACACCTCCGAGGTATTCCTTCCACCTGGATCCGTCATGCGGGGTGAGCCAACGGTGAAACAACGGTGAAAGAAACAGGAAAAGCAACAGCGCAGCGTGAATGGGGTTGGGCATTGGGTAGGGAAGGTGCGGTTGAACCTGCACCTGCCACACCGCTCCGACGAGCATGCCAAACAAGGCTGGTGCACCCACGTTGGTCCACGTTTCTTGCCATGTCGCCGAGGAAGGGGGAACAGACACGGTTTCGGACATTGCCGTGTCAACCACCTCGTCCATGAATTACCCACAGGGAGGTCCTGTTTATGGCTTGGTGTTGCGCAGGAACCCGTGAATCCGATGATGAATTAAACCTCGGCCCTTTCGGTAACAGCATGGGCAGAGGGAAGATTGTGGCCGGATGCATCGCCCCACACCCCCCGCACTTGGTGTATGCAGAAAATCCACCCCAAAACGAGCCTGTTGCGGAAGGCGGCTGGGAGCAATTACGCTGGGGGTACGAACGACTCCGAGCCTCCCTCGCCAACATCGAGTACGACGCCATCGTGCTGCTCTCACCCCACTGGCAAACCTACATCGGCACCCACTTCCTGGGACTTCCTCACTTTGAGGGACTTTCGGTTGACCCCATTTTCCCCAACCTGTTCCGCTATCATTACGACATGAACGTGGACGTTGACCTCGCCAAAGCCATCCATGACGAAGCGGAAGCTGCAGGCCTGCCCGTGAAAATGATGCAGAACCCCGACTTCCGGGTGGATTACGGCACCATCACCACCGGCCACCTGTTCAATCCAGAATGGGACAAACCGCTCGTCGTTCTCTCGAGCAACCGTTCAACAGCCTACTATTCGGTTGAGGTCATGCAAGAAATCATGATCGAATTGGGCCGAGTCACGCGAAAAGCGATTGAAGCCAGCGGCAAAAAGGTCGTTGTCCTCGCCAGCAATTCCCTCTCACACCGGCACTTCACAACGGAATCGGAAGTACCCGAAGACATGAGCAAGGAGCACATCACCAGCCACGCCATGCATTTGTGGGACATGCGCATGATCGACTACATGCGAACCGGTCAGGCCCAACGCATCTTGGACGAGATGCCCGAATTTACCGAACAAGCCATCGCTGAGAGCGATGGAGGTGGCCTCTCTTGGCTCCTTTCAACCCTCGACGTGCCGGATTATCCGGCGATTCTTCACGGCTACGGAACCATCATCGGAACCGGAAATGCGGTTGTGGAATGGCCCTGTCACGCCCACGAGGTGAGCGAAGCATGAGCGAGGGTGAAGTCGTCGCTTCGTTCGTTGTCCCTGTACACCCTCACACCGTCCTCGCTCCCGACCAAAACCCTGGTTGGCGTCGACTTCGTGATGCCTTTGACCAAGCCGCACAAACCATCCGTGACTTGGAGACCGACCTCATCATCGTGTACTCAACCACATGGCCCTCCATCATCGGTCATCAAATCCAGAGCGATCCAAATCCAGAATGGGTGATGGTTGACCACGACTTCCACGACCTCGGCTCCATCCCGTATTCGTTCAACATCGACGCTGATTTCGCCCATGCATGGAACGAGGCCAATCAAGAACGAGGACTGCAAAGCCGATGTGTCAACTACAAAGGCTTCCCCATCGATGTAGGTTCTGTCGTTGCCTTAACCCTCCTGAACCCTGACAACGCCATCCCTGCCGTCATCGTCTCCTCCAACATGTATGCCAACCGCAGCGAGACGACGGTGCTCGCCAAGTCCTGCATGGACGTCATCAAGACACAAGGGCGTCGTGCGGTAGCGATCACCGCCATGTCACTTTCCAACCGCATGTTCACCGATTTCATCAACCCCTCCGAGGATAAAATTCACTCGCTCAAAGACGATGAATGGAATCGGAAAATTTTGGAATTCCTCGAGCAAGGCCGTCTCGAAGATGTCGGCCAGTTGTCCCGTACCATCCACCGGCAAATCCGAGTTCAGAAAGTCGTGGCGTTCAAGCCGATGTGGTGGCTCTCTGCAATGAACGGGAATCGCAACGATTTGACAGGGACCGTCCTCGCCTACGAGGCGATTCATGGGGCTGGTGGTGCCGTGGTGCACCTCGACCCGACACCCTCCGGCGTCGGTGACAAGGAATACGACGAAGACGACGTGGAATACTACCACGGTGAGCGTGGCGTCCTTGATACCGTGGATGAAACCGAGAGCGCAGCCACCGAAGCCGAGAAGGAAGACGAACCCGATCACCAAGGACCGGAACTTTGGGAGCCTACCGAAGCTGAAGGCTCGGTGAACACCGAGGCTGCTCCCAAACCCGTCGGTGCCTACCCGCACGCCCGCAAAGTGGGGGACATGCTCTTCCTCTCGGGCGTTGGTCCCCGTCAACCTGGGACGAATGCCATTCCAGGCGGACCCATTCACGACGATGAAGGCAACCCGCTGGAGTACGACATCAAGGCCCAAACGCACGCTGTCGTGAACAATGTCAAGCGCATTGTGGAAGAAGCGGGCGCAACGATGGACCAAATCGTGGACGTGACCACCTTCCTCGTGGACATGAAACGGGATTTCCAAGGCTACAACGAAGTTTGGGCTGAAACGCTCGGTACCGTTGGACCCACCAGAACCACCTTGGCCATCGATGCGCTTCCCACACCGATTGCAGTGGAAATGAAGGTCATCGTTCACATGGGCGAATAATTTCCAGTTTTCGGCAAAGAAGCGACGACTATAGGCAAGAGGCTAATAGGATACGGTGGTTTGCCACCAATAAGCATCTCTTTTGATGTTGGAATTCGGGGGATTTGGATGCCGAAAGACTCCATAGAAAAAATCGTCAAAAGCGCCGTTTCGGGTGATATCAAAGGTGTCACAGACGAAGTGAAGGCAACCTTCGCTCGGAGCATCGGGCTTGCCGGCGTGGTGATCATTTCCCTTTCAGCCATGCTTCCGGGCATCTTTGTCACGCCCACCTTTGCGGCTGAAATCATGGGCCCGGGTATTTGGCTCGCTTTCTTGCTCGCTGCCGCAGTCGTCTTGCCCGCAGCCATTTCAAAATCTGAACTGGCCTCCGGGATGCCCTCGAGCGGTGGCTCCTATGTCTTTCTCGAACGAACCTACGGCCCCCTCTTTGGCACCATCAGCGGTCTCGGCCTCTGGGCGTCGTTTATGCTCAAATCCGCCTTCTCACTCATCGGGTTCTCGGCCTACTTCATCTTCATCACGACCTTTTTTGACGTCGAAATGACCATGCTCACGCTGTCGCTTTCCGCATTGTTGCTCATCACCGTGGTCAACATCATGGGCGTCTCCAAAATCAAGACCATTCAAACGCCCATTGTCGTGACGACCGTTGGATTGCTTCTCGGCATGAGCATCATGGCCCTCCGGGCCCCCAACTTCGACGCCTCGGTTCCCCTTGATGGAGCGTTTTCGACCGACATTTGGACCCTTGCAGAAACGGCTGGATTCGTCTTTGTTGCGTATGCGGGTGTGACCAAAGTGGCCGCCATCGGGGATGAGGTCAAAGACCCGGAGAAGAACCTCCCTGCGGGCATCCTTCTTTCATTGGTTATTGCCACCGTCGTCTACAGCCTCTTGGCATTCATGATGATGGCCGCTATTCCAGGTGAATGGTGGTTCAACGAAGACGGCAAAGTGGTAGAAGACCCCATCTCCGTTTTCGCTGCCGAACTTGCTGGTTCCACCTTTGGGGTTGTTGTTGCCATCGTTTCCGTGCTCACCATGATTTCCATGGCCCTTGCTGGAATTCTTGCCTCCTCCCGATTCCTGTTTGCCATGGCGCGGGACAACCTGCTCTCTCCCAAACTCCAAGAAATGAACGCGAAGTACGAAACCCCTCACTGGGCCATCCTCGCTACCGGTTTGGTCATGGGCATGGCCATCCTTCTGCTTCCTCTCAAAGACGTCGTAAAGTTGGCCTCAGGTTTCAAGATCATGATCTTCATCATGATCAACACCTGTGTTATCATCCTTCGGCAAACCAGTGAGAACCACGAATGGAATCCAACCTACAAGGGCCCGCTGTATCCGTTCATGCAGATTTGGGGCATCGTTGCAGGTTGTTTCCTCATTTCACTGCTGGGTACAAAGGCCTTCATCGGTGGTGCCGTGGCCGTGGTCGCGGGCATCATCACCTACCATGCCTACGGCAAGAAGCATTACACCGGCCCCGAGCAAACGCCGTTCAAGACCTACCGTGCCAGTCTTGGTTCGAAGAAAGCCTGAGACCTACCAAAGACAACGAAAGTCCTGCTCATAGGAAGGACGTCGTCATCACTCGTGACGAATCCACTCACCGGTGGGCGTCACTTCCCAATACTGCAATTCTTCCGAGACATCAACATACCAACCGGTTTGGCCTTGGGTTGTGGACGGTGTCGCCTGCATGACGCCTACTTTTGCTGCTTCCTGAGCGAGTGCTTTCATCGATTCGAGGGTCAAACCGTGGCGTTCGTAAGCAGGCGTGTCATCAACCACAGCATCTCCACGAACCGGTTCATCGTCGTCTTCGTATTCATCGTCATCAAAGACATCCTCTACCCAAGCATCCTTCTCAATTTCCCCGGCCTTGCGGGAGAGAACCACCAGCACGGCGAGGAGAAGGCCGAGCAACAACGCCGCCATGACCATGGCGGTGTTGGTCGAGCCAACAGCCCCACCCAGCAAAACCTCCTCAACATCAAAGAATGTTTGAGCGAGCAAGCCGTTCCATCGGATGGTGCAGGAGCGGTCGGTCCCGCCGTCGCTGACATCAACCTCCCACGTTCCGTTGGTGACGAAGCGCACGTCACCCGCCGTGCAAGAAACGCTGGTGTTGGCGTTTGGAATGGACAGTGTGTTTCCGTAGACGTCCGTGCCAAAGGCGTTCATGAGCACCACATCGCCTTCCGAGATACCGTCCCTGCTCATGGTAGCTTGAATTCGAACCGGATCTCCGGCTTCGATGGTCAACGGCAGGGTGTGAACGGCACCCTCTTCGGTGAGAATCAATTCATAGACGCCAACTTGCTTGCCCGTGAATTGCCAATAGCCAAGTCCAGTGGGAGAGGCATCGAGGACGCCGATTGAGTTGTTGAGCGAGGTTGACACGGCAGTCGACTCTGCAATGTTCCCGTTGATGTCAACCAACTGAATGAACATGTCTTGCGGCACCCCAGCGCGAACCACCAGCCCTTCTTCAGCATCCGTCTGGAGTGCATGGGCCTGGCCGGCCACCACCGTGAAGCGAACCGTTGCGAAGACACCGTCAGCGTTCACGCGCAGTTCGTGACCACCCACCGAAGTGGCGACCCAGAGGCCATCGTTGAGCAACATGTCGAGGGTGATGTCCTGGCCATCGATGGACCAATTCAACACGATATCGTCAAGTTGATTTCCGTGAGCATCGAAAAATTCGGGATTGAGGTCAAGTTCACCGTCCGCAGGGACCTGAGACCCCTCTCCTTCCAAAGTGATGAAGGCCAGCCGACCGGGGATGACATCAAAGGCTGTATCGCTCACAAACATCACGCCCGTCGTGTTATCAAACCAACTCCCATCAAAACGCCAAGACTGCACGCTGGTCGCCATGACCATGGCATAGGCATCAAAGGTCGTGAGGGAGGTCGAATCACCCATGGTCATGCTGATGTTGCCTTCAACCACCCAGCGGTTGCCCTTGACGTCCTCGGCGAGAAGTTCAACCACGACCTGGTCGCCTGCGGAAGGTTTGGAAGGAGTCAACTTGAACCGTATGTCCATGGCCCTCCCGTGGACGACCTCAACCGTCAGCGAGGAAGACACGTTTCCGTCCGTTCCCGAGAGCACGGCAGAACCCGTGGATGACGGGTTCCAATACACCCGATGGTCATCATCAACCGAGAGACCGCCCGAGGAGGCTGTGACCGCTTCGATGAGGGGCGAAACAAAACCGATGTAGCCGTTGGCGTCCCGACGCTCGAAGACCAGTTCGTAGGATTCTCCTGCGAGGAAAGCCTCGGGCTCTTCCGCAAACATCAGCTCAGAAGCCACGGCGTCACCGGGAATCACGGCGACGCTCCCGCTCCCAGTGATGTTTCCTGCTGTGGCCGTAATCGCCCACACACCGGTGTTGGTTGCGTGGTATTCGCCCATTGAAGTAAACGTCCCGTTTTCGGCATACCATGCAATCGGACCCGCTTCACTGAGTGACATTTCGTAGCCGTTGATGTCCACCAGACGAGGCAGGATGTACGACATGGTTCCAGCACGAACACGGATCTCATCGTCGAAAACAAATGCATGCGGTTGGCCCGCTCGAACGGTGACGTTGGCGGTGTCCTCGAGTTGATTGTAACGCACACGGACAAGAAACTCTCCCGTATCCTCGGGCGTCCACGATGGACTTCCGTGGCCAGCGTAGGAGCCGTCAATATCCCAAACCATTGTTTCGGCACCGGAAACTCGGTTTCCACGCCCGTCGATGAGGTCGGCGGTCAAGGGCGAAGCGACCTGTGCGCCGAACATCAAACTGGTGATTTCAATCGAGGTGGCAACGCCCGGATGGACCGTCATGTTGTAACTTCCTTGGAGGCCGTTGTGTTCGGCCGTGACCTCAACCATCCCTGACGACCAGGGATAGAACCAACCGTCTTCCGTGATGGTGCCGTTGGTCACCGACCAAGCGATGTCACCGGCAAGAACGTTGTTGACCGCATCGTAAATCAGGGCTTCAAACATCACCACTTCATCGGCCGACATCGATTGAGGAGGGGCATTGATGACCACCCTGTCAGGCGTGCCCGATCGATACACGGTCTCCTCTTCTGAGAGGAGGGGAGGCGTGGTTGGAAGTGAGGTGCTGAAGACCATCAAGAGCATCAAAGCGAGAGCGGCCTTGACGTTCGACAAATGCTCACCTCGATCATTCTTCGTATTCGTGCCACTCTTCTTCACCAGGATTTCGGTAATACCAGGTCCCGTCTTCGTCTTCCCACCATTCGGTGCCGTCTTCATCAACGGTGACATCGGATGACGCGTCCTCTTCTGGCACTGGCGCTTCTTCAGCGGGTGGACCGGTTGGTCCGGGCGCCGGACCTGAAGGACCCGGTGCTGGCCCTGATGGACCTGGAGCTGGTCCCGAAGGACCTGGAGCGGGACCGGTGGGACCGGATGGCCGATCATCGTCGTCATCGTCGTCCTCATCGTCGTCGTCCCAATCATCGCTTCCATTGTTGCGCAAGAACGTCACGACCAAGCCGAGCAACACGATGGCCACCAGTGCGAGTAAACCTGCACCGACATAGTACAGCGTGCCGCCGGCTTCAAAGAAGCCTTGGAGCGTTCCAACAACGGTGATTTCTTCATTCACAATCACGGCACCGACCTTGATGGTGATGGTTTGAGGCCCATCGTCAAGGGTGGTGACCGTCCATTCGTTGGAAGCGATCATGGTGGCCGTACCTCGCCCGGTTGATTCTACACGAATGCTTCCCGGAACGTCAATTTCGTTGTCGTAGGCATCGAAGGCACGAATGCTGATATCAAGCGACGCCAACTGTTCGAGGGTGTCTGTACTGAGGTTGACTTCCAAGCGGTCCACAATCTTCTGTGCACTGACCGTGATCTCAAGGGTTGACGTTGCTCCACCAGCTGCATAGGCCAGCGTGTGGAGGCCAGCGACTTCGGCGTCGTAGGTGTAGGTCCCGTCGGTTCCCGTGATGATGCTGAGGGTTGGCACGGAGGCTCCGTCCTCGGTCCACTCAACGTTTTGTGCGAATTGGTTACCATCGGAATCGGTGCCCGTGACTTGAATGTCGACGCGGTCACCCGCAGTCGGTGTGGTGATGGAAGCATCGGCAGCCACCGTCACAGCAACCCCGTGGAGCACCGTGATGGTGATGCTATCAGAGATGTTGAATCCAGTTCCGCTGATACTGTAAGCCTCAATGGTCCACTCACCAACCGTCGTGGCTTCCCAACGCATGTCGTTGAGCAACAAGTCGGTGGTGATGTCCGTGATTTCACCCGTAGCCTCATTCACCTCAATCCACGACAAGGTGCCCGAATCAATTCGGTTGTTGTCAGCGTCGTAGAGGTCCGAAAGGAAATCCACGGCATAGTCCGCGGTCATCTCAAACACAGCGCCGGTTGTTGCATCAGGGTTGTTTGCCGTTCCTCGAATGCTGACCGTGTGGAGGAAACCGTGGTCAACGGTCATGTTGATGGCGACCTGATGAAGCGTGGTGCCGTCATCGTAGCTGGCGGTCAGCATGTACGGTTCGTCGCTTGCAAAGTAAGGCGTAAAGGTCGTGGAATCGCCCACAAGCTTCTCGAGGAAGGCAGAAGAATCGCCCATGGTCGGATGCGATACTGACCAGTTGGCATCAATCGTCCACTGATTGCCCTTGCCGTCGATAGCGAAGATTTCGGCCTCCAGTGTTTCATCGGCTGTGAGGTCAAAGTGCTGCCATGTCGAAATGACATCGTCCACTTCAATTCGCAGCGTTTGAATCACACCCTTCGCAACGATGATGTCGACCGAGGCAAGTGTGGTTTCATACCGTGCCTCAAGGGTCTTGACACCCGTCTTGACCGGGTCCCAAATGGCCGGAGCACCTGCCGTCAACTGACCGTCCGCAATTCGGGTCCAGTTATCAGCAGGGAGGACCACAGGCAAACGATTGCCCCGAACGTCAATGCGGGTGGTGTTGATGTAGACCCGGTCGTCGGCGGTGATGGTGTTGGAGGAAACATCCAGTTCGAGGTAGGCGATTTGGCCGTGGCCGACCGTGATCATCAATTCGTCAGACGCGCCTGAAACCGAAGTGAGGTTCAACCACCAAACGCCCACGTGATCGGGGAAGTATTGCTGGTTGATTTCCGAATAGTTTCCGTTGGTCGTTGTCCAGGTGAGGTTCCCCGCGGCTGAAATATCCAATTCGTTACCAAACTGGTCGTACAAATCAGCGGTGATGTCACACCAGACGCCCGCAGGGACGGTCCCCTCGCATCCGCTCAGTTCAAAGTAATCGGGTGCTCCAGCGTTCACGGTGATGCTGACGTCAACAAATTCACCTGAGGAGGTGTGCTGCACGCGAACAACATGGGTACCAACAGCGTAGGGTTCGAAGACGTTGGGTACCACGGCGCTCATGCTGCCGTTGGTCGGTGAGAACGTGATGGCCTCACCGGGAACAGCGTTACCGTGTTGGTCCACCATGGACGCCGTGATGGTCAACGAATCGTCAGCCGTGATGGTCGCAGTGAGCGGCGTCACCACCAATTCTGTAGGCGCACCGGGGGTGACCGTAACGGCTTGGGAGCCGCACACCAAACCGAAACAAGCGGTGACGGTGTGCGTTCCGACGGTGCTCGGCGAATACAACCCGTTCAGACCGATGGAGCCAACGTCAACGGCCCACTCTACCGGTGGGCTTTGGACCATGGCTTGGTGGTCGTAGGCGATGGAGTTGAAGTTCACCGTGGTATCAGCGTCGGTGGTCACCGTCCCGCTTGGTGTGATGTTGATCGTGGTGATGTTGGTCGTGTTGAACAAGATCTTGGGCCGGAAGGATTGGGTCACGGCGTCGCTCGAATAGAACGAAGCGTGTGCGTAGCCGGTATTGGCGGAAGCGATGATGACCCATGCTTGTTGGCTTGAGATGGTCATGCCCAGCGTGCTGATGTCAAACCAAAGCCAACCGGTGGTGTCCACGTTGGTGACGGTGGTCGAGATGGCATCACCATAGTCCACACCTGCTTGCATTCCTGGTGACCCCCATGTCGTGCCGGAGGTGCTTCCGTTCCACGTAGCCGATGTTTGGCTCCATGCCCCAAGCAAGGGGTGGACGCTGAAGGAAACGGAAGTGGCCCCTTGAACGGAGACCCAATCTTCGACGTACAGACCGAGAGATGCAGAGTGAACATCCTGGTATTGTGGGAACGGAATTTGTGCAGCGTTGAGACCCACGGTGATTCGGCATTCATCAGCGTAGAGGGTGCCACAGTAGGTCCCTGCAGCGATGGTGCTCTCGCCTCCGAAGTTTGTGTCCGCATACTCCGAAACGAGGGTCGTGTCTTGGATGTTGGTGTGACCGAAGGCAGGAATTTCGTTCCCGGTTTGCATGGTGTAGGTGAAGGTGTAGTCGTTGTTGTAGACGTGATTCGGTGAACCAACGGCGAAACTCCAACGGGCCGATGACGGACCGGGAATGGTTTGGTTCACACCTTGAACCCACCAGGTGAACATCTGCCCCGCAGTGAGGTTGTTGGCGAACCTGAAGGTGGTGTTGGTGATTTCAGAATCCTCCCATGACTTGTACTTGAACACGCCCGTATTGTTGGCGATGGTGACGATGTAGCCTGTAGCTCCAGTCACGGGTGTCCAGCTCAGCATGGGTTGCGTTGAAGGGAAGAGAAGACCGTTGGTTTCCTGGTACAACACTTGTCCATCGCTGGGAGAGTTCAGAACAGGTTGTGATGGTGGGACAATGCCGTTCACGTTGTCGACGTATTCGAAGACGATGTGGGGGTGGAAGGTGGCGTTGCTAAAGTCAGAGGAGTAGAAGGTGTGGGAAGAGCCTGCAGTACCGATTCTCTGAAGCATGAACGTCATCGTGGTGTTCCCGTTTGCGAGGTTCGATTGAGCAAGGCTGGTCAAGTCCCACTCCATCCACCCAACGGGTGATTGAAGGGTCAGCGTGGAGCGTGTGATCTCTGAAGTGGAACACGAGGGTGCGTTGGCCCAGACCACGCTGTTCTCGCTGAATCCTCCACACGGGTAGACACCGACGGTGGTTGAGGCGGTGCCGTCAACATCCGTTTGATACAACTTGAGCATCATTTGTGTCGGCGTGATGGCAGCAGGCCACGGGATGTTGGTCAAATCAAATTCCATCAGGATGCGGCTTTCGCCTGTGCCCTGGCTGTTGGTTCCGAGCATCATGGAGGTTGAACTGCCCTTGTTCACCGTGGCGTTGGAGTCAATTTCCACATCGGGGACGGCTGGCAACAATCCAGTGACGTCGAAGATTGAGCCGCGTGAAAGGTTGAGCGTATGGTTCCCATTTCCATCATCGGTGCCTTGGTCAACCGGGTTGCGGAATTTGTGAATGGAAGACCATTCGCCGATTCGGTTGTTTTGGTCGGCGCGAACCCGCCAGTAAATCCATTCGTCACCCTTGCTCGTGTTCTCAACGGACATGGTCAGTGTGGTGGGGTTGAACGACAGGTTCTCATAGGCTCCGTCAACCATTTCAGGCGTGTTGTAACATTCGAGTTCATCCACCATTCGGCCGTCATGTGCTGCACAAATGACCCATCGTGTTTGGTTGCTGTAGCCTGCAGACCAGTTGAAATCGGACTCGTTCTGTCCAGATGGGCGGGGCTGAGAGGTGTCCCAAAGCGTTGCACCGTCAACCGGGTTGAGGTTGGATGGTGATGTCGCCACCCAAGCAGCATCGGTTGAATAACTGATGTTGAGACGAGGGCGAATCGAAATCGTTGTGGCTTCGCTGCTGGCAAACTGGACGCGGCCGTCGACCCCTCCGTCTATTTCTTCGGGTTGTAGGATGACGTCGATGCTGCTCTGGCCGCTGTTCAGCGCGTGTTGCAACAAGGCCGTGACGTTGAACGAAACCGTGCCCGTGCCGTTCACCCATTGTCCTTCATTGAACGGCGCCTCTGCGTCGGCAGAGAGGTAAGCACCGGTGCCAAGCCACGAGGTGTTGTTTCCAGCAGGGTAGGCCCATGAAGAACTTTCGGACCACGTGGACACCATTTGTGAAGCGGTGATGAACGTCTCTTGGTAAGCGCCCACGGCGTTCATGTCAATGGTTGCGTGCGTAATCTCGTACTGCGCAGGCATGGGGAGGTTGCTGAAATCAAACGAAATGAGAGTGGATGACCGCAGATTGCTGTTGCTGGTGGAAATTTGGCTTCGACCAACGTACAACGACGAACTGCTGCCGAGGTTGGCCTGTTGGTTCCCGCTGTCGAGGTACGTGTCTTGCGTTACGCTTGGGTAGGAGAGCGAGGGGATGAAGGCGCCCTCTTGTATGGACAAATTGGCGTTGGTCGCATCCACTTCTTCACCCATGTCGTTGGGGAGGTAGAAGTTGGTTGAGTTGCTTCGCGGTCCAAGCATGCCGTTGTTGATCGGTTGGACCATCCAACGGATTTCATTGGCGTAGTTCAGGTCGTACGGAGCCGTAAACGTAAGGTTCGCAATGTCGAAATTTCCGGGAGCATCCCTCGAATCAAAGGTGCGAAGCCCCGCCATGTCGTTGTTCGCATCTTCGAGCAAGAAGACACGCCAGTCCGTTGCCGAGGTGGTGCCGCTGTAGGTCCAGGAAAGCGTTGGGGTGCGGTCTGCAACCACGGCGTGCGATGAGGTATCCCAAAGAATGCTCGCAGATGCGGGTGCTGCGTTCACACCGCTGACGGTGGGTGTGGCGACGGTTCCGGTTTCCCATGTCAAATTCATGTAAGGCCGCTCAGAAGCACTGCCCTCGGTCGATGTAAAGGTCACCAAATCGGTGGTGGCTGTGGATGCGTAGAGCATCAGGGAGACGTGCGTTTGACCGTTCGCGAGTGCTGCTTGAACGGCTTCGGTGATGTCAAAAGCCATCCAGTCATCCGCCACGCTGTCAACGAGGTCCGTGTATTGGCCAATATCGACGCCGATGGCACGTCCACCTCGCTGAGACCAATTGTTGACGCCGTCGTAGGTCGTTGCGTTGGCAGATGTGGTCCAATTTTGGAAAACAGGGCGGACAGCGATGGGTTCATCCTCGAGCGAGCCGTATTCCGCGAATAAGAACAACTCAGCCTCGGTCACGCGAGCACCGGAGGGCTGCGGAACCTCACTGAGCGGAATGCGGAGCAGGGACGCTGCTTGGTAGCCAGAGGATGTTTCGCCGACTTCCAACGTGGTGGAATTTTCCTGGGTTGAATCTGCACCGCTTCCGTTCTCAATGACATAGGTGTCCGTGAAGTGTGGAAGATTGAGGGCAGGTAAAGCGCCATGATGCTCAATGCTGACCGTTGCCTTGGTGCTGTTGATCACGGTGGTGTCAAGGTCGGGGAGATGGAAATGGAAGGCAGAGGACCAGTTTCCAATTTGGTTGGTGGCGGAAACAGCACGGACCCTCCAATACCACGTTTCTCCAGTGTCAAGGTCGGATGAGGGCGCGAAGGTCAAGTTCGTGGAATCAAAGCCCGCATCGTTCCACGAGGCGTACGTAACGGCGTTGACCGAGGAGAAATCCGATTGCGTATCCAGTTGCACCAAATACCCTGCAAGGGACATGGTGCCGCTAAAATTCCAATGGAGGTCGGGTTGCGTAATCGGCGTCAAATCAACACCTGAGCCAATGGACCAAGACCCGTTGAGCGGCGTGACGGGCACGGGGTCATTGGGTACGGCATCGGACCCGGGAACATAGACGAACGTCAATTGCGGGCGGTTGGACGCTGAGTCCTCCGCTGTGCTGAAGTATGCCGTACGAGAGCCACCGGACCCCACGCCGAGCATACCGGCAATGAAGTCAACCCGTCGGTCTTCACGCATGGCGTTTTGAACGGCCAAGGTGACGTTCCATTCCACCGAATCGCCTTCGCTGAAGGAACTGCCGATTTGGACGGAATCGAGCAGGGAACTTCGCTCGGAGCCTTTGGCACCAGCGGTGTCCCACGAGTTGGAGCCGTCGTAGCTCGACCAGGTGGCGTCTTCAGCGCTCCAGTCGTTTTGTGTGCTTTCCCAAACGGCGATGGTTGGCGTTCCAAAGGTACTGGATGTCAAGGTCATCTCGAGGTGTGCAGACTCAACAGCGTAGCCGTTTGGAAGCAGATTTGAGACGAGGTTACAACCCAGCAAGCCTGTAATTTCGCCGCCCATGCCGTTGTAATCGATGGTCATCTCAGAGTCACCGTCGTAGTTGTCGGTGGTGGCAGAACTGTCGATGTAGGTGTCCATGCATTCGGGGTATTGATTGTCGATAGAGCCGTTTCCGTGACGGAGTCTGAATTCGTAACGGTCACCACCCAGCCAGGTGCTTTGATGCTGCGAGATGAAGAAACTGGAGCTCACCCAAGAGCCGTAATGGCCGTCGCCGTCAACGGTGGCCATGCGCCAGAAATACATGTAGCCGATTTCCAACGTGTTGGAACCGGTCATGTTGAGAATCCCATCCGCCGGTGAGAAATCGTTGTCAACCCGAGTGTCCACTCGCATCTCACGCAGTCGGAAGTCCTCGTCTTTGGCGAGTTCAAACACGATGTCGTCGCCAGAGGTAGGGGCGGTCCAGTTGAGCGAGGGCTGGGTGTTCCCAGAGAGGTTGTGACCGGTTTGGTTCCAAATCGCAAGGCCGTCGGCCGGAGCGGTCAAATTGACCGGTGCAGGTGGCGTACCGCTGCCCCATTCGTAGGTGAGGGTAAACGAAGGAAGGTCGCTTGTTTGAGCGGCTTCAGCAGAGTGGAAGACGATGCCTTCGCCGTTCGTGTGCGATTCAAATTTCCCTCGGACAGCGAGCATCATGTCCAAGGGTGCGTCGTCGCCCGCATCAAGGTAGTTTTGGACGGCATGGTCGAGGTCAAATGTGAAGGTGTCGCTTGATTGATTACCGTCGGCAAGGGCGATGGTGGCCGTTCCGTTGGATCGCCCGCCATCGTACCACTGGAATCCACCGGTCTCCATGACATTCCACGTGATTTCGTTCTCCACCCAAAGGCCGGATTCTTCCATTCCATGCAACGAGACGACGGGGTCGCCGCTGTAGGACGAACGGGTCAGTTCCAACTCTGCATTGACGATGGTGAGGTTGTCGTGCAACCCGATTTGATTGAGCGATGTGCGAAGGTGAATCAGACGTTCCTTGCTCGAGGTCATGCTGGATTCGGTGGTCAATTCGTCTCCGTAGGTGATGGTTTTGCTCACTTCGCTGACCGTGGCGTCTTGGATGAAATCATGTTCAAGTCCCGTTTCGGTTGGCGAGAAGGTGAGGGTGGCCGTGCCGTCGCCGTTGTCGACAACATCAAGGGTTGGCAGGAGGAAACTTGTCTCTTCCCAAGCCCCCCACTGATCGTTGGCATCGACGGCCCGAACCCGCATGTGCATGGTGGTCCCGTTGGTCAAGGAAAGCGAGGTCGGCAGGGCGTAGGAGCCCGTGGTTCCTGATGTGGTAAAGGACGACCACAAGGTGGAGAAATGCCACTGCTCGTCGGTGGGAGAGCGCCAGTCGGCTGAATTGCTGAGTTGCATCTCAACGTCTTGTCCCGTGTTGGCGGCATAACTCAGCGTCGGTGTCGTCACGGGCTTGAGGAGGAAATCGCTTTCCATCCATGGGGCACCGTCGTCGATGGGAAGGTCAGGTGAAACGGTCGCACCCGACGAAGCAGCACCCGTTGAAGTGTCGAGCACCAATTCAGGTCGGTCGCCCGTGTTCATGGTCTCCGAGAGCTGGCACGTGTAGTCCACACCGAGCGACGCCACGATCACCGAGAGATAATTGCTGTTGGAGCGGGCAGCCGATTGAGCGAGCGAGGTCACGTTGAGCGACAGCGTGCCGTTCGCCGTGAGGACAACGGGCGGCTCCCAATCGCCTCGGTCACCGGAGCCGTTGGCCCCCATGGCCGTCCACAACAGGTTGTTGTCGTAAGCCAGCCACGTGGCGTGTGAACCGTTCCACATGCGGTCCATGCTCGTGACGAAGGCCAGCATGCGCGTGGAGGTGATCGAGGTGGTGTTGCATTGAATCTCAATGCTCGCTTCGTGGATGGTGTCGCTTGAGGTGTAATTCATCGGGAAACGAAGGAGAAGACGAGATTCACTCATTTCTCCGGCGGAAAGCGTCCCCGATGTGGAGGTGTTGTGGGTGGCGGTTGGGTCGCCGGCGGTGATGTAGGTGTCAGCATGAATTGAATGGGAGGTAACGGTCCGTTGAACCGTTGTTGGCTCTTCAAGTTCGGACCATCCATCCATGGTGTGCGGCAGAGCGAGGTCGGCGAACAGGAACATGATAACAAGAATCAGTGCAGTGGCTCGCGGTCGTTGGATACGTAGGCTACGCATGGGACTCATCCCTTACACCACTCCCCAATATAGGGACTTTTCCCTTTCTTGCCATGAATTTGTGGTTCTGCGTGCGTGTTTTTCTGCCAAGTAGCGACGTGGTTTCGCGTGCGAATGTTGAAGGAGGCTCGTCGGTGAGAGTCAAGAGCATGAGCGAGTTGTGGGTTGAGAAACACCGACCGCAATCGGTCGCTCAAATCCGTGGCCAGGCCGCCGTTGTTCAACGCCTCGGAACCTACGCCGGGAACAAGAACTTCCCCCACCTTCTGTTCGCAGGCCCGCCAGGCACGGGAAAGACCACAGCCGCCATGGCACTGACGAAGGATATCTTTGGAGAGGAGTTTCGACAGAACCTCCTGGAGATGAACGCTTCAGATGAGCGAAAACTTGAGAGCATTCGCACGAAAGTGAAGCAGTTTGCTCGGACCCAACCGTACGGAGGGGCGGCCTTCAAAATCATCTTCCTCGACGAGGCTGATGCGCTCACCCACGACGCACAAGGAGCGCTCCGCCGCATCATGGAGCAGTACGCTGAGACCTGTCGGTTCATCCTCTCTTGCAACTATTCCTCGAAGATCATCGAACCCATTCAATCCCGATGTGCCGTGTTCCGCTTCCGCCCCCTTGCCGATGCCGACGTCGCTTCTCAGGTGGTTCATGTGGCTGAACTCGAGGCCCTAACCCTCGAAGACGGGGCGGTTGAAGCCTTGACAAGAATTTCTCAGGGCGACTTGAGAAAAGCGCTGACGGCCCTGCAAGTTGCTGCGGCACTCAACACCACCGTGTCCCGTGAGCTGGTGTACGAAACCTCCGCCACGGCCCCGCCTGAAGCCCTGCATCAATACCTCATGTCTTGCCGAGACGATGGCTTTCACGTTGCACGACGACGGCTCAGAGAATTGCTGGACCAGTTCGGCCTTGCAGGAACAGACTTTGTCAACCAACTTCATCGGGAACTGTACAGCGCTGACTTCCTTGACGAGCCAGCGAAGCTGGCGCTGACCGAATGGATGGCTGAAATTGACTACCGTTTGGTGGAGGGTGGAGGCGAACAAATCCAGTTGGACGCCTTGACAGCACAAATCGTCACCTTGCTGAAATGAACACCAGTTTCACTTTCACTTTCACATCAACTGTCCTGAAAAACAAGGTCAGTGGTTCCAGCCCCCCACGGGTCATGCAGACCTTGAAACAACGGTTCTCCAACCTCCTCTGTTACACCTGTTTGGCGCCCATCATTCGTGCACGGCGCGCCAGAGAACAACAGGCCCTGGCCAATGAATTTCACGACCGTCAGCGCATCGACCGATTGCTCAACGACCTGGTCCATACGTACGCTGATTTATTGGCCTGAGGTCTCAGGCGGATCGATGGTGAAGGTCCAGGAATAGGTTCGGACATTCTTCCAAGGATCGCCCTGTTCAACGATTTCCACGTGGACAATGTGCTCACCGATGGGTAGACTTTCACCGAGATAGATAGCAAAGGGTTGGTCCAAGTCCGCATGCGGCAACAAAATTGGTGCCGATTTGTTGGCGAGCGTTTTCCACGTCCGAACGTCGTCTCCGTGCGTCGTCCAAAAACTCTCGTTGGATTCGATGGTCGTTTCGTTGTTCAGATAGGAATGCACCACCGTCACTTCGGCTCCGGTTTCATCGACGTTGTCTGCAAGACCGAACAGAAGCCACGCACCACCGGGAAGGTACTCGCCTTCCTCAAGCGTCCACGTCGCCCCGCCTTTGACCTTGTCAGCGAACGTGAATGTCCCGTCCTCGTCCACCACGACGCCCCAATCTTGCGCAAGTTGCGGGGCCACGATGTCACCAAACGGCGGATTCACAATGAGGAACGAAAGCGAGAGGAAGGTGAAGGTGTAGAGGAAGAAGGCTTTGAACCATGTTCCTTTGGTGTAGTGCTCTTTGAAACGCTCGGGCATCACCATTCGATGGAGTTGAGGAATCAAAATCATCATGGTGAGCGGAAGCAAATAGAGGACATCCGTCTTGTCGAGCGTGGTGGAGGGCATCAAGACGTAACGCATCAGCATCGTTACAACGGTGGCGTAGAAGATGACCAACCACATGGACGCCGTATCTGCCCTTTCTTTCTTGGCGTATTTCGCGGGGTCAAACGGTTCAATGCCGAGATCGGCTCCTGAGCGTCTTTTTTTCTTCTCTTCGTTCTTTGCCCCATCACGTTTTTTGCGTTCGGCTTGCGCCGCCGCCATGGCCGTTTTGAGGTCCACCATATCCAAAGCGGAGCCGAGCAAGTGTTAGAACACTACGGTTGGTTTTTGTCCGAATCGCAGAGGTTCTTCGGGGGTTGTTCTTCCGATTTGTTCAAAGAGGGAAGGGCTCACCCACGGGACAGGCCGGGGTGGCGTAGTTGGTAGCGCGTCGGACTCATAGGGCAGCCTTCAAGGCGATCGTATGACGTGCAAAGCCCCTTGTGGTGTCTGAGACATCCGAAGGTCGCGGGTTCGAGCCCCGCTCCCGGCACCAAAACAACCACTCCAAGTGAACACTATAAGCAGGCGACGAGCCCGGTGGATTGAATCACATGACCAACCGATTGCTACAGATGGAAAACATCCAACGGCATTACGAAACACCAGCGGGGGTCGTGAGAGCCCTTGACGGGGTGAATTTCACCATCGATGAGGGCGAGCGCGTCATTCTCTTGGGCCCGTCTGGTTCAGGCAAGACCACCTTGCTCAATTGCCTCTCAGCGTTGGACAGCCCCACGGGCGGCTCCTACACGTTCCACGGCGACGAAGTCCCCCGCAACGCCTCCGAGAAGATGACGGCCTTCCGTCGTGACAACATTGGCTATGTGTTCCAATTCTTCAACCTCCTTCAGGACCTCACAGTTCTTGAGAACATCCTCCTCATTCAGGAACTTGCCGGAAAGAAAGACCCTGCTCGAGCCAAGGAATTGCTGAAGTTGGTTGGTTTAGAGGCTGAAGTGGACCGGTTCCCGGGTGAAATCAGCGGCGGCCAACAACAACGGGTCGCTATCGCACGAAGCATCGCCAAGCGGCCCACGCTGCTGCTCGGTGATGAGCTCACGGGCAATCTCGACACGGAAACGTCCAACAGGGTCATGGAGGCCTTGGTAAGTGCGTGCAAGCAAGAAAACATCACCTCCGTTTTCGTCACCCACGACGAGGGGCTGGTGAAATATGCCACCCGTGTCATCCGCATTGACAGCGGGAAGATCGTCTCGGACGAGGCAACGGGTAACGACGAAGAAGCGTGAGGTGAGGTTGTGTCCGCACTCCTAAACAAACGGTTGGCACGAAGCCTGTGGCGTACCAAATTGCGCCTGTTGGCCGTCGTGTTGATGGTCTCTGTTGGCGTGTTTGCCGGCATCACGTTTGGTGGGTATTCACACAACGTCGAAGGCATGTACGATACGCTTCAAGCGGATGACGAGGGGGGGTCCAATTTGGCTGACCTCTGGATTGACAACCGAAGCGCCTCGTGGTCAGCCGATGACATCGCAACCTTCTGCGACGCCTTGGAAACATCTTGGTCGTCGGATATCGCAGCCCTTGACTCTTGTGAAGGACGAACCATCGTACAAGGCACCATGTTCCATACCAACGATACGGGCACACACATCATCAATTCCTTGTGGCACGGCATTCCGGAGAAGGCCAACGCAGACAAGATTTGGATGCCTGAAGGGCACACTGAAGGCCGAGTCGCTTCAAATGCAGATGAAATCGTCATCGACGCACACGTTGTCGAGGCCTTGGAGTTGTCCCTTGGTGACACCGTCACCATTGGGGCTGGAAGTGCGTCGTTGGAGTTCAACATCGTCGGCATTGGGTACCATCCACTTCATGTGTTCATGGCACCGGAAGGCTCGCTGTTCCCCCCTGAGGCGGGCCAGTACGTCGTCGGTTATGTCTCTGACAGCGGCATGGCACGCCTCACCAACACCTCTCTGGGAAGCAGCAACACCCTCCTCCTCGATGTTGAGGGGACACCTTCGTTCGACCTGCCTGACACGGAAGCCTACGAAGGTGATGAAATCGATGCGGTGAAAGCACTTGTCTCCGACGCCCTCGAAATTGCCGAACTGGAGGGACGGGTCAGGGACAGGGGCCAGAACGAACCGGTTGAAATCATGCGCCAAGACCTTGAAAGTGCGAAACGGACAAGCGTTCCGTTCACCGTCATGATCGCAGCGATTGCTTCCATCACCATCGTCCTCAGCCTTCAGCGGTTGGTCCAAAGCCAGGCCAAAGAAATCGCTGTGCTGCGAACACTTGGCGTCAACCGAAAGTCCCTGATGACAGGGTACCTGATCGCACCCATCGCCATCGGGGCAATTGGTTGTGGGCTTGGTGCGATGGTGGGTCCTTGGGGCGTGAACGGTATGCTGAATTTCTACGAAGGCATTGTTGGGCTCCCCATCACCGAGCGTGAAGTACCGCTGGCATTGTACACGAGCATCATGCTTCCAACCATGTTGGTGGTGTTCCTCTCTGGGGCTTTTCCAGCATGGAAGGCAAGCCGCCTTGACCCCCTCGAAGTGTTGAGCGGCCAAAATCAGGTTCGCGTGGGTTCCAACCTTTTGCGTCGCTTGACATCGTGGATGCCCACAACCTTGGGTCTGTCCATCCGTTCCAGTGTTCGCAAACCCATTCGATTAACGATGACCTTCCTCGCCGTTGGCATTTCATTGATGCTGTTCGGTTCGGTCCAAATGATGTCGGCAGGTCTGCAAGACACCATCGTTGGCGGGCTTGAAGAACAACAATCCTGGGACGCCCAAGTGTACCTCGGTGAGGGAGGCGAAGCCAGCATTATCCAGTGGGCAGACGAACGGGGGGCAACCTACGAGTCCCTCATTGAAATGCCCCTCGGGACGGTGGACGATGCCGACGGTTTGGAGCGCGTGTTCACGCTCGTGGGCTTCAACTCCTACGAGACCGGGATGAGGAACGTCAACGTGATTGAGGGCGAACGCCCGCAATCCAGCAGCGGACCGAGTGAGGTCATGATGGACGAAGGCTCAATGGTGTTCTTGGGATGGAGTGTCGGCGAAGAACACACCGTTCTTGTGAACGGTGTTGAACACGATGTCCTTGTCGTCGGCGTCACCCGTGGTGAGTTGGTTCGCACCATGTATTTCTTGAGAGCTGATCTCGGGGAGGCGTTGGGAGTCAATGCAACCTCGATGTACCTCGCCTTGCCCGAGGGGGTTGAGGTGGACGCATCACTCGCTGAAATCTCAATGGGCGTGGTCGAGCGGCAGACCCTCATCGACGGCATGAACAGCCTCATTGAGCAGCAAACGCAAATCTTCCAGGCGATGATGTACTTGGGACTGATGTTCACCATCGCCGTGATGTTCAACACGATGATCATGAACGTGGCCGAGCGAGATTTTGAACTCGCTACCCTGCGTGTTTTGGGCGCCTCGACTCGTAGTCTCGGATTCATGCTTCTGTTCGAGAGCCTCTTGATCGGTATCATCGGTGGCTTGGTTGGTGTGGCCTTTGCTTACGGGGGTGCCGTTGGCCTGGCTGCTTCGTTCTCTTCCTGGCAGTTCTTTGTCGCCATCGTCATCGTGCCGAGCGTCGCCTATCAGTTGATGGCAGGCGTGGTGGTGATTGCCGTCGCCATGACCCCGATTGGCATTTGGCGTCTGCGTCGGATGGACCTCGTCGAGAAGGTCAAGGATTTGTCTCAGTGAAGCGATTCATTCATGGGGCGACTTGGCCACCAAGAATGCATGGTGGATGCACCCGATGTCGGTTTACGCGTCAAAGCCACCTTCCTAACGCTGAACGGAGAGGTGGAACACCTCGGGTTGGTCTTGCCCCCGACCGCACCCAAACACATCACCATCAAACTCGACAACGGATACAACGTGAGTTTTCCAAACGAAGCGCTCCATTCTTGGGACCAACTTGACCAACCGGCCGGTGCAGAGCCTCCTGAATACGTCAATCCCGAAGCAGACGCAAATCTGCCAAGGGTTCGACTCATCCACACCGGAGGAACCATCGCATCAAAAGTTGATTATGCCACGGGTGCAGTTGAAGCGAAATTTGAGCCGCAAGAACTCCTTGATGCCCTGCCAGAATTGGCTGCCATCGCCCAACTTGACGCGGTTAAAATCGGGAACATGTTCAGCGACGACATTCGACCTCAACACTGGAACATCATGGCAGAAGCCTGTGCTCAAGCCTTTCAGGAAGGGTATCGTGGCGTTGTGATTTCCCACGGCACCGATACGCTTCACATCACCTCATCGGCGCTGAACTTCGCGTTTGCAGGGAAAGGCGGCCGCCCGGCGGGTCCCATCGTGATGGTTGGCTCTCAGCGGTCCAGTGACCGCGGCTCTTCCGATGCCACCGAAAACCTGCTTGCTGCGGTGCATTGGGCTGCCAATGCACCTGCCCCTCTCGGGTCGGTGGGCGACGGAGCGGTGGTCGTGATGCACGACACTTCGAGCGATGGTGTTCTGGCCGTTCACTCGGGTTTGGGCGTACGAAAGATGCATTCGTCGAGGCGAGACGCTTACCACCCCATCAATGCACAACCGATTGCGAAACTCACACTCACCCCCGATGGGTTCTCGACCGACCTGCTCCCGTGGTACGAGGCGGCACAGCAAGAAGGAACACACCGCTCACCAACGTCAAGCCCAGCCTTGTTTGAAACCGGACAACGACTCGCTCAATTTGTTGCCGGTCCGTGGTTGCATGCCGAACATGTCGAGGCAGTTGTCAACACCGGCGTTCAGGGGGTCATCATTCACGGCACCGGTTTGGGCCACCTCCCCATCGACGACCCCCAAAACGACGCACCTGAAAACCAACAGCTCTGGCGGAGTTTGATTCGCTGCGTCAACCGTGAATTGCCGGTGGTCATCGTCAACCAGTGCATCCATGGCCCCGTCGACATGAACGTGTACTCCAAAGGAAGAAAGCAACAGGACATGGGGTTGTTGGGGCACGGCGTCAATTCAACGCCGGAGGCAACCATGACCAAACTTCACTGGGTGCTTTCCCAAGGCATGAAGGTCGCTGAAGCCATGCAAGAGAACCTGTGCGGCGAACACCGAGAACGATTGATGGAATGAGCGTTTGAATGAAAAACCGTGTTGGAGTGGAGAAATCGTGGAAGGGAACGCAGAACAACGCCTTGAGGACCTCCGCTCCAAGCGTGAAACAGCACGCATGGGCGGGGGCTTGAAGCGTCAAGAGGCGATTCGGACCAGCGGAAGGGGAACGGCAAGAGACCGTATCTCGATGTTGCTCGATGAGGATTCGTTCCTTGAACTGGACACGTTCGTGACGCACCGGACCGACGATCACAACATGTTCCTCCACCAGACGCTGGGCGACGGCGTCGTGGCGGGACAGGGTACGATTGAAGGTCGCCGAATCTACTGTTTCGCCCAAGATTTCAGCGTTCATGGCGGAAGCATGGGCGAGATGCATGCCCTCAAAATCGCCAAAGTCGTCGAAATGGCAGAACGAGCGAAGGCGCCCATCGTCTGCATGTGGGACGGCGGAGGGCAGCGCGCCCAAGACGGAGTCAATGCACTGGCTGGAACCGGCGAGATGCTTGACAGACTGGTCCAGTGCAGCGGCCGAATCCCCATGATCAGCCTCGTTCTTGGACCGGTTGTTGGCGTTTCTGCCCTTGCGGCTTCGCTTTCAGATTTCACCATTCTCGGAGAAGAACACGGACAGTTGTTCCTTTCTTCGCCGCTTGAAACACCCGAAGTTCTCAGCGGCGAGGTCGATGCTGCTGGTCTTGGCGGGGCAAGTCTGCATGCCTCGCGGTCCGGTATCGCCTCGCTGATTGCAGAAGATGAGGAAGACGCCTGTGAATTGGCGGCGATGTTGCTCTCCTTCTTGCCCGACCACAACATGGCCGACCCACCGTTGGTGCCGACACCCGACCCGGTTGACCGACCCAACGAAACGCTCCAGGACATCGTCCCCGATAACCCGAACAAACCCTATGACATGGTGAAGGTGGTTGAAGAGGTCGTTGACGACGGGATGTTCATGGAACTGTTCCCGTCCTATGCCGACAACATCATCATTGGATTTGCACGGATGAACGGAAACACCGTTGGCGTGGTTGGCAACCAACCGAAAGTGTTGGCAGGTTGTCTTGACATCGATGCATCCATCAAAGCCGCTCGGTTCATCCGAACCTGTGATGCGTTCAACATTCCACTCCTGACCTTTGAAGACGTACCAGGCTTCCTTCCAGGCGTGGTTCAGGAATGGGGTGGTATCATTCGTCACGGAGCAAAACTGCTCTTTGCCTATGCAGAAGCCACGGTCCCGAAACTCACCTTGGTCACACGAAAGGCCTACGGAGGCGCCTACCTCGCCATGTCCTGCAAGCACCTTCAAAGCGACTACAACGTGGCATGGCCAACCGCTGAACTGGCCGTCATGGGGGCGGAAGGTGCAGTCAACATCATCCATCGACGGGAGATTCAAGCGGCCCCTGACGATGAGAAGGAAGCGGTCCGTTTGCAACTTGTCAACGAGTACAAAGCCAAGTTTGGCGACCCGTATGTCGCTGCTCGCAACGGTTGGCTTGACGATGTCATCGAACCTCAAGAAAGCCGACTCCGGCTTTGCAGAGCCCTCAACATCCTCAAGACGAAGCGGGAATGGTCCCCGCCAAAGAAGCACGGCAACATTCCGCTGTGATCATTTAAGCCGCTCAGCACGAGCAAGCAATCCCCCACCCGAGGCCTGAGGCTCCTCTTCGGTTGAGGCCTGTGTCACGGAGGCCTCGGCCGTCTGTTTGCTCGACCACATCAACCATCCCGCGAGCATTGACCCAACGATGATGACGAGCACGAGGATGGTTTGCACCCATACCACGACCACTCCAGCCGCATCGTCCGCCTCGCTGGAAGGTTGGGCGGTTTGGCCACCTTGCGACGGGTCAACGACCCTGTCGGCAATCACATTACGGTCAAGTTCCATGTCATGGATGACCAACTGAACATAGAGCGACGTGTTGCTTGTCGCTCCAAGAGGGATGAGGGTCACGCACTGATAGGCACCGGGCGTGGTTTCAAGGCACGAATGGTTCGAGCTGACTTCATTGCCGTCAATGAGGACCTGCCCATCGGTATTGACCTCACCGTCCACGTCAAGAACGGTCCACTGCATGGTGGCGGTGTCGCTTCCTTCGTTTCGCTCAATGCTCGTGATGCTCACAACGGGTACATCACCCACGGGCCGAACATCGACGTTGAAGGAAAATGCATGGCTCGTCGACCCGTCGGACACGTTCAGCCACAGTCCGCTGAACACACCGTTGACATCGCGAGATGGAGTCACGAGCAGAGAATCGTTCTCCTGAATCGCCGTCAACGCTGCAGGCACCCCTTCAATGGTCCAAACAAGCGGGTCTTCATCAACATCGTAAGCAAGAACGGTGAGGTCCAAGGCGAAGGTGGTGTCTTCATCCATGATGATGTCGCCGGTCCACGCGGAGAGGTTCACCGTAACCGGGTCGTTGACCGCATTCACAACGACGGGAATTTCAAGTTCAATCGGCGGGTTGTATCCATCGCTCACGGTCGAGCGTAGCACGGTTGCCCCGTAGCGATTTTCAAGCGGCGTGAGGGTGATGATATCCCCGTCAATAACGTAGCGCACCGGATCTTGTTCTCCCGCAACCCCACCATCAAGGCGAATCTGAAGGTCTTCTCCCTCGGGATCACTGACGATGGTTCCAAGGTCGAAAACGATGGGTTGTCCGTCCTCGTTCATCTCCTGAATCGGGACCGTCCCGTTCTTGACCACCTGGTCGTCCACCGGCGTGAGCATCACGCGCAGCGTGGTGTTGACCTCATCCAACACGCCACCGTCGCTTCGAAGTTGAAGTTCCAGCATGCATTCTCCAAGCCATTCCTCGTCGAGGGCGTGATGAACCCGAAGTTCTTGACCCTCTTGAATCACCTCGACGTTGAAGTGGGAAGCATCAATGCCGACCAACGTGGCCTCAACGACCCGGACCGTTTGCCCGTCAGGGTCCACAGCGACCTCCTCAACCGAGAGGGTCGTCTCGCCGTGCTGGGGCACAAACACCGTTGGTTGGGGATAGAGAACCTCGACCGGGGTGTTTCCCCGTACGGCTTGGGCACCCAAATGCGACGGCGCACCCTCAACTTCCAAGCGAAGCCATGCCTTCTGAGGACCGGGTGCTACGGGGGCCATCGGAAACTGACACGAGACCGTTCCGTTGGCGTCCAGGTCGGCATGGGCTACCCACGGCCCACCGTCCCAACCACAGGTGACGTTCACGTCCCAGCCAGCTGGCAAGTCGTGGAACCCATCGCCGTTGCGAAGCGTCCAATTGGCGTGAATGGTCAGGGTGTCCGAGGCGTTCAGGGTGGTGAATCCGTCGTGGTTGACCACCACATCATGAAACACGAGGAAGCGTGCTGCTTCGAGCGATTCATCGATGTAAGCGCTCCCATCGCTGACAATCCTTGGACCCTCGGCCCGGTTGAAGGCATCCCGATACCGAGCGTGGTCGCCACGGATGACCGTGTCAAGATACGCAACGGTGTGCTCGGTAGCAATCTCAATCTGTGCACTTTGGCTCAACGTGGGGTCTCCGTCGTTTTCAAAGATGGAGCGCGTGTCTTGGAACTGGTAGTGGTCTGCACCGAGCAAATGCATCCAGTGCCAGGCCATACCACCGATGGTTTCGACCCGTTCCATCGTCGCTTGGGAAGGTGCGACTTCGTCAACCGTGCCCGTCATGAACAAACCGGTGTTGGGTGAAGAAAATTCAGGCGATGAGGTGACATCGGTCCATTCAAATTCTTCTTGGAGGTCTTCCAAATCCATGGCGAATCCAACGAGCCCTCGGGGAGGCTGATGGTCTTCCGCCTGCGTGGATAGTTGCCAAAACGGAAAGGAAAGATAGGCGGCAGCAGCACCTTTCCCGTGACCGAGAAGCGCCCAGTGTTCGACATCAATGTTCGTTGCCGTGCCAGCCACGTAGGCGTTGGATTGGTTTTGGTAGGCCATGTGACCCATGACCGCATCGAGGAAGTCAAGGGTGTTCTCGATGTCTGTCTCATCGGACATGGGTTGGCTGACGACCACGATGTAGCCCCGCTGAACGATTTGCTCAACCAGCATCATGTAACCGTCAATCGCTTCGCCCGAATCACCGATGAGGACCGCCCAAGGGAAGGGGCCGTTTCCCGCCATTTCCTTGTCTTCCCCATCAAACATTGCTGGATAGACCATGCGAACTTGCGGGCTAAAAGGGCCGTTGAGGTTGAACTCCGTCCAACCGACGGGAAAGTCAACCCCCTGATGGCTGGGCTGGAAGTCGGTGTTTTCCGGCTGCGCACTCGAAACAACCGGAGCCAAGAGGAGGACAACAAGAAAGAACGAAGGCAAGCAGCCACGCCATGCAGGGTTGTGCTTCACGTTCTCACCTCCAATCGCTTTGACATAGAACCTTCGTCAAGTTGCATAGCTTTCCAACACAGATTCCGCCATCAGCAGGCGAGACAGCAACAAGTCCAGTGTCGGAAGGCGGTCGCCCAACTCGGGCGCCCACAGGGTTCGCCAGCACGCCAAGTGTTGAGCAGCAAGGAGCCATCTTCCATCGAGATGCGGGGTTGAGAGTTGCTTGATCCTTGAATCATAGGAACCCATCATCGGTGAATATGTGGCCCTCAACAGCAAACCTTCGCCGTCTTCAAGCACAACCGTCCCGTCAAAATCCACGTAGGCCGCAGGTGGGTCGTCCGTGAGGGATGCCGACCACGAACCCTCTTCCAACGCCCTTCGACTCTGAAGCGGATGAACGGAGCCACCCGCACGAACCCAAGAGGCGGCGGTTGAGCGGGCTCCGCCCCCGCCTCCGGCGAGACCCAAAACACGCTCGTGAGCACCCACACCGTGATGCTGCAGCACCTCACGAACACCTTCGCCGTCCAAGCCGGCACACCACCATCCTTTGCCGTCCCAACGAAGGGCGTTCACCGATTTCGTTTTCATGGAATCGTCGATGCACATCACCGCGCTCGAGTCCAGTTGATGCTTGAGGGGAGCCGTCAAATTGATCCAGATTTCTTCATCAAACATGCGGGTCGGCAAACCTGTCGACCCCACGACAGAAGGAAGGAACGGTTCGGTGTTTATCGGAGCCAGCGAGGGGTGAGGATGCTCCACCTCCATCGCCGCTTCGACGGCACGCTTGACGAGAGCAGATGTCCGAAACTTCCCGAAGACTGACCCTGTGTACACCCATTCCCGTTGGGAGGGAACCGCTCCCGCGTAGCCCCAAGCCAAGGCATCGGTCATCGTCGGGACATCGATGAGTTCCATCTTCAACCGTTTTTCATCCGATGGCAACCCAAGATGGGCAGCGACAAGCGCTGTAAGCAAAGGAGAGAGACTGTGGTCAACAGGTTGGCCTGCAATTCCATAGCGAATCACGGCCATGCTGCAACCACGGCCTTACAACACAAAAAGGCGACGAACTGCCGTCTCAACCTTCAAGAGGGAGTGGGTCTTGCTAACTCCCATGGGAAAAGCCGTTGGGTGGATGACTGCAGGTCTTGGCACCTACATGACGTTCAAAATGTGGGCTGAATTTCAAGATGCCCTGGGCACGGTGTTCGGAGCATCATGGGGCATTATTATCGCCACCGTGGTGTTTCTGATCTATCAGTCCAACAAAAACGAACGAGCCTACGAATCCTCCTTCGGCGAAGAGATTCCAAAATCGATCAGCAAAGGGCAAATGGAAGCGGACAACGCTCCACCGTTGGTGTTCATTGCCGGCCTTTACATCTTCATTATCGTCATCTTTGAGATTCTTCTCAATGCGGTTTGATGGTGAATCCCTATGCCGGGCTTGATGGAAGTTTTCATCCTCAAGGACCGCGTAAATGGAAACCGTGACAACATCTTCATGATGCTGTTTGAGAAAGCCTTCATTCTCATTTCACTGCTGGTCGTGCTTCTCATCGGTGTCGCCATCGGTCTGCCTGCATGGGGAGTTGGCGCCCTCGTTGGTGGTGCGTTGGGTCCCATCGTCTACGGCCATTACTACTTCATCTACATCAGACCTCTGAAAAAACAGCAGAACATTGATGTGGAAAAGAAACAAGGAAAGGACAAGAGGAAGTGAACGGATGCTGGGGTTTTCAACGATATTGGAATTTTTTGGATTGGGTGATATCTCGGGCATCGATGTCTTCTTTGCAGCCATGGCCGTCATTGGGACGATTCTCTTCATCATCTACTTCATCCTCGTCCTGATCGGAGGTGTCGCCGACGGTATTGCAGACGCCATCCCCTTCCTTGATGTGAGCTTCGAAATGGATGCTGAGGGCGTCTTCCACATGCTTACCATCCAAGGATTACTCAGTTTCATGATGATGTTCGGCATCTTCGGCCTCGCTGTCTCCCAAGGAGAATACGGCGCACTTCCGGCCATCACCGCAGGTTCAATCGCAGGCATCTCATCCATGTGGGTTGTCGGAAAAGTGTTTCAGGCCATTGCTGGGCTTGAGACCGACGGGACCGTTTCTCACAGCCAAGCTCTTGGAGCGAAAGGCACGGTGTACCGAACCATCAAACCCGGGCAGTCCGGGCAAGTTCAGGTTGAATTCCAAGACGCATTGCGCACATGTGAAGCGGTTGCTGAAGACGAAACCATCACCATCGAGACCGGCAAGTTCGTTGTGGTCACGGGCAACATTGCAGAGATCTTGGTGGTCAAGCCGCTCAAGGTTGCTGACGCTGTAGCGACCGAAGAAGAGTGAAGCATATTGCCGTGTTAAGTCTCTTAAAGGAGAAGTAGAGTGGCTCACTCATGATGGATACGCTTATTCTCATCGGCATCGCTTTGTTTGTCATCACCGTATTGGCAACCGTGTACATCGCCACCAGCCGCTACAAACTTGCACCGGCCAACAAAATCCTGGTTGTTTACGGTAACACGCAGGGCGCTGGTGCTGCAAAATGTTACCACGGCGGTGGAAAAATCGTTTGGCCACTGGTGCAGAATTATGCGTTCCTCGACCTCAAACCGATGACCATCAACATCAACCTCGAGCACGCTCTCTCGCAACAAAACATCCGCATCAACGTGCCTTCGACATTTACCATCGGTATTGACACCAAACCCTCCATCATGCAAAATGCTGCTGTGCGTCTGCTCAACCTCGACCAGGCGGCGATTGAAGACATGGCCAAGGAGATCATCTTTGGTCAACTTCGTTTGACGGTTGCATCATTGACCATCGAAGAAATCAACGGTGACCGTGAAGCCTTCTTGAGCCAAGTGGTCAACAACGTGGACACCGAGTTGCACAAGATTGGTCTCTACCTCATCAACGTCAACATCACGGACATCACCGACGAAGCCGACTACATCAAGTCCATTGGTGCCAAGGCCGCTGCACAAGCCATTGCCGCTGCCGACGTCGACCGAGCAAATGCTACCCGTGACGGTGCTGTTGGACAGGCAGAAGCTGACCGAACCCGTGAAATCCAGGTTGCCAAAAACCGTGCAGAATCCGACAAAGGTCAGAAGGAAGCCGAAGCGGACCGTCGTGTCTTCGTTCAGCAACAAGAATCCAAGGCTGTGGAAGGTGAAAACCTGTCCCGTGCCGACATTGCCAGCTACAACGCCGACTTGGCCGAAAAGGAAGCCGAGGCCCTCAAGCGTTCCGAAGTCGCCAAGCGCAAGGCCCAAGTCGAAATCGAGAAGGCTCAGTACGAGTTTGAAGGTCAGCGCCTGCGTGCGGAGGAAATCGCCCGTGAGGAAGTTTCCAAGCAACAGATTGAGATTGCAGCCGAAGCCGAAGCAGAGCGCCAGCGCCGGATTGCGAAAGGTCAAGCCGACGCTACGCTCGCCGCCTACAACGCCGAAGCAGAAGGTCAACGTGCTGTTCTTGAAGCGAAGGCCGCAGGGTACGCTCAGTTGGTCGCCAGCGCTGGTGGGGACGCCAAGGCTGCTGCAACACTGCTGATGGTTGAGAAGATTGAGGAATTGGTCGCTCGCCAGACGGAAGCGATTGCGAACCTCAAGATCGACAAGATCACCGTGTGGGACTCCGGGAACAACGGTGGCGAAGGTGGAGCAACCTCCAACTTCGTCTCATCGCTCATCCAGAGCCTGCCTCCCGTTCACGACGTTGCCAAGATGGCCGGAGTCGATCTGCCCGACTACCTCGGTACGATGAAGGAAGAATAAGCCGGCGCACCTTGTTTTGAGGTGACAAAATCGGCACCTAAGCCTCCAGCGTGAGCGAGGGTTTCAAAGACTCAACGAGGCGCAAAGGAGCCATGGCCTCCGACCTTGAGATTGCTCGTGCTGCAAAAATGGAGCCGATTGAAGCGGTTGCATGGAAACTTGGCATCTCTTCCCACGAACTGATGCTGATGGGTAACGGTGTCGCAAAGGTGAGCTGGTCAGCGCTGAAAGAACGGTTTTCGAAGCCGCAGGGAAGCATGGTGCTCGTGACCTCGGTGAACCCGACGCCGTTTGGCGAAGGAAAAACGGTGACGACCATCGGTCTCACGCAAGCATTGTGTGCCATTGGCCAATCCGCCACCTGTGTCATTCGAGAACCTTCCATGGGGCCGGTCTTCGGCATCAAAGGCGGTGCGGCAGGAGGAGGTCACGCACAGGTCCTCCCGATGGAGGACATCAACCTGCACTTGACGGGTGACCTTCACGCCGTGACCTCAGCGCACAACCTCCTCTCAGCCCTCATCGACAACCACCTCAAACACGGCAACGCCTGCAAACTCGACCCCAGTCGCATTTCATGGCCCCGGGTCATCGACATGAACGACCGAGCCTTGCGCAACGTCACGGTCGGCAAAGGCGGCCCTGCCAACGGCATGGTCAGGGAAGACCGCTTTGACATCACGGCAGCAAGTGAGGTGATGGCCATCCTCGTTCTCGCCACCGATTATGCAGATCTGCGCGCTCGATTGGGTAACATTGTGGTCGGGACCTCAACGGAAGGAAATCCGGTCAAAGCGGAAGACATCGGCGCTGCAGGCGCCATGGCCCTGCTCCTGCGCCAAGCCTTCCTGCCCAACATCACGCAAACGCTTGAGGGGAATCCTGCATTTATCCACGGAGGGCCATTTGCCAACATCGCTCACGGCAATTCGAGCATCATCGCTGACCGAATGGCCCTCGCAAGCGCCGACATTGTGGTGACGGAAGCCGGTTTTGGCTCGGACATGGGGGCTGAGAAATTCATGCACATCAAAGCGGCAACCTCAGGCAAAGCCCCGGATTGTGTCGTCATGAACGTCACGGTCCGCTCCATGAAACTTCACGGGGGCGCGTTTGGCGACCGAGGCGGCATTCGTCCGGACAAAGCAACACTGGAAGCAGAAAACGTCGATGCAACCCTCATGGGAGCAAAAACGAACCTCGACCGACACATCCGAAACATGGCAGCGTTCGGTGTTCCCGTGGTCGTCTCCATCAACAAATTCACCAGCGACACCGATGCAGAAATCGCCGCCATCACGGGTGCTGCTCACGAGAGTGGGGCCCACGCTGTCTGCGTGACCGAAGTCCACGCCAACGGCGGGGCCGGTGGAAAAGACCTCGCTGAAGCCGTGGTTCGAGCGGTGCAAAATCACGTTGCGGCCGGTCGCCCCTTCGTTCCCTTGTTTCCTCCCGAGACAGATGTTTTGGAGAAAGCGAACGCCATCGCCACACGGCTCTACAAGGCCGAGGGTCTCTCACTCACCGCCAAAGCCGAGCGCGAATTGGCTCGCATTCGGTCGTGGGGTTACGGGCATCTTCCCGTGTGCATGGCCAAAACACAGTATTCGTTTTCCCATGACGCCTCTTTGCTTGGCGCACCTTCTGGGTTCACCGTGCCCGTCCGTGAATTTCGATTAAACGCAGGTGCGGGATTTGTCGTGGCCGTGCTTGGCGACATGATGACCATGCCCGGTCTTCCAAAGCGACCTGCAGGGTTGGATATGGATATGGATGAAGACGGGAACCTCATCGGCGTGTTTGGGTGAGGGAATGGAAGTTCTTGCGCGGGACCACGATGAATGGCGTCTTCGCGTGACCCATCTCGATGATTTGTGGGTGCTGGTACGACTGGTAAAACCGGGCATGTCGCTGGGCATGTTGGGTGAACGACGTGACCAAACGACCGGGGGCGACGAAGGAGGTCGTGCAAAACAGGCGGAACGCAAGAAAATGTGGATCCGCTTGAGTGTCGAACACACTGACCATCAATCCTTCTCCGATACCCTTCGCGTGCACGGCATCATTCAAGAGGCCCCTGTGGATGTCGGCCTGCATCACACCCACATCGTTGAGTTACGTGACGAAGTGCTCTTGTCATCGCCAGGAGGCTTTCACAAACACGATGCCGACCTCCTCGATCAGAGCATCGCATCGGCTGCGCAGCACCAAGTGGCCCTGCTGGTCGTCGAGGGGGACGAAATCATTCTGTTCTTCGTCACCGGACGTGGGTTGAGAGAAAGCGCCACTTGGACGATGCGAGGAGGAGGAAAACGCGGCGACCTCAGGCAATCACAAGGCGTTTCCTCAGGGTTCCGAGCCTCGGTCATTGATGGATTGACGCAACAACTCGACCCCGAAATGCCGATGGTCATTTGTGGTCCGGGGAAAAACCGAGACAACATGATGGCGGATCTCAAGGCAGCGGGCCATCGCCGCCACATGGTTTCCATTGGAACGAGCATGGGTGGGCGAGGAGCAGCAAATGAAGTGCTGCGGGACGGCTTGGCTGGTCAGTTGCTTTCCGAACATCACATGGTTCAAGAAATCAGCCTGCTCGAAGAGGCTTGGAAGCGGATGTCGACCAACGGTGCCGTGACGTACGGGGTGGCTGGTTTGAGAAAGGCCGTCGAAGAAGGAGCGGTGGAGACGCTGCTCATCAGCGCTGATGTGCTTCGACAGCCCGATGCGACCTGCGATGGCCTGCCATGGGTTGACCTCACCTCAACCGTTGAACAATTCTCAGGGCAAGTCGTTCAATGTTCGGCCGACCACGATGCAGGAGAACAACTGCTCGGGTTTGGCGGCGCAGTGGCCCTGCTGCGATACAAGGTGTGAGCGCATGAACGTGATTCGGTTTTCTGAACTTGGCCGAGACATTCGTCACGACCTGCAAGGTATGCGATGGCTACTTGTCGCTGCTGAAGAACTCGAGCATGCCACAGCAGCGCTGGCGTTCAGTGAACTCGAAGATGTGCTGGTGGCAGTGGACCACCGAGGGGCAACGGTCAACCAAGGCCTCTGGATGCGAGCCGTGCACTTGCTCATGGTGGATGCTGACGACGACCCTGTTACGCTGCAGCGCACCTCCGGAATCACCCAGGTCATCGCCGATAACCAGCCCATTGAAGCACATCTATGGTAGTGGGTCTGGAGGGACTCGAACCCTCGATCAACTCCGTGTAAGGGAGGTGTCATAGCCGCTAGACCACAGACCCAGTGAGCCCTAATGTGACCACCTTTTCAAGAATCCGCCACGGGCGGTAACCTCAAGAGATGAAGCCGTGAGACCAATACAATGGATGCGACAATCCAAGCCGCGGCTGCCAAACTCAGCCGTCGCCTGAAAAAAGGTGGATACACCATCACCCTCGCAGAATCCTGTACGGGAGGGCTGCTTGCAAGCACTCTGACCGACATTGCTGGCTCCAGTTCGTGGTTCGGTCGCTCGTTCATCACCTATGCCAACGAGGCAAAGGTGGAGGAATTGGGCGTGGACCCCGAAGAACTTGCAGCCAAGGGCGCCGTATCCGCCCAAGTCGCCATTCAAATGGCCAAAGGAGCGCTGAGTCGAGCCAACGCAGATTTTGCCATCGCGGTCACGGGCATAGCCGGACCCACCAATGAAGGAAGTTCCAAGCCTGTCGGCACCGTCTATGTCGGCATCGCTTCCCGAACATGGGCCAATGCCATTCGAACACAAATCGGTGGAACACGTGCAGAAAACAAGGCTGGCTTCGTTCACTTTGCTATTCTCACAGCCATGAACTGCTGGGACGATGCATTCGCACGGATGCAAGAAGCCCAAGAACAGGAGCGCTACGATGTCGAAGAAGCCCAACGCCAAGAAGCGGAACGAGAAGCAGAGCGAGCACGGCGAGAAGAGGCTGCTCGCGAACAAGCCCCGTGGCAGGATGAAGCATGGGACGGCGAGGAAGACAAGGACGAAATCGGTCACGAAGTTGAATGGACTGACGGCGAGGAATGAAGAACACCTTCCTTCCTTTCCACCCACATACCTTTTGAATCGTCGGGCGTTCTTCCGTTCATGGGTGAGCCATGGTCCAACATTGCTGCCCTTTTGAGGCAGCAAAAACTGCTGGCACCTCAATCGCTCCAGGAACGTCTGATGGGCCTTGAGAACGCAAAAGCGGTCATTCAAGCGGCGGACGCCTTGAACTATTCCGGCGGCATGCTCACCGCATCCATGCTGGACGAAATGGTGACGCACGCTGAGGGGGGAATCGCACCAGCCTCCACCCCTCCAGAGATCGTGGCTCAACCAGCAACCGACCTCGCAAGAACCGTAGCGCCGTTGCACGAACCCGAACCGGTTGACTTGATGTTGAGAAACAACCTGCCAGACTGGAATGTGCAAGATTTCTCAATGCTCGCCAGCGATGCCTCGTCGGACATTTCGGTCCATTACGACATCACCGGGAATTCCACCACGGAAGGGAAGATGTCGGATATCACGGCCTGTTTCAACGACCGCCTGAAGAGCATTCGCAAACTCATCATTCAGAATTCCAACCTGCCTCGCAAGCATCAGGAAATCTCGAGATTGCTGGCAGAGAGTTCGCGCTACCAAGGGTACGACAACAAGGCGGTGGCCATCGGCTTGGTCAACGAGCCTCGATACACCAAGAACGGTCACCTCATCTGGGGTCTCGAAGACGAAACGGGGGAGATGACCTGCCTGCTCACCAAACGGACCGGCGACGACCGAGACCGGGCCCACGAGCAGATCCTTGAAGCGGGCCTGATGCCCGACGATGTGATGGGCGTTTCAGGCACCTTCAGTCAGACGGGTGACCTGTTCTATGTGGATGACCTCCATTTCCCGCTTGAAAGCAAGCACAAGAAAGTCAGCGCCGAACAGGGCGTGAGCGTCGCCTTCCTCTCCGACATTCACGTCGGCTCCAAGACCTTCCTTGAGGCTCAATGGCACAAAATGGTGCGTTGGTTCCACCAAGACCCGCTGGCGAAGACCATCAAGTACCTCATTTTGTCAGGAGATTGCGTTGACGGTGTTGGCATTTATCCCGGCCAGGACAAGGAACTCGCCATCCCGGACCTCTTCGCCCAATACACCGAATTCGCTCGCCTCCTTGAGCTGTTACCGGACTGGGTGGAGTGCTTGATGTTGCCCGGCAATCACGACGCTGTTCGTCCTGCTGAGCCGCAACCAACCTTTGAGAAAGACATTCAGCAGGATTACAACACGACCACCTTTGTCGGCAATCCCTGTGATTTCTCGCTCCACGGCGTTCGCTTGCTTTCCTATCACGGCAAGTCCATCGACGATTTCGTCGCCGGCCTCAAGACGGTTACCTACGCCGACCCGGTCGAAGCCATGAGAGAAATGCTTCGACGTCGTCACCTCGCACCCCAGTGGGGAGGAAAAACGCCGCTCTCACCCGAACCTGAAGACGGGCTGGTCATACGGGAGGTTCCGGATATCTTCGTTACCGGTCACGTTCACGGCCACGAATGTGTTGATTTCCGCGGTACGACACTGGTGTGTTCGAGTACATGGCAGGACCAAACCTCGTATCAGCGGATGCTTGGATTCCAACCGAAGCCGTGCATGTTGACCATCATCAACCTCAAGAGCCACAAATCCATTTCAATTCCGTTTGCCTGACCTTCACTTCCAAATGTCCTCGTCTTCGGGTCCGTGCGAGCGAACACGAAGGAAGGCCAACAGCACGAGAAGGGCAACGACCAGCGCAACAAGTTGCAACGTACTGCTGGAGATGCCAGCCGCTTCGTCGGTGTTCTCATCCTCGCCGTCACCGTTGGAATCGGGGGTTTCGACCGAGGCCCCGACGTCAACGGTAAAGGACATCGACGTCGAGTTGCTGTTGCCCGATGCGTCAGCGCCGATGACCTCGAGGTCGTAGGTGCCGTCACCGAGGATATCGGTCGTAAAGGCGTGGTTTTTCTTGGTGGCGAAGGCGTCTTCGTAAACGGTGTTTCCGTTGATCACGACTTGTTCTGTGGCACTTTCCGAGGTGTACCACGTCACGACGACTCGGCCGTCTTCAAGGACCTCTGCTGCGAGATTGAGCAGTTCGGGAGGGGTGGTATCGACCACGTTGCTGGTGGTGAAGTTCACCATCACATCATCCGTTTCGTTCGCTGAGATGTACACGGAATAGGAGGTGTTGGTCTCCAAACCGGTGAGCGTCACGGCATGGTCGGTACCAGGCGGTGTCCACTGCGGAGGTTCCGAACCGTCTGGCGATGCGCCGACGGGTGCAATTCGGACGGCGGTTGAGTCAGCGACGGTGGTGGACCAAGTCAACACCGCCGAGGTGGAAGTCACGGTATCGACGGACGCCCCGAAGATTTGCTGTGGGACTTCGGGCATCTCAAACCCGGTGAGTTGAGCGTAGGTATGGCCTGCAACGTCGTAGCCGGCAAGCATTGCTGTTTGTCCGTCGCCTTCGAGGATGATGTCGATGATGTTGGGGTCGTAATCAATGCCATCATCGGGTGCTGGATTCTCTCCTCCGCCGAGCGTCCATGTTGAGGGGTTTTCAGTGACATCTCGCCACTTGCCCGTGCCAAAACCGTCTTGGCTGCCAACAACGACGATGTATCGGTAATTTGCAATATCGGAACCAATGACATCCTTGCTGACGGTGAAGGTGATGGTCTTCGCATCCACATCACCCGTCACGTCAACGCCGCGAGCAGAAGTGCTTCCCGTTTCGGCCTGCACCGCCTGCACGGCACCGGGCTCACCCGTACCGCTGATGGCCACTTCCCAAGCCCAATCGGGATGGACTTCCGCATTAGCACCCGTCAACATCGTGGTCCGACCGTAGGAAGATTCTCCCTGATCGACGTAAATTTGGACGATTTGGTGACTGAACCCGTTGGAAAGACCCCATATATCCGTCATCTCGCTCATGGTGAGAATGAATTGTGCATTCCAAGCACTCTGGCGTACGGTAAGGTGCGTCGCATCCCAAAGACCTCCTTGACCGTCGGGTGTGCTGAAATCCGAGGCGAGCGGATAGGTGTAATCTCCGTCCCCCGTTTCGTCGCCAACAGCATCGTTCAGTTCCAGCAGGGTGACCCACTCTTCAAGGTCCGGAAGCACCATCTCTGCAGGAGCGGGTGGAGCCATTTCCGCGTCGATGCCGTCGCCATACGACAAGGAATCACGCCACGAGGTCACGACCTTCACTCGGGTAGAATAGCGCGGTGCCAGCCCGATATCCGCCCAAGGAATGGCGAATTCGTAGACGTCGTCCACGGCACAACCGCCCAAATTTGAACTTCCGGAAAGGACCCATCGTTCTTGGTCGCCGACCTTTCCTTGGGCGCTGAAGAGGTTCCATTTGGCTCGGCCATCCTCCCGTACCGTATCAAAGTCAAAGGCCACCATGTATTTGGAAGGGAACCCGAGGATTTGATTGCCGTAATAGGTTCGGAAATTGGTTTCGGCTTCGTTGAAGTTCACGGCATTCGGCTGCATGAAATAAATGGCCAAGTCTGGAGAGGTGTATTGGCCGCCTCCATCGCTTTGCTCCAACGTTTCTGGCGTGGTTGCATCCACACGGAAGAAAACATTGGACGCGTCGTATCCGAAGTAGAACGCATCGATGTCAAACGCCCCTCCTGAAACCGGAGCATCGTACCTTGCTGCATTGTCCCATTCCCCGGGCAGCGCCACGCCGTCGATCATCGGTTCAGCAATACCGCTGGCCGCAGGGTCTGCGATTGCAGGGTTGGTCCAGAGGTCCTGAAGGTATGGCGGAAGGTCGAGGTTGATGGCGCGATAGATGTTGGAGAGATGAACTTTGAACAGGACGTCCCAGTTCTCGTCGTACCCGCTGTCTTGGTCGAGACCGTACCACCAATACCAATCGCTCCCCTCGGCGATGTACAACGATTCCCACGCCGCAGAAAGACCGGGGTCGTTTGGATGGCTCGCTTCAAATTCAACCAAGGCCTTTCTGGCCTCCACCAACCGCTGCCAAGCGAGGCTTTCTTCCTCCTCGCCGGCCCATGTGCGTAAGGTTCCGTCAATCCACGAGCCCGTACCTATGGTCTGGATGGCTGGCAAATCGGTGCCTTTGGTCAAGAATTCAGAAGGCGTTGTCGTGACGATAGTGGGATGGTCTGCGAGCCTGCTGTACCATTCAGCCATGAAGGGGCGAGCGTTGTCCTGATGTTGGAATTCCGACATGAACATCCAATTTTCACCGTCAAGCGCCACCGTAAGCAGATGCTCAGAGGGGTCCTCACCGGCATCGAGGAGTTGTTGGCGAACGTTGTCGATGTAGGCGATGAAGTCGGAGACCGCAGCCTCAGGTGTCATGGTTCCGTATTGGAAGGCAATCCGGTCGGAAATCACACGGTCGCGGAAGATGACGGCGATTTCGCCACCCTCGTCACCCGTCACCATCCACGGTGTTGCAAGGTTGGCGGCGTCCTCAACGTCAACGAGTTGGCCGTTGCTGTCCGTGGACTGCTTGAGAATCTCTTCATCGGTGACCATCCATTGGATACCAACATCGGTCACGGGTTCGACCATCGCAGGCGAAACCGCTTCTTCACTCGGCCACATGCCTGTCGGCCTGAAGCCAAGTTCAGCCTCGAACAAATCCATGCCCGTAACAAGGTGGTTTTGCACGTCTTCTGGCCACGCCTCTTTGTTGACCCGAATACCGTCTTCCATGGTCCAACCGTCCATCATCAAGAGGGGCATGATGGGATGGTAGTAAGGCGTGGTGGTCAATTCAACCTGCCCGTTGGCCGCCAATTCGCTGTACATTGGAAGCACGTTCCCCATGTGCTCGTGTTGAGCATCCAAGACGTAGGCGAGATCGGTCAGGTTGTAGTTGCCGTCCTGCATGAACAAGGCGATAAGGCCCTCATCGCGATGACTGGTATTGTAGGCTCCCAAGACGTAATCCGGTGAGAATTGGTAGAGGTACCACAACACCTGCAGGTCGAGGAAATCCTGTGGTGCAAGGAGGTCGTCATCCATGATGGTGGCGGGTTTCAAGTTGTGAAGGGTCATGTCGTGGAGTTCTTTGTACCGGGCGCTTGACGGGTACAGCCACCCTAATTTTTCATCGCTTTGGGAAACATTGTAGATCCACCCGCTGTTCCAGAATGATTGGAACTGCATGGTGTGGAGTTCAAGCGCCGTTGCGTTTGGATAACCGCCCTCAGTCCACGACCGTTTTGCAATGTCCGTGTGCACGTCAAGGGTCTCGTTGAGATTGTAATCGACCAGTTGTTCAATGAACGAAGGCACCAAATTGTAGGTCACTTTGGTGTTGGTGTCGGCCAAAATGCCAGGTGAATCCACGTACTCCGTCATCGCATGCACCCGAACCCAGGGCATTTCGTACATCCCGGTGAGTTTGTTCTTGTAGTAGGGTTGATGCTGATGGAAAACAATGGCCAAGTTGAGGGCGTCACCCACCTTTTCCACGGAGCCATGCTCCACGATGGGAAGCTGCTGGGGTGATGTGCTGTTGGAGACGTTCTCGATGAACCAAGCATGCGTGAAGGTTTCAGCACCGTTGTTCCCCGCAGGGTTCTGTGTCGGAAACGAGGTCCAGACATTACCTTCATCTTGCCATTGGGCGAACACCATGATGTCGACGGAGGACGGTGAACCCAACTCCAACCACGGCAGGGCAATCTCTGTGGCTTGGTTGTCGGCCCAACCGGCGTACAAACCGACGCTCGTGGACTGGTCTTCCCAACTGCTTCCATCATAGGCGATGTGCTGGAAGTACGTGTCGTCTTCGAGGACAAAACCGTGATCGGCAGCAAACGGGAGGGTGTGCGCAAAGCCCCAGTCGCGGGCAAGAACGGAACCGCCCTCCGAGGTGTTGAGATAGACGAACAAGTCGGCCCCCTCAACGGTGGATTTCCAATCAGTTCCGTCCCATCCGAGGAAGAGCATGGTTTCGTTCCAGGTCATACGGAAGTCAATGCCGTTGGTGTCCGTTTGCATCAACGAATCGCTGGCCCAGTCGCTGAAATCGCCGTCGATGGTGATGTCATCGGGCGTTGTCCCTTGTACGGCAGCAACGAAAAGCGATGAGAAAAATAACAGCACGAGGAAGAAGGCCTTGACCCGCATCAAGGAGGCCTTGCATGATATGTTGAAAGGCTTTACCGAATTTGAGGATTCATGGGGGAGAAAGGTGTCCTGTGCCACCTCACGTCCCTGCCCGATGAATCTCTTGAAGCAGCGACGCGTTTCCTTGGCTGGTTGGCAAGCGAAGACGTTGACGCTTGGCAAATGCTGCCGATCACACCCCCGGATAAACACGGGTCTCCTTATGCCTCTCCCTCTGCTTTTGCTGCGTGGCCAGACTTGATGGAGAGCGAAAACACAGCCGAGATGGCAGAAGACGAGTACTGGCTCGAAGATTGGGGACTGTACGCAGCCATCAAGGAAGACCACGACCATCGACCCTGGTATGAATGGCCCGCACCGCTACGTGACAGGGACCCTGACGCCCTTCATGCGTATCGAGTCGCAGCGTTGAGCCACATTCAACGCCAGCAGCGGTTTCAGGCTGCTTGGAACACCCTGAGGGACAGCGCGAAAGCAAAGGGTGTGAAGTTGGTGGGTGACCTCCCCATTTTCATCGCCCACGACTCGGCCGATGTTTGGGCCCATCGCTCATTGTTTCAACTCGACGACGAAGGCCGACCAACCCATGTAGCGGGTGTCCCTCCGGATTATTTCAGTGAAGGAGGGCAAAAGTGGGGCACGGTGCTGTATGACTGGAGGGAGCACGAAAAAGAGCACTGGCGCTGGTGGAAAGAGCGAATGAAGCGAATGTTACGTCTGTTTGACGTTGTTCGCATCGACCACTTCCGGGGCATCCACTCCAACTGGGCAGTGCCCGTTGAGGATGATGACGCGAGGAACGGCTTCTGGCAGGAGGGGCCGAAAGAAACCATGCTGAATGCATTGGTCAGCGTGGCCACCTCACCGACATGCATTCTCGCCGAAGACCTCGGCATCATTCCCGACGAGGTCATCGCCTTACGGAAGAAGTACGGGCTCTCGGGCATGGCTGTGCTCCACTTTGGGTTCCATGGAAACCAGAAAAGCAATCCACACCACCCGCATTCCATCCAACCTGACCAGGTGGTCTACACGGGAACCCACGACAACGACACCACCCTTGGCTGGTGGACCACGCTCGATGCCCAAGCCAAAGAATGCGTGACCGCCTTGCTCAGTGAGGATGAGGCCCCCGTCAAAGGGTTGGTGCGTCTCGCCATTGAAAGCAGGGCGAACATGGCGATGATTCCGCTACAGGACCTGCTGGGATTGGGAACCACCGCTCGGATGAACACGCCCGGTACTGCAGAGGGAAATTGGAAGTGGTCGTTTTCGTGGAAGGATTTGAACACATTGCATTTTACATCACCGTGAACATCATAACCCATTTTCTTTTGGGAAGTGTTGATGCCTGTGCTGGCGTATTTCACCGCAGAAATCGGCTTGTGGTCGGAGTTGCACACCTACTCCGGTGGCCTTGGTGTCTTGGCGGGCGACCATGTCAAATCCGCTGCAGATACGGGCATCCCACTGGTAGGACTCAGCCTGCTTTACAGGGAGGGTTATGGCCGTCAGCATTTGGATGAAGCTGGCGAACAAACCGAAACCTATGCACCTATCGACCCTGAAGATCACCTGACCGACACCGGCAAAAGCATCCAACTCGCCCTTGATGGCGCCACCTTATACGCAAAAATTTGGCGAACCAACGTCGTGGGTGTCTCTGGCCATACAGTCCCTGTCTTCTTTCTCGATACCAGCCACCCCAACAACTCGCCCGACTTCATTGGCCTGGGTGCACGGCTTTACGGAGGTGATGACAGCACACGTATCAGGCAGGAATACCTGTTGGGCGTCGGTGGTGTACGCGCCCTGCAAGCGTTGGGCTACGAGCTCGAAGGTATGCACCTGAACGAAGGTCACTGCACCTTTGCAATGCTTGAGATGCTTCGCCAAGGCTGGTCGAGGGAAACGCTCGCTGCCAAAACCCTCTTCACCACACATACGCCGGTTCCTGCCGGCCATGACCGGTTTGATTGGGCGCTGGTCAACGAGGTGATTGGCAACCTTTTGCCGGAGGATGCCGAAGACCTCGTTCGCAACGCAGGTGACCCCGAGGAAGGGAGGCGATGTTCCATGTCCCACCTCGCCGTGGCACTTTCGACTTCGGTTAATGCAGTCTCAAATCTCAACGCCCAAGTTGCATCAACCATGTTCGGTGACGCCCATATCGCACCCATAACGAACGGCGTTCATCACATCACCTGGACCTCTCCCACCATGGGCCGATTGTTTGACGAGACGCTGCCCGGATGGAAAGAAGACCCGAGTCAACTCGGTTATGCTGGAAGCATTCCGGATGGAGCCCTGCTGGAAGCAAGGAAAACGAATCGTCGAATCCTTCGGGAACTCGTCAAAGCCTCAACGGGTGTGGAATTGGAAGAAGACCGATTGACCATCGGTTTTGCACGCCGGTTTGCGACCTACAAGCGAGCCAACCTCGTTTTCAGCGACCTCGAGCGCCTCCGCAACATCGGGGCGGGGCGCATCCAATTCGTCTTTAGTGGCAAGGCACACCCAAAGGACGAAGGTGGCAAGCAACTCATCAGAGACATTTTTGCTTCCGCAGGCGAAGTCGCCGATGAAATTCCCGTGGCGTTCATTGAAAATTACGACATGGCCACCGGTCTTGCCATGACGAGCGGCGTGGACATTTGGCTCAACAACCCCATTCGGCCGCTTGAGGCCTCGGGGACGTCCGGAATGAAAGCAGCCATGAACGGTGTACCCAACTGCTCCATCCTGGATGGTTGGTGGCCGGAGGCTTGCGAGCACGGGGTCAACGGTTGGGCCGTTGGAACATCAGAGGATGAGCGCGACGACCACAGGGATGCCGAGAACATCTATCGCACCCTTGAGCACGAAGTCCTCCCCATTTGGGACGAAGGCCCAGAGCGTTGGGCGAAGATGATGCGTGCGAGCATTGCCACTTCAGCGAGGTTTACGGGTGCAAGAATGATTGCCGACTACCTCTACTTCTACGATCAGTTCGCTTGAGGCGGTTCTTCTTCCACATCACCCTCGATGTTCAGTTCTGCACCGGATGCAGGAGGCTTGCCGGTGAACAGAAGGCTTGCGGCGAGGGCAATGACGACCATCAGTAACCCAGCACGCACAGCCGTCGACTGAAGAGAGAACGTGGATGTGGTGGATTCACACTCGGCACAGGTGACCATGGGGCAAACCTCGTCGGCAGGTACTTCGAAGGTTTCGCCACAACATCCCTCACACGTTTGCATTCCCGTTTGATTGTCCACCGAATCGTTTGGGTCTTTGCACACAGGACAACAGCCACCTTCCTCGGCAGGCAGAACATCCCAACCCTCCGGGCATGTATCGCACTGCACATCACCGCAAGGGTCCACGGGTTCGGTGGGCCATATACAAGAGCCATCGTCCTGCGTGGCATTGAGGTCGTAGTTGGTGGCTGTTTGATTGGTGCATCCCAGCACCTCAGGGGGCGTGTGTACGCACGAACCGTCGTCTTGCGTGGCGTTTGGATTGAAATTGTCTGCTGATGCGTTCGTGCACCCCAGCACAGGTTGGGGGGCATAGGTGCAACTGTTGTCATCCACCGTGGCCGTCGGATCGTAGTTCTCGGCAGCAGGGTCGGTACAGCCCGAGACGGTGGTGTTTCCTCCCGTCTCGTTCCCTCCCGT
>JAYPIL010000004.1:54210-58547 GCA_038127845.1 Candidatus Poseidonia sp.
CCTCCCGTCTCGTTCCCTCCCGTTTGGTTGGTCGCAGAACCGTCGCTTTGCACGTTCAATTCAATGACGGAAACCGAATGGGCTCCAACGGCCAGTTGGCCGGATGAAAGCACGGCGTCGCCGAACCGCACCGAGTCGTTGTCTCCAAAACCGTCCACCTGCGTTGGCCCTCCCCGGTTTAGTACGACCGACATGGTTTGGTTTTCGTGGGTCATGTTGTACACCAGCAAATTCGGAAGAGCAAGTCGGGTGGAGTAGCTCCCTTGACGAAGGGCGATGGATTCCGAGCGCAGTTGACCGAGTTGCGAGATGTTTTCATACAGACCTGCTTCGTTTTCGCTCCACTGCGATTCGTTTCGATACATGTGCCGATTGTCGGGGTCGGCGCCGCCGTATTCGCCGTATTCGTCGCCGTAATACAAAAGCGGCGCCCCCGGCGTGGTGAGCAGCCATCCATAGGCCTGAAGGGAAGCGTGGTAGGCAGAAATGTCACCGGGTTGGCCCGGCAATCCATCCTCAACCCACTGGTTGTAGGCATCGCCCGTTCCGGTGTCGGCACGGCTCGTGAGACGAGATACATCGTGGCTGCCGACGTACGGGACCATCAGTGAACCCGGCGTGTATTGGTCTTGGCTTCGGTTGGTCCAGTAATCCAAGTGCTGGTAGTTCTCGTTGCCGGAGACAAACACGTTGTCAACCACGGCGTGATACAGAACAAAATCGGCCTGTCCGTCCAAACCGTCGGGCCCCATGTAGGCGTTGATGGACCCGTACTGTGCCTGGTTGTCCTCCAAAGCATGACCCGACCACCCCATCGCCGTTTCTCCTTTGAGGTAGATGTCGGTGCCCACCGTCTCAAACCGGTGATTGATTTGGGCGACAAGATTGGAGATCGCGAGGTTTTCGACGTGCTTAACGGCATCAACCCGCACGCCATCCAAACCATAGGTCTCAATCCACCAGAGGGCGTCGGAAATGAATTGTTCTGAAGCCTGACGGTTTTTCCAATTGACATCAGGCATGTAGGCGGTGAACTGGCAATCCAGTCGGTGCTCCGTCCAGTCGCAATTTGCCTGACCGCAAATACATCCGGCATTGAACCAATCGGGATGGTTTTGATGGTATTCATGGTCTTCATGGACGTGATTGACAACGAAATCCATCATCACTCGAAGACCCGCTTCGTGGGCAGCGTCCATCATCGCATGGAGTTCCTCTGGTGTTCCAAGATGAGGGTCAATGCCTCGCGCTTCAATCGGCCAATAGCCGTGGTAGGCTGCAACATCATGAACGCCGTCCGCGGCTTTCCCTGTGCCGTTCGCTGCGGTGTTGAACGGCGTCAGCCAAAGTGCATTGACCCCCAGGTCAGCAAAGTAACCGGATTCGATCATCGCCGTCACTCCGGCAAAGTCCCCACCTTGCCAGTCCGCCCCTTGAGCAGCACCGGTCAGCGAACCGTCGTTGCTTTCGTTTCCGTTGACAAAACGGTCGGTCATGATCATGTAGATGAGGGCGTCCTCCCAGACAAAATCAGCGTGGGCACCTCTCCAAAACGGCACGAGAAGGTCGTGCGCCACGTTTCCGTCAAGATCAGCCCCCTCGATGTGGAGGGTGTGTTTCCCGTCATCAAACGAGGTCAAATCGAGAATCCATGAGGAAGAACCCGCTTCCCAAACGGCTGAGGTGAGGGCTTCTGGCGTGCCGTTGTGAGAGGCCCCTGATGCACCCGGATGGAACGTGACCCGAAGTTCATCACCGACCAGATCTGCTGTGTAATGTGGTCGTAGCGGGTCGTTCACACGGAGCAGAGAATTTTCAATATCGTCACAGTACGTACGCTCTGGATTTGCAGGGTCAAAGATATAGGTCCCGTCAACAATGAACTTGTAACAGTACAAGCCTTCTGCGAGTTCGACGTCAACCGTCCAAACACCGCCGGTTTCGTTCATGACAAGCGGGGTGTTCCAATCCCATTCACCCAGCAGCTCAACGGATTGAGCGGCCCCGGTGTAGGTGACGGTGGTAGCGGTGGAGGAACGCCCTTCGGCGGCTTGAACATCGTTGGACAACAGCGGAGTGGCCAAAACGGAAACGAACAACAGAACGACGAGAACCTGAAGTGAGCGCATGCATCATACCTCCTGTTGGCCGTCTGCAGGTCGCAGCAAGGTGTTGGCCGTTTCGACAAGGTCGTCAAGGTGGCGACACAAGAAGGCCTTCACGAATTCGTTGGCTGGTTGCCGGTAGGCCTCAAGCGGAGGCGCATGTTGTTGGAGCACACCTTGGTCGAGAATGGCCACACGGTCAGCCAAGGTCATCGCCTCGATTTGATCGTGCGTGACGTAGATGGTGGTGGTACCCAATTCGTCGTGGAGCCGGCGAATTTCATTTCGCATCTGGTGGCGAAGTTCAGCATCGAGATTGGAGAGGGGTTCATCCATCAACAGCACCTTTGGGCGACGAATCAGGGCTCGGCCCAAGGCGACGCGTTGCCGCTGACCACCACTCAACTCCTTGGGCTTCTTGTTGAGGTGCTGCTCGAGTTCCAACATGGCCGCCGTTTCCTTGACCCGTTGCGCCATCTCTTCATCGCTCAACCGGCCCTCGCCTTTTTCCATGCGAAGCCCGAAGGTGAGGTTGTCTTGGACCGTCATGTGAGGATACAACGCATAGGATTGGAACACCATGCCGAGGCCTCGTGCGCCCGCAGGGAGGTGGTTCACTGTCACCCCGTCAATGCTGATGTCACCGTCCGTAATTTCCTCGAGACCTGCCAGCATCCGGAGCGTGGTTGATTTACCACACCCAGATGGCCCCAACAGCACGAGGAATTCGCCGTCGTTGACCTCAAGATTCAGGCTTTTGACCGCTTCAAAACCGTCCTCATATCGCTTTGATACACTCGTAAACTTCACACTCACCATAGGCTCACCCCTTGACTCCTCCAGCAGACAGACCCTCGATGAGGAACTTCTGGAAGAAAAGGAACAGCAGCGCAACGGGTAAACTCACCAGAAGGCTCGCCGCTGCGAAATCACCCCAGGCTTGGCCTGTGCTGGAGATCATGGAGGCCAATCCAACGGGAAGGGTGTACATATCGTTGGAGGTGTTGAACGTGAGCGCAAGCAGGAATTCGTTCCAGGCCGCAAGGAAACTGAAGAGCGCCGTGACGGCAACGGCGGGCAGCGAGAGCGGAAGAACCACCTTGGTGAACACCTGAAATTGATTGCAACCGTCGAGAAGAGCGGCTTCCTCCAGTTCTCGGGGAACGGTGTCAAAGAACCCTTTGAGCATCCAAACGCAAAGCGGAAGGGCGGTGACACAATACGCGAGGATCAGACCGAGATGCGAATTCAGCAAACCAAGGGTCTTCATCACGAGGAAATACGGCACGAGGATGATGATGCCGGGGAACATTTGCACGAGCAAGAACGCAAACATCGAAACGTCACGGCCCGTGAATTTGTACCGACTGAAGGCGTATCCTGCGGGTATGGCCACCACCAACCCCATCAGTGTGGTTCCAAGACTGACGATGAGAGAATTTCTCATCCAAGTCCAAAACGCCTCACTCTCCACCATGTTGGAGAAGTGTTCACCCGTGTACGGGCCTCCAAGCGAACCACCAAGGGCGTTTCCGGGAGAGAGGGCGATATCGAGAATCCACACCAGTGGAAGAAGCGTGAGGGCGACGAAATGGAGCAAGATGATGTGGGCACCCAGAGAACGCAGACGCTCGTCGTGCTTCTGATTTCGAGCCAGTCCGTACTCAATTGCCTCAAGGGAAAGACGGCGACTGGACCAGGCCGAAACGGGTCGACTGGAGACCCAAAGAAGCGTCAACGCACCGGGTGCAATCATCCAGGCTTGCATCCAAATGTCAAAGGGAGTGGCTGGAGTTGAGAGCAAACGGACCAACCCGAGCATCAAGACAAGACCTCCCAAGGCCAACGAGCGATTGCGGCTTGAGGGGGTCGCTTCCTGGGGGAGTGAATTCAGCAAAAGGCCGATGGCTACGAGACCCAACACACCATAGAGAAGGTTGGAGGAGTCGTTTCTCAACACATCCACGGACAACAGGAAGACATTGACGAGGAAACTGACAACCAACCAGCGTCGGAGGGTCGAGACCTCAATGGGCGTGTACCATGAACGAACAGAGGATTCGGTGATCATGCAGCTGCCTCCGTAGCGTTGGTTCGCTTCATGTAAGTCCATGAGAAGGCGAGAAGCATCATGAAAATCACCACGGACCAAGCCGCGGCAACACCGTATGCCCCGTCTCGGAAGGCAACATCGTAAACGTAGGTGATGAGAATGTCCGTCTGCCCGGGCTC
>JAYPIL010000005.1:0-51060 GCA_038127845.1 Candidatus Poseidonia sp.
AGCCCTGTCACATGACGGGCGAACCAACCACGCGACGGGTCCTTCTTGCCAAATCCTATTGAGTGTTCTCGGCGACCACACCTGCACCACAGTTCATGCAGTGTTGGCCTTGTGAAGGTGTCAATTCTCTACACCTCTGGCAGGGAGCATAGGCATGCAGTTCGAGCACGGCCTTCTGTTTGATCATGACCCACGCAACCCAAGCATAGGCCACGGTGAGCAAAATGAAGAGTCCAACGACAGCACCGGTGCCGAGGTTGAGAAATTGAACACCCAAGGCGAAGGCGAGGAAAACACAGGCCGTGAAAACATAGACGGGCCATTCGAGTCGCATGGATTGCATGTCCCCTTCACATACCGAACGAAGACGGATCAATGTCCATGTCGCCGTCCTTCATCATCTTCCGCATCTGTTTGTTCAGTTTGCGGTTGCCGCCCATGCCCTTCATCATCTTGCGGGAGCGGTTCCACTGGCCGATAAGCTCACGAACGTCCTTTTCACGAACGCCAGACCCCCGTGCGATTCGCTTGATGCGGTCAGCCTTGATCTTGGCCGGTTCGTTCTTTTCCCAGGCTGTCATGGAATCCATGATGGTTCGATAGCGGTCGAGGTTGGCCTGCATGGCCTCTTTTTGGTTCTTCGACATGGCCCCCATGCCGCCGAGCATGCTTCCGGGCAAGAACGACATCAATTTGTCAATGGTGCCCACTTTGGACATCATTTCCATTTGTTTGTACATGTCGTTGAGCGTAAAACGTCCGCTCATGAGGCGCTGGGTGAGGCGCATGGCTTCTTCTTCATCCATGTCTTCGGGGGCCAAATCGATGAGGCCCTGAATGTCCCCCATCCCGAGGAGACGAGAAATAAATCGGTCCGATTCGAATTTTTCCAAATCCTGAATGCGTTCACCAACACCGATGTGGACGATCGGGGCACCGGTGGCGGCCACGGCTGACAACGCACCACCGCCTCGGGCCGTACCGTCGAGTTTGGTGATGACAATGCCGGTCACGCCTGCGAGGCTGTGAAATGAAGCTGCAACGGGTCCTGCAGCCTGACCAACTTGTGCGTCAATGACCAACCATCGGTCTGTGGCCCTTGTAAGGCCGGCAATGTTCTCCAATTCGTCGACGAGCTCTTCATCGAGTTGATGTCGGCCAGCGGTGTCAACGATCACCAAATCAGCCGCAGCGCATGCAGCAAGCCCGTTTCGAACGATGGTGACGGCATCTTTCGTATCAGGCTCGCCGTACACCTGTATGGTGGTATCCTCCAATAACTGCGAAAGTTGTTCATAGGCTCCGGGTCGGTGCACGTCGGCCTCGATGACGGCGACTCGCAGACCGTGCTTCTTGCGATACCATTCAGCTAATTTGGCCGTCGTTGTCGTTTTTCCTTGCCCGTACAGGCCCACGAGGAGGAGGGTGGCCCCTCGGGGCTGGAAATCGGTAGGTGGGCCAAGAATACGAACCAGTTCGGTGTAAAGTATGTTCATGGCGTGGGTTTGAACGGTGAGTCCTGGCCTTGGCTCTTCTTCCCGCATTCGGGTCTCTAGACGGTCCACGATTTCCTTGGTTTGACGAATGTTGAAATCGGCTTCTTGAAGCGCACGTCGGAGACTGCGGGTCATTTCTCGCAATTCTTCCTCGTCAAGTTTGCGCTTGTTCTTGAGCAGGCCCAAGGAGCGGAAGATACCCCTCGACAAGCCTTCAAGAGCCATGAGGAGGCGTTAGGCTCTCCCCATTTCAAACCATGCCTTCATTGGCCTGTGGAAGACCTCGGTACCAACAATGAGAGCACATCTTCCTCAAGCGAGGCTTTGACCAAACTCGATTTCACATGACTTTTCGTCGGAATAGCTTGTTCCCGACCGTTGACGCCCACAAACAGAACGCCATCTTCACTTCGAAGCGAAAGGTCCGCACGCTCCAGACCGGGGAAGTGGAGTTGAATGCGTTCGAATTCTTCATCCAAGTGGACGACCATCCCTCTGTGTACTTCGTGATGCAGCAATGCACCAACGGTGTGGGGGCCGATGCTTTGCTCAATAGCGGATACCTCTCCATAGAGGATTTGCCCGATGCTACGCAGGGATTCAACACCCACGATTTCGGTATCTGCTAATTCCAAGCGTGCAACATTCACGCCCTTGAGTGCATCCTCGAGTTCCCCGATTCGGCTCAACTCTTGTTCTCGGCGCTGTTTGAGGAAGGGATGGTCAAACGCAGGCGTGATCCTGTTGACGAGACAACCACCGATGGGGAGGTTGTATTCGACCAGCGAATCGTGAGCACGGAGGGTTTCGTTGACACCCATGCGTTCGGGGATGGTCACGAGGGTGAACGAGGAGGTAAGTGGGTCGCTCAGGACCCGTCGAACATGAAGCACCCGGCGACGAAAGCGTTCAAGTTCTTCCTTCATGGCATCGCTTTCCTTTCTTCCGAACAACATGGAGCGCAGACCCCCGGAAACCCGCATCAGTTTGAGCAAACGGCCAGACCATGCCTCAATCAACTCGGGAAGAGAGAGAAACCGTAGCGTGTGACCCGTCGGGGCCGTGTCAAACACCACCACGTCCCACGTGGGGTTTTCCATGTGTTTGAGCAATTCGTCAAAGGCCAAGGCTTCATCCAGGCCCGGCAAAATCATCTCGGCGGTTTGGATTTCAGACTTCATTCCGCTGAGTTCTTCTTTTGCAGACGGGTCGAGCATCATCCCGAGGCCTCCAAGGCCACCCATGCCACCAGAGCCCATGTTGTTCATGGCCTCGCCGACTTTGGGTAGGAGATTGGAAAGTTTGGCCTCAGGGTCCATTTCCAAGCCGTACAGTCCCGGAACACCCTCCACTTCGGTCGGAGTTGTCCCAAGTTGAACGTTCAATGAATCCGAAGTGGAGTGTGCTGGGTCACTTGAGACGAGGAGCACTTTGAGACCTGCATCAGCGAGCCAAACCGCTGTGGCGCAGGACGTTGTGGTCTTTCCAACACCGCCCTTTCCACCAAACAGCAGGAGACGAGCCATGGCACGGGGAGATGTTGGAGGTGTTTGAATGACACCCTTCGGCTCGTTGAGGCCAAGGGTTTGATGAAGGGAAGCGAACAGGCCCGGCCATGGTTTCGGAACTCGTGCTCTTTCAGCTCTCGAGTTTCTGCGCTCTCGTGGGCATGACGCTCGGTTGGCGTGGGGTGATGACCAAGTTTGCTGGGTTCTACGACCTTCCAACAGCCTGGAATCAGGTGTTTTGGGGGATTGTGTTGGGTGGGGTGTACGCCGTGATGGCCGATGGTCTTCTCTTCCGACCGTATTACACGACGGTGTTGAGCAGCGACAGCGTCTACACGGGGCTCAACATTATCTCGTTGATGATCGTGACCTTGTTTGCCTCGGTCTTCTCCCATCTCTTGTTGCGAAGAAAGCGTGTCCGAAAAGGTGGTTCACAACCGTCCAGTGGCTGGGCCCTCGGCCTCGCCATCGGCGGAATGGTGGCCATGGTGACCATGTTTCGCATGTTTGAGTTTGAGGACATTTATTCGGTTCAAGGACTCGCCAACATCGCTCTCGTTTCCATCATCACACCTCGAGCGGAAGCCCTCATCACCGCTCGTCACGGCTACATGATGCTTCAAGGAAGGCGATGGGGAGCTGTCCTGCGCTCAGCATTTTGGCGGGCCTCCCTTCTCGTAGCACTGTATTTTGTCGTGTTTCAGCCACTCGGCTGGGTCTTCGTTTTGCCGTTTATCGTGCTCGCAGCACCGTCGGCAGAGACGTGGATTTGGGAATCTGTTCCGAAAGAAGGTCGCCGCCGTTTGCGCCGTTTATGGGCCGAGCAGGCGCGTGAAGCGAACACTTCGGCACCCTCTGCTGACTCGGGTTCGAGAAATGCTGCAATGGAAGAGGAGTAATTACCTTCTCACTTGAGTGCAAGAGCCCAATTTCCCGTGAATTTGGAGGCGGTGGGGTGGGCGAAAAAACTGCGGGCCATCTTGAGGAATTGTTATACGACGCCAGCCGAGCCCAAAGGCATGGGTGCTTGCCCGTATTGCCGCAGCACGGCGTTGCCCAGCGATACGATTTGTTACTCCTGCGGACGCGTTCTTCCTCAAGGCGATCGTTCGAGTTATCGGATGGAACAGCAGTTTTCCCAGAAAGGTACCCGTGCCACATCCTACAAAATGGCGAAAAAACCCTCGCAACGGGGTGTGGTGCAAACGCACACGGGTCGTCAGAAGAACATCATGAAACGCCGGAAAAATCGTTTTCGAAGTGTCGTCATGCTCGGTTTGGTGGCGTTCATCATGCTTTCACCACAAGCGCAAGAAGCACTGCTTGGTGATTTTGGCGGCGTGGAAGAATTCCTCCAGTCGCAACTCGCCCCGTATCACCTCTATCCCAACGAAGCCACCTACACCCTCGCAAAGATCGCTGATGTGTCCATGACGGGCGCCCAAGGCAACGGAATGGTGACGGAGAACATTCTCATTCCTCCCGTTCTCAAATCAGCGTTATCTGGCTCCGCGCAATTTTCGTACACCAACGGAGACCAAGGGGAGCCAGCCCTAACGCTCCAAGAAACGCTTGAACTTACGCTCGTGGTGGCCGGTCAAAGCATCAACGTTCCCATCGACGGCATGCCTGACAAGCCCTACGCTGAACGAATCACCACCTCTGCAGGACACGAAGTATGGTGGCCTCCGGTAGGCACCGACGCGGAAGAATGCCCAGTCGCCAAATGCGTGAAGGTCCGAGTGTTCATGAACACCGGCGAGAGCGTGCGATACTCGTTTGAGATTCGAGTGAAATCCGTATCGTATTCGTGGTGGGACGACAGCCGTGTTGAGGGAATCGTCGCCGGGAAAAATCTCGGCATCAGCATGGACACCTCTGGCACCTTTGCTGACATTGCACAGCGTGGAAACGGTGTGCGTCAATCTGATTTCGGAGGCAACGAATGGTACTACAGAGACAACGTGCAAAACTATGCCATCAACGGTGCAGATGCGCTGGTGATGAGCACGGCTGATGCCATCGCTGCGAGCCTTCCAGAAGGTGAATCCAGCAACGCATACGGTTTTGCACGTGCGACCTTTGACTACCTCCACGCCTACGTATCCTACGACCGACTCGCCCCGGGAACGGCTCGCTCTGGACCTGAATGCCTGGCGGCCAAAACCGGGGATTGCGATGAACAAACGAATGCGTTCTTCAGCATCATGAGAACCCGTGGTGTTCCAGGCTGGTACACGTTTGGTGTGCTCGGCGACCCCTTCCTCTCAAGCGACGGGTGGGAAGCGCACGCTTGGGGCTACATCTTGCTGCCGATGAAGGAAAGCTGGTGCGACGAACGTGGTATTGTTCTGCAGAGTTGTTTCGTTGAAGCACAAGTCGATGTTGTCAACAACAAATGGCTTCTCTCCACGCCAACGGCGTACGTTGACTGGGTTGAGCAAGCAGACAGTTCGGGCACGCTGGTGTACGAGTACTACCACCCCGTGAGCAGCATCGTGTACAGTCCGGGGGCAGAAATTGAACGCTCTCGGTCGTTTGAGACCGTTGGCAACGTTGAATTTACTGGCGGTTCCTACAAGGTGAAGAAATACGCCGAATCACTCGGCTGAGGTGAACGAAATGAGGATCATCGTTGGAGGTGCAGGGCGTGTTGGTTTGGCACTGACGCGAGCACTCTCGAGTGAAAAGTACGAACTGGTCGTTGTCGACAGCGATTCTCGTGCGGTTGCAACCGCACAGTCGCTTGATTGCTTGGCCATCCATGGAGACATCACCTCTCGCGAGGTGCTGCTTGAAGCAGGTATCTTGAATGCCGAGATTTTCGTTGCAGCAACACCCTCTGACGAGTCCAATCTCATTGCGTGTGCGATTGCGGAGCACGCCCACCGCGCCAAGGCAGGCAAAGACAAGTTAACCAGTATCTGTCGTCTTCGCGATTCCAAATTCATTGAAGAGTTCCGTGGAGGCCATTTGCGAGAATGGGCAAACGTGAACCATGTCGTCAACCCTCTCCGAGGGGCGATACGTCGTTTGAACGCAGGCTTGCGCTCCACGGATTTGGAGGAAGTTGTGGCCTTTGAGCATGACGCCTACGTCCTTGAATTTGACATTGGGGAAACGGCCCACAGCATTGTCAACAGGCCGCTAAGAGAAGTGAAAGCGGATTTTGTTCACGGACTTCCAAACATTGTTGGTGTCAAACGAGATGGCGAGAAAAGCTTCGTTCCAAACGACGACAGTGTCTTGATGATGGGCGACCGTATTGCTGTTGCAGTGGTCGGTTTGGACAAATTCAACCCTGCTTTGATCACGTTTGGACACGAAGTTTCGTACTTTCCTGAACACCCGAAGGTGGTCATTGTTGGAGCCTCGAGAAACGGAACAAAAATGGCGACAGATTGGCTCCAACACGGTGCCTCTGTGACCGTTCTTGAGCGGGACCTCAACCTTGCCAACGAACTCGCAGGGTCAAAAATTGGGGCCCACTCAAACATGGAGGTCGTTCACGGTGACCACCTTGACAAGAGCATTCTTGAGGAAATATCCATTGAACAATACGACGTGGCTTTGAGCGCTTTAGGCGACGACCATGCCAACATCGCCGCCGTCCTCATGATGTCCGATTTGGGCGTTCCGCACACGGGTTTGCTCCTGAACGATGCTGATTTGGTCAAAGTGACGCAACGAATGGGTATTTCCTTCGCTGTCGACCGTCATCGAGTTGCGGTAAGTAACATGCTCACGCACATTCATCAGAGCCTTTCCGGACATTACGCCTTGCTTGCAGAAATTCCAAACGTGGTTGGTATCACACTTGAAGTGACAGAGCGGGCGAAGTTTGCCGGCAAATCGGTGGGGGAAGCCAACTTCCCAGAATGGCTACGGCCAGCATTCATCAAGCGGATGGGCCTTTCAGGTGCTTGGGAATCGATTGAACCGAAACCGGACGAGTTGTTGCTCGAAAACGACAGAGTGGTGTTGTTCTGTCTCAAGGAGCGCGTGTCTGAGGCACAAAAGCGATTCAAGGTGTAGGCATGCGCTACGATGTTCTGAACCTCATTCTGGGCTGGACACTTCTGGCCTTGACAGCACCGCTGTTGCTTTGCGCATTGCTCACGTGGTGGCTCGACGGATGGATCCTTGCAGCGCAAGCCTTCGTTCCCGCAATTTTGGTGAGCGGGGGGTTGGGCCTTGCGATGTTGGGGTTGTTTACCAGGACGGATTCGGCAGAACGGTTACGAGACCTCGAAGCCTTTGTGGGCGTCGGGTTGGTATGGCCTGTGACGGTCCTGATCGGTTCGCTACCGTATTGGTTTGGCGGGATGTTCAACGGACCCTTTGTCGACGATGCAGCCTTGATTGACATCGCCCGTGGTTTCGTGAATTCGTGGTTTGAATCCATGTCAGGCTTCACGACGACAGGTGCCACCGTCATTTCGCACAACATGAGCCCGAACTGTATTCCAGGAACCACCCTTGATTGCATCAACGCCCAACCTCGCGGCTTGTTGCTCTGGCGGTCGCTAACGCAGTGGCTCGGGGGGATGGGGGTGGTCATGCTCGGAATGCTTGTGCTCTCCCGAATCATCGGCGGAGGTATGGCCTTGGCTCGTGCAGAACTGACAGGGCCATCGCTTTCGCGACTTCGGCCAAAGCTCCGGCAAACGGCCATAGCGCTTTGGAGCCTCTACTTGTTGTTGACCGTCGTCGAGATGCTGGCGCTGAAATTTATCGGAGGAATGTCGCTGTTTGACTCCATCAATCACGCCTTGACCACCATGCCGAGCGGTGGATTTTCAACCCGAGACGCCAGCATCGCCCATTATGATTCCACCACTGTGGAACTCATCATCATTGTATTCATGTTCTTGGCGGGTGTCAATTTTACCCTGATGTGGTTGATGGGTGCAGGCGACATGAAGGCCGCTTGGGCCGACGAAGAATTTCGGACGTATGTTTTCTATATACTCGCAGCCGTCACCGTCATTACACTCTCACTCGTGCTGGTCGGCCAGGCGCTTGATGAGGCTGTTCTTGACACGCTCTTCCACGTGTTATCCATTGGTACCTCCACAGGGTACGCATCCGCTGACTACGGCTCATGGCCGGTTGTTGCTCGCATCATCATTTTCCTGCTCATGATCGTCGGCGCCTGTGCAGGGTCAACCAGCGGCGGCCTGAAACTCATGCGTATCCGCATTGGCCTCAAAGTGGCATTTCGAGAACTGGCGAGGATTTCACAGCCGAGAAAAATACACATCATTCGAATGAACAAGCAGGTTGTTGAGCAAAAACAGGTCAGCCTTGTGGTGGGGATGTTGTTTATCTGGGTGATTTTGTTTGGTTTCTCATGCATCATTCTCGCCATGATGATGCCTGATGCGACATTTGAGACCATCCTCTCCGTCGCCGCTTCCGGTTTGGGGAATACCGGTCCTGCTCTCGGGGCTTACGGGCCCACTCAAACCTGGGCGGGGATGAATTCTTGGTCCCTCCTCTTCAGTTCGCTGTTGATGTGGTTTGGTCGTCTCGAACTGCTTACCGCCATTATTGTCCTCCATCCACGCAGTTGGCGACGTGAAGAGAAATCCGATGCCGAACGTCAAGGTATGGCGATGGTAAAGCGCATCCTTGAGCGAGATGAAGACGATCAAAACAACGTCGTTTGACCGGGTGCTGCCCCGGTTTCTTCCGGCTCATCGGCCTTTTCTTCCACGGATGTTGGCTTCACCACTTCTTCTTTGACGGTTTGGGGGTCCTCTTTCGCAGTGACCTCTTGGATGGATTGTTCGTATTGAAGCATCGCTGCCTCATAGGCTGCAATCAGTTCTTTTGACGAACGGCGGGACTTCGCCATACCGGTGAGCGAAAGGTGCTCGTCGGCGTTGAGTCCAAGCATCAACGAGGTCTCGAAGGCATTGGGGTCGCCAAGCGGTGATTCGGCTTGGAGCAAGGTCATCAGCGGTTGAAGCAAATCCTCACGCGTGGCGACCTTGTTGGTGGTACCAAACTCAGCGAGTTTGGTCAAGATGCTCGTTCTACCGATGCTGCCTGAGCGTCGCAGGAAGTGTGGATAATTTGGGTAAAGTTTCCCTTCGAGCGGTGATGCGTTGGCAACCGATGCAGCAAGGGAACAAAGATGCTGTGTCCAATATGTGGAACGATGAGCCTGATTGATGAAGCGCCCCATAAAATTACGATCGGCTTGGACCAATGTTCGGCTCCCTCTGCGCACGCTGTTGCCGTTGGTAAACAGGTTGGCGTTGTTCCAGTGCACCCAATTTAGAAACTCGCTGGGTTCTTTGTCTATTGATCGGATGAGTTGTGATGCTTCAATGCTCTTCCGTTGCTTGTAGAGGCGTTCAAGTCCTGGAAAAATTTCAACCGAGACATCTCGCTGGGTTGTCTCTGAATGTTCGAGCACCTTGGCCTTCGTCAATGCGGCCCCGTTCAAATCTGCTGCCATCACCTGCAAATCTCTGACCAAGGCTCTCAAATCACCGTGGTTGGTCTTGACCAAGGCATCCACTGCAGCAGGTTCGAAGGTGATGTCCTCTTCTCGTAGGACTCGACGTGCGATACGACGCAACGCATCGTCACTTGCACGAACGAAGTTGACCTTGATGATGTGTTTCGAGAAACGGTCCCGGGTCGACCTCCACGATGACGTCCGTCCCCAAAGCCCCATCTCATCGTTGCAGGCAAGGACGATTGGTTGGTGCGTTTTCTCGAGCAATCTCAGTAACTCTGCCTTTCCTCCGGAATCGCCGGAAAGGGCTGTGTCGGGTCGCTCGTCACCCGCCATAGCTCGCTGAATTCGGTCTTGGCTGATCTCCCTCAACCCTCCCGACAAATGGTCCACTTCGTCAAGAAGGATGAGGGTCCGTGACGGAGGTGCGGTTGGGTCGTGAAACAATGAGCGATGGATTGCCCCGCTGGTTGCTGCTTTCCGAATCGCAACGGCATTCCGAGCATCGCTTGCGTTCAACTCAATGACGTTCCACCCCATGTCTTCAGCAACAGCCCGAGCAACCGTGGTTTTTCCTACCCCGGGAGGTCCGATCAAAAGAATCGCCTTTTTCTTCGGAACGCCCTCTTTCCATTCGTCAAGCCATGCGCGAATTTTTCTTCGTTGAACTTCGTTCCCTTCCAGCAACTGTTCCGAACGAGGGCGATGGCGTTCGGTCCAATCGCTCGGAAGACCCATGGTAAACCTATCAGCGGGAGGGTTCTTCAACCTTGATGCCGGGAGGCTTGGTTTTTGGCAAAGGTGTTGCTCATTCGAGTGTGTCCATCGCAACACGCTGTTGTTCACCGGTGTCTCGGTCCCTCAGGGTGACGGTGCCGTCCTCGAGCGACTGGTGGTCGACGGTGATGCAGGTTGGAACACCGATTTCATCTGCCCTGGCATAACGTCGTCCGATGGACCCGCTTCCATCGTACATGGAGACAACACCCGGTTTTGCGCACAGGCGTTCGTGAAGTTCCTTCGCCAGGGTCTCCATACCGTCTTTTTCAAACAACGGGAAGATGGCCATGTCGACGGGGACAATGGATGACGAGAGTTTCATGAGCGTGTATGCCTCATCGTTTTTCTCAATTTCGTGATAGGCGTGGTCGATGATGTGCCAGAGGATTCTGTCGATGCCGAAAGCGGGCTCGACCACATGAGGGATGTACCATTCTCCGGATTCTTTCACCGTGTGCTTGTTTGGTTTGACATGCGCCTGTTCAACCACGACCGTATCGCCCGAATCCATTGTCAGGGTTACCGGAAACACCGTTTCTTTCGGGAGGTCTTCAACCGCTGATTTTACTTGACCCGCCAGCGCCTTGAATGCAGGCCCTGCGGTAGCACCATTGATGGTCCATGCATCGATTTCAACGGTCCTTGGCTCGTCAAATTCCCGCCTGGCTCGAAGGGATTTCCCCGTGGCTTGTTCGTGCTTTTCAAGATCGTAACACCCGCGATGGGCAATTCCGACGCATTCGACCCAGCCGTAACTTCCGTGGATTTCTGCGTCCCAGCAATCCTCTGCATAATGTGCCATTTCGTCTTGTTCATGCTGACGGAAACGGATGCGCTGGGGATCAATGCCAACTTGCTCTAGAAAATCCACGGTACGGCCCATGAACGAAGCGACCGTAGCATGGCGGATGGTTCCGCTTTCGTAGGCTTCCCGAAGGGTGGAGGTCGTCTCAACAAGTGTATCTGGCAACAGCGTTAACGGCTTGCCGTCCCATGGAGTGAGGTCTTCGTTGCTTGGTGCTTCAGGGTCGATGAAGTACTCAAGTTCAGCCATGTTGAATTCTCGAAGGCGAATCATGCCCTGTCGAGGAGCGATTTCATTGCGGTAGCCTTTGCCCACTTGCATCGCTCCGAATGGAAGACGTTCTCTGAAGTGCCGGTAAAGCGAGTTGAATGAAGTGAACATGCCTTGGGCTGTTTCGGGACGAAGGAATCCCGCTCGACCTGATGTGCCCGCTCCGATGGTGGTGTTGAACATCAAGTTCTGAGCACTGACTTCACTCCAATCTGCTTTTCCACAAGCAGGACAGGGTGGATTTGCTTGATGGAGCAGGTTTTCCAACTCATCACGCTTCAGCGCATCGGGGTTTGAATGATGTTGTTCGAGGAGGGTGTCAGCTCGACTTGCTTCTTCACAAGCAAGGCACTGGGTCATGAAATCAGAGAACTCGCCGACATGGCCGCTCGCTTCCAACACAGCGTAGGGCGTGACGGTGGGGCAGGAAATCTCAACGATGTTGCCCATTTTGAGCCAGTGATTCAGCCACAACTGGTTGACTCTAGATCGCATCCGACCTCCGACCGGGCCGAAATCATAGAGTCCCTTTGCACCGCCGTGAATTTCAAACGCAGGCAGGAGAAAACCCCGTCGTTTCAGCATGCCGCTGAGTCGGTCGAGGCGTTTCTCATCGCTCATGTTCTCCGCCCTGTGTGTCCGGCTGAGGCGAGGGCCCTATGAACTTCACCGAATTTATCAAGACGAGGTGTTGGTTCTCAACACACAGGATTATAGCCGAATGAATTCAGCGGATTCCATGGGACAAGCCATGGTCGCTATTGTCCAAAAGGACTGTACAGGATGTGACCTATGCATCTATCATTGTCCCTTTGAAGCGCTTCTTCCACTCGAGGAGAACCCCGCAGGTCGGACCCATCCGAAACGTCCTGTCGTGGTCGTAGAAAACCGCTGTGTTGGCTGTCTCTCCTGCATTGGCTCCTGTCCAACCGATGCATTGTATGAGGTCCAAATACCGCCCAACGCACCGCTCTCGCCGCTCCTTCAGTCTGGAGAATCGCCAAAAACAGAAACGATCATTCGTTGGAAAAAACGCTCAACACGATGGGCTTGATGTATCTCCATAAAGCCAAAACCCTTTTTAATTGAAAGGCGACGCTCCACACCCATAGGGTGTGAAAAAGAAATGGCTGATATCGTATACTTGGATTCCCCATTGGAATCCGATGTGTTGTACGAGCGTCTCTGCCCTCCTGTCCGCCAGTGGTTCAAGGACAAGTTTCCTGATTTCACACGTCCACAGAAATTAGCCATCCCCGCCATCATGGACAACAAGCATTTGCTTCTCTGTTCACCCACAGGGTCGGGAAAAACCCTCACGGCTTTCTTGAGTGTCATCGACCAACTTGTCCGTCTTGCCTTGGACAAAAAACTCGAGAAAAAAGTGTATGCTGTTTACATTTCGCCGATTAAGGCATTGGCAAACGACATCCAACGCAACCTGATCGGTCCGCTCAACGAAATCAAGGAGCATTATCTTCCAGACCGTGCTCAAGAGATTCGGGTGGGTTTGCGAACCGGAGACACGTCCCAATCCGATCGCCAAAAAATGCTGAGGAACCCGCCTCATATTCTCATCACAACGCCGGAAAGTCTTGCCATCGCCATCACGTCACCTCGGTTCCAGCCCATCGTGAGTGAAGTGGAGTACATGATCATCGACGAACTGCACTCCATGGTGCCCACCAAGCGAGGCGTTCATCTTTCGTTGACGCTTTCTCTTCTGGACTCTTTGCTGAAAAACCCTGTTCAACGGATTGGAATTTCCGCTACCATGGAGCCGTTGGAAACGGTCGCTGAATATCTTGTGAGCAGCGATGACCGAGAAGCACGTGGGCAAGTTACCGAGGTTTCGATTGCAAAGATTTCAGGTTCGCGAGAACTGGATTTGGATATCCTGATCACCCACCCGAAATTTAGTGATCTTCCGGTGATGAAGGTGCTCGAATACAACATCGAGGCCGTTGCCGACCTCATCAGCGCTCACACCACAACGCTGGTCTTTGCCAACACTCGAAAGATGACGGAAACCATTGTGCAAAAACTGCGCCCGTTCCTTGGCGATTTGGTCGCAGGTCATCACGGTTCTATGGATAAAAACATCCGTCTTGATGTTGAAAAGCGACTGAAGTACGGTCATTTGCGAGCGGTCGTCACGTCCTCATCGCTTGAAATGGGAATTGACATTGGTTCAGTCGACCTTGTTGTTCAAGTGGGCAGCCCGGGTGACATCGCTACGGCACTGCAGCGCATCGGTCGAGCGGGTCACCACGTGGGGGGCATTCCAAGAGCTCGGTTCTTACCTCAAAGCGTTGATGATTTGCTCGAATTGGCCGCCTTGCAAGCGGCTATCCAAACGGGGGATATGGACCGTCTTGATTTCCCACAAAACTGTCTCGACGTGGTGGCTCAATTTATGATTGGGCTGGTCATCATCAATGACTTGGACATTGACGAGGCCTACGAAATCATCGTCAACTCATGGTCCTATCGAAATTTTGAGTATGACGATTTCATTGAAGTGCTCGATATGCTTGAGGACGAGCGCCGAGTTTGGGTTGATTGGGAAGAGAACGTATACGGGAAACGAGGTTATTCTCGTATGATTTACTACACCAACATCGGCACCATTGCCCCTGACAATTCCTATCTCGTGTTCAATGCTGAGGGATCTATCCTCGGGAAACTTTCAGGCTCCTTCGTTTCCAACCTTCGAAACGGAGACGTCATTCTTCTCGGAGGTTCAACCTACAGAGTGACCAACATCCAGGGAACTCGCGTCAACGTGACCAGTGTGACGGGACATCGGCCGACGATTCCGTCTTGGTCGGGTGAAGCACGAAGCAGAAGTCGCGAACTCTCGCAAGCACTCTTGGACCTCATCGGCCACTGCATGGTCTCGCTTCGAAGGGAACAGGACCCTCGCTTGTTGCTAAGGGACGTGTACGGACTTTCAAACGAAGTCGCCAATGCAATTGCACGGCACCTCGAAGAACATTCGTTGGACTCGTTCCAAGTCCCCGATTCAAAGCGCATCTTGGTCGAACAAGTGGTGACGGGCGCCTTCCCCACTTACATGATCACGACCTGTCGTGGTCGAGGATTCAACACAGCCCTCGGGTACTTCATGGCCGGCATGGCTGAAGCCAACGGTATCAATGTCATCGAAATGTCGTTTGACGAAAACGGGTTGTTGCTCAAGACCTCGCAAGAGGTTGACCCGGGTTCGTTGTACACGGCATTCCAGGAAAACAACCACATGGATGTGATTGAGCGCTACATCATCAACACGCAAATTTTTGCCAAGCGGTTCCGAGAGGTTTCAGGTCGCTCGCTGATTATTCCAAAACGAATGGGTGCAGAAGAAATCAGTCCGCAGCAATTCCAGCAGCGAGCTGAAGCCCTTCTCCAAAAACACCGCACGTTGGACGGCAGTTTGTTGATGCGTGAAGCAAAAAACGAAATTCTGTTCGGCGACATCGATCTGACCGGTCTCGAGAGTTTCCTACGTTCGTGCAGTACGGGTGACGCCCGGATTGTTCACACCAAAGTGGTGGTGCCTTCCCGTTTGGGGATGTCCCTCTTCATGTCCGCCTTCGAGGACTTGATGTCCATGAAAACAAGGGCATTTTTGGTCAAGGATATCGACCCGTCCATCCTTCAGCGTTTGCTCGGAACTCGCTCGCTCGCCACCGAACTATCGAGCGAACAATTGACCACTTACTACTCCGATAAAGCACCCGTCCCAACCAACGCCAAGGAATTGTTCAGGCTCATGAGCCACGGTGGGGGATTGGACCGTCAATTCAACAATCCGTTGTACCGAGAAAAACTCAACGACATCCCTCACGAGACCATCCGTGGATGGGTGGAGGAACTCTGTCAGACAGGTCAAATTACGAAACTTGACGGCACGGGTCAGGAAGAACTCGATGGCAAATGGTTCACAACCTACATGGGCGAAATTCACGGAACGCTCGGATGCCTTGCGGTTGCGGGTGGAAAAGATGTGGAAAATCTTCTCGAGTTGCACACGCGTGGGCTCACCTACAACATGGCGACCGCTTTTGACGGGACCAAACCAACGCAGTGGGAAGAGCGAGAACTTGGTGATCCTCAAGAAGCCCTGCGAGTGAAAATTATTGAGATGCTTGGGTCGGAAGGGCCCAAGACCTCTGAAGAGATGGTGGAAAGGCTTCCTTTCCCACAGACGCTCATTGAACGCGCCTTGCATGAACTCGAAGGTCGCAACGTGGTTTCTGTCGGGTTCTACATACAAACCAACGATGCAGAATACATCTTGAAAATCGACGAACACCGTCTCACAGGTGGCGAAGAAGAAGTTGTTGAATACCGTTGGATTCAAAACATGGTTCTCGACAAATCGTTCCACAATTACGAAGACAGTTTCACAGCATTTAACGAGCACGTCCTCTTCCAAAAACAGCAGGAATTGCTCTACCGTGTGAACGAGTTTACCTTCCGGGATTGGACGGACGTCCAACTTGATTCAGATGTCATCATGGGCCGTTTGCTCCACAATCGAATTGGTTACACCACACGACGAAACATTTCCATGTTGTTGGGATTGAAGCCTGAGCCTTGGATTGGACCCATGGAAGAGGAGATATTGACCAAGATTCCGCCGGGTGAAAACGTCACGCGTCAAGAGATCATGGAGGGATATCCGAAAGGTGACGAACACCGTGCTCTCCAACGCGACTTGAAGAATGCCCTCAGCAACCTCGAACGCCAAATGTTGGTGGTGAAACAGTTTGAGGAAGTTCCCGGTCGCCGGCGCCGTCTTTCTCTGTTCCATCGGGTGATGGATGTCTACGAACCCATGAGTTTCGAGGATGCACTTGAAGAAGTTGTGCGCCGGATGGGCCCCGTCAAAGCGAGCACGCTTCGGTTTTACGTTTCGAGGAGCTTTGAAGAACTCACCATCGCTTTGATGAATCTCGAAAAGGCGGGCAAGATTGCCAAAGTGATGGCCCTTGTTCCGGAGCCAGAAGCGTTCTTTTGTGCTCCTGATGAGGTTGAGGAACTCCAACGCCCTCGGCGTGAGGACCGCACCGTGCGCATCCTCACGCAATCCGACCCGTATGTATCTCGGTTTATTTGGGAAGTGCGGAGTGTGTTGGACCGTGGTTGGTACCTTCCCATCTTCAAGGGCGTTGACCCCATCGGCAAGGTGTTGATGTTCAAGGTCAACGACTATCTTGAAATCAAGGATTTACACGTTCCAACGGCCTACCTCGATGAGTTCTGTGAAGCCTTTGAATTGCTCTTGGAAAACCACGCTGCACAATTGGTGGATGTGTCCGTGCTGTCAAATTTCAACAGCGAACCGATCACCGCCCTTGACGACACCACTCGACAGGCCCTGGAGGGCATTGGATTCCGCGTCACAGGGGAGCGAATGATTCGGGGCGCTGTGGTCGACCCACAACCTCGTGAAATTGCCGAGCGTGCGCTTTTCCATCAGCATCACTTGCACCAGCACACGCGAATGGAGAATGAAATCTTAGCTCTCAAACAGGTGGACGAAATACGCGATGACTTTGCCTTGAGAGGGCGATGTGAACTGTACCGTGCCGATTTGAAAAGCATGGCCAGCGCTCACCGTCTTCATCAGGGCATCAACTTGCGTGGGCATCAAGTCTGGGCAAGTTACGAGCATTTCCAAAACATCCTTGCGATTCGCAACCAACCTGCCGATGAGGAATTGCTTGACATCGTGGAATTTTTCAGCGGCCACTCCGATCCAAATCTCTTCAAGGAGCGCCACGCTCTCTCCCAATCCGAATTCCGTAAATTGATTCAACCGTTGATGAAGACCGGTCACATCGTGCAGGACTTCCGCGGGGGCTTCCGGAGTGTCTTTGTTCCGGAAGGCGTTGACCGGGCAGAGTTGAGAAAGGAGTACATTCGAACGTTGGTTGAGAAATACCCCGTCATCACCTTGCGGCAATTAACGCAACTCGCCGGGCCATCCTTCAAACCCGAGGAATTGAAAGCGGTGCTCAACGCCTTTGAGGAGGACGAAACCCTCATCAAGGGCTTCCTGATTGAGGATTTCCATCAAGTGTGCTGGGGACGTAAAGAATTGCTCCAAGAAGCAAAATCCATCCCTTCCATTCGGGATTTTGTCCTTCCGCCCTCTGACCCGATTGCCCCTTATTTCACGGACATCATGAAAGAGCGGTTCGGTTTTGGTTCTGCATACCTTGTGTTCCGAAATGCTGAACCCGTCGCTGCGTTCAAAGCAAACACGCGCAACAAGATCATTGATGTCAAGGACTTTGAGGGCTCCGAAAAGGCTTGGCGAATCGTTAAGGAATTTGCGTGGGAACACCAAATGCCTCTGCAAACCGAACTGCGAATTGGTGGAAAGAAACTCCGTTAAGTGCACTGTTGCGAAGAATCGTTTTACCACTTGATTGATAAGTGTCCGTCACAACGGTAAATCATGAAGAAAGCCCTTCTTCTCGTCGCTTTATTCCTCTTGAGTCTCTGCTCTCCGCTGCTCTCCACTACCACGGGTGAATCGGTTGAAGAGATGTCGGTCCTTCACACGGCGGTCAATCCAACCAACAACAACACCTACCATCTTTTGGTTGCCTCGTCATGGGAGGACGCTGCCTCGTACGCTCTTTCCCTCGGTGGCTTTTTGGTCACCGTTGACGATGCTTCGGAAAATAAATGGATCGTGGACACCTTTTCCACATGGGACAATCAATCACGGCATCTTTGGATTGGTCTGAGCGACGATGCGCAGGAAGGCCAGTACAGATGGCACGACGGAACGCCCTTTCTCTACCGAAACTGGGGTGATGCTCAACCCTCCGAAGGGGGCGATGAGCATTACATTCACATCGCAGGAACCAACATGGGCAACATCGAACCGGGAACATGGAACGATTTGGAGAACGACCCTCAGTATTTCCCCGTCTACGGTGTGGTTGAAGTAGGCCCAGGGGCAGATTATGCCCTCCGCTTTGATGGCGAATCAGACCATGTTGTCATTGAGCACGACAATGGATTGGATTTCACCAACCACAGCACGTTGACGCTTTCCGCATGGATTCACCCGTTCGGTCTCTCGGGCAATCAGTTCATCGTCATGAAGGGTGATTATGGCTGGGGCCTTTATCTCAAAGACGACCGATTGGCATTTTCTTCGGAATACAGCCTTGCAAATCATCCCGTGTCCAATGCAACCATCGCAGAAGACACGTGGTCGCACGTGAAGGTTGTCGTGACTGCCGGGGAAGGGTATGCCTTCTCTATCGACGGCGTTGATGCAGGCGTGATTGCTGATGAAGACGCGACCATCCCTTTCGGTGATTTTGGGTCGAACGACTGTTATGAAACGGGTCAAGACTGCGACCAACTCTACATCGCAAGGATGGGTGCTGGCTGTGAATGCGGCTATTTCGAAGGCCTGATCGATAACATCACCGTCTCCAGTGGCCCAAACGCATCATCCCTTTCGGAGCGTTCCAAGTGGATGTTTGCCGAAGGAGAGGGGTCGATGACCGAAGACGGTGTCAGCAATCGTTCGGGAACCATCGTCGGAGCCGACTGGGTCATGCCCGACGGGAGCATTGTTGCCCAAGCGGTTGAACTTCAGATCGGGGAGGAATACTTCCTCGAAGGTGGTGCTCAAGGGGACACGCTCCTCTTCTATGCCGAAGTTGAGGCGTACACTCGGTCGCTCTCTTGGTTCTCCTCCTCGTGGTCGTTTGATGATTGGGAGGAAGATACCGAGTCAGCACTCAACGTGTATGTCGGGTTCAACTTCATGCCAGACCGTTGGAATCACAACGCTTCCTTCAGTGATGATTTCGGCTTTGCCTACGAAGAGTGGTCTTGGCCAGAAGAGGGGACGGTTTGGTTTGTGGTTGTCATGGAACGTGATCTCGGGGAATTGTACCTGTATCTCGATGCAGATGTTGCCGACCCTCCGCCCACGCTCGATGACATGACTGAATTGAAAGACAGCATCGCCGTGACCGGCCAAGAGGTCGGTTCGAGTTTCGACAACGGAGATGCCGGAACAGCGTATTACTATGTCAACGTGACCGAGCCACTCGCTGACCTGCGCGTGCGAACCTATGGAGGCCGTGGCGATGTCAACATTGGGATTTCCTACTACAGCCCACCCTCTCCGGATGATTTGTGGGAAATCGCCTTTGACGGCGATGATGGCGAAGTGAAGATGGAAGAGCCATCGAAATTGCAGTGGTCAACAGGTCCGGGGAACAATGAGGAAGTGCATCTGTTTGATGTCGAACCGGGCCTGTATTACATCACGGCGTTTACCTATAGAAACGCCCGCGGCTTCACCATTGTTGCGGATTTTGTTTACCCGCCCGTGAACATTGAACCTGAGGATGCCATCACGCTCACACCCGGTGTGGAATACGGTCTTTTGAGCGGATACGAGGGCCTCATGCAATTTTTCAAAGTTGAAGTTCCCCAAGATACGGAACGTCTCATCGTCGATCTCTCGGATGGCGGTGGCGAAGCTTCCCTTTACCTGCGCCACGAACAGGCTCCGACGACGACCACCTTTGACCATCATTCCACCGCCGAAGGCGCAGGGGACCGCATCGCCTTCAACGACCCTACACCCGGTTGGTGGTACATCTTGCTCACCTCAGAGGCTGCATTTACCGGCGTCAACATCGTTGCTGAATTTGCTGACCGTTATGTTTGGGAATACGATGGCGTCCCGATTGAATTGTTTAATGATGAACCGTTGGACGGGGTCAGTGTTGGGAAAGGAGGAGAAATTTCCTTCTATGCCATGCTGGATGAACCGGGGAGTTTCTTCCAGATTGAAACCTACGGAGGTTCTGGCGATGTCCAGTTGCTCGTTGAAGGCCTTCAGTATGAGGTTGAATTTGGCGATTGGGGGCGACCAGAGCCAGGCGATGGCTTGGATGTGGAGACCAGCGAGACGACGCTCAAAAGTGGCTCATCAGGAACCAATCATATCGTGACGCTGCAAGCGCCCATGAACGGAAGAATTGAGATTTCCCTCATCGGTATCAGCGATTCCGAGGAGGTTTCCTTGGTCGCTCGTTGGGACCGCAGTGAGTTGCCGATTGAACCCGTTGAACCAAAGGAGCCATCCTCAGCAACGCCTTGTGATCAATCCGCAGAGGAGATGTTCAAGAAACTGGACAGAGATTCCAACGGCCTGCTCGAAGGCTCTGAAATAGACAGCATTGATGCTTCCGCCGCAAACCGCAATGGGATGGACATCAACGGCGACCAATCAATTGAGTTCCGAGAATATCTGCAATTCAAGTGTTCATGCGAAGTGGAACTTTCTTCGGTGTTTGACGAATTCTCTCAGGGGAGAGATGAGGTGTCGCTGGACAGTCTCGAAACACATCCATGGTCAAACACCTACGACTTTGAAGCCGTCAACGGCAACGACGACACCGGCATTGACCGCGACGAACTTGAGTTGCTTGTCCTTCTCTGTGAGACCACGTTCAACGCCTTTGATGGTGACGGCGATGGTGTGCCCGACGAAGAGGACGCCTTCCCCGATGACCCTACCGAAACAAAGGACACGGACGGTGATGGTGTTGGCGACAACGCCGACATCGTGGCAAGTGTATCCAACGATATCGTTTATGCCTCAGCGGGTGTTTTGTTCGTCTTGCTGTTGGGTCTCCTCGTAGCGTTTGTGAGAGGGGGGCCAGGCCAGCACCCGGTCGACAAGCATTGGGAAACAGATGAACGGATGGAAGAACGCCTTCTCTCTGAGGTTGATGCGGAAGAACCGGTTCCAACGCCCATCTTGCCTCTCAACAGCGGATTGGTTGAGCAGTCCACTGCCTTCCCTGCGACGGATGCCTCCGGTCTCGAAGCACCAAACGAAGCGCTGATGGGCATGATGTTGGATGGTGTTGAGACCATCGAGCACCCAACAGCCAGCGGCCAGTTGTGGACACGAGCCCAACCCGACCAGCCGTGGCAACCCAAACCTTAGGTCTGCAAGGACTATATTCTCCGGTGGCTACCAAGAGACGCCCTTGTAGTGTAGTGGATATCACCCTCGCCTCCGGAGCGAGGAACCCGAGTTCGAATCTCGGCAGGGGCGTTCAATCTTCAACGAAGCCTTCCCATCGACGCATGTAGGCGATGAACCTCGGGCTTAGGGATGCCTTCTCCAACTCCTCAACGGAAAACGGGGGTCGTTTTGGAGCATCTGCGTCGTTTGCCAGCGCCTCTGGCCAGTTTGGATGGGCGATGCCTGCACGCGCCACGCCAACGAAATCACCGCCCTGGTCCATAGCGTCCTCTGCGTCGTTGCGATTCCATACTCCCCCGGTGGTGATCAGAGGAATTTGGCCCTTGAGCTCATGAGCGAACCATTCGGTGAGCGTTCGTTCTTCTTGTCCGATCGTCGCACTTTGATGGATGTCCCAACAAGAAACATGGATGAAATCCAGCTTGAGTGTCAAGCACGAATTGAGGGTAAACAACGCGTCATGCATGGTGATGCCTACGCCTTTGTGAACCGGTGATAGGCGGACACCCACCACGAAGTTTTCACCGGTTTGTCGTCGAACTTCTTTGACCGTTTCAACGAGAAACGCTTGGCGCTTTTCGGACGAGCCACCCCAGGCATCTTCCCGCCTGTTGGTTTGCTCTCCGAGGAACTGAGAAATGAGATAACCGTGAGCACCATGAAGTTCAACCCCGTGAAATCCAGCCGCTTCACAACGTTTTGCTGCTAGACCAAAGGCCCGTATTGTTTCGTGAACCTCTTCATCGGTCATGGCCCGGGAAACATTTCCCTCTTCATCAAGGAGGTTCTCTGAAGCAGATTTTGGTTGCAGTCCAGTCAAAGATTCGGGAGCCCTCATGCCACCGTGGAACAGTTGGGCGAGGCCGATTGAACCGTGTTTTGTTATGGCTGTTGCCATGTTAGTAAGGCCGGGGAGAAATTCATCCGACCAAACGCCGAATTCACCCTCCCAGCCTTGCCCGTCTTCTTGCACGTGTGTTGCAGCGGTCGTGACGATGCCAAATCCTCCTCTGCTTCGGGCTTCAAGCCAAGCAATTTCCTCTTGCGTGACATACCCGTCGTTCTGGCTTTGCTTGTTGGTCATGGCAGCGAGAACGCAGCGATTCTTGACCCGAAGTCCGCCCCGTCGAAATTGAAACGGGGCAAGGGCAGGGTGCATGGGATGAGGCTCTGCCCGTCTCACATCATGTTTTCCAACCATAGGTCTCTTGAATTATCGAGATTTGGTTTGGTTGAAGCACACGTGATCTAGTGGTTATGATGGGAGGTTCCCAACCTCTCTACCCGAGTTCGAGTCTCGGCGTGTGCATCTATCGTCGTGCAGTGTTTGATTTGGGAGACACGAGCGACATGATGTGGCGGTGCATTGTCGGCAGCATTTCAAACATGATGAGCGCCATCAAAAACATGGCAAACAAACTCACGAATCTGGCAACGTAGGTGTGGCCAAATTCAAACACGCTCATTCCCCACAAGTCCCATTGGGTATAGGTCATGTGCATCCAAATCAATCCAGCATTCCGGAAAACGTTGAGCACGTGAATCAAGGGCACCACAAGCAACAGGGCTCGCAGACGCTTTTTCCAAGGTAAATCGAGCACGGAGATGGCGCCAATAAAGAGGACCATCGATTGAATGGCCGTGCACGCAAGAACAAAATTGATGCCGATCATCGTGCCGTCGGCGAGCAGCAACTCGGATTGAAAGGCATACTCTCCGGTGAAATCCGTGGCAAACCAACGGTTTCCTTCCCATTGTTCCCACGATACCCTTCCCGACGGGTCATTGACCCACGTGGTGCCGATTTCGATGTGTTGGCCTGTAGCAAACCCAAGAAACCAAGCGGATTGGGAAGCGACGAACCAAATCGCAAGGACGCTCAGATACGGCACGTAGGAAATGAGCATGTAGGGGCCACCTGCAAATGCCACCGTTCCCTGAGCCCACGTGAGTGCCTTGCGTTGGTCGGCGTTGGCTGTTTGTTCCCACCAAGCGGCCAAGCAACCCAAAGGGAGGGTGAGCGCACACATGACGGTGAGAATTACATCGTCGTGTTCCAAGTACACCCAGGATTGTGTGAAGAAATAGAACCCGACCAAAACCCATCCCAGTTGGGCGATTCGGAAGTTTTCCGATGCTCTCCGAAGCCAAGCTACGGCAAGCAAGAGCATACCGAGCGCCCCGAGCAGCGTGGCCGATTCGGGATTCACCAGCACGGTAGGCGCTCGCATAGGTTGCCTTTGAATCCTCCTCGCATCGCAAAAGCACTTGGTGTGGTTTGAAGAGCAGGCGTCATGGAGGGCCCCTTTCTTCGCGTGATGAATTCCTCTCCTCTGTCGCAACGCAGCCGTGCTCCTCTTGCGTTCCTCGATCGAGACGGGGTGGTCAATGTGGGGCGAGCAGGCTACGTCAATCGGACATCTGAAGTGGAATTGTTGGAAGGTTCAGCACGTGCCATTGCCGAACTGAAACGTCTTGGATTTCTTGTTTGCATCGTGACAAACCAATCGGCTCTCGCACGCGGATTGTGGGGTGGTGACCAACTCGTTGTCATTCACGATGAAATTCAAGCCCAATTGCATGCCACTGATGCCGGGGCAACCATCGATGCATTCATCACGTGTCCTCACCGGTTTGAGGACAGATGTTCCTGCCGGAAACCTTCACCGGCTATGCTTTCGCTTGGCCATCGGGTTCTCCGGGAGGATTCGTCATCCATCAAAGAGAATGAACTTGTGAATGCAGGGGTGCAATCGTACGAAGTGGACTGGTGGGGCGAAAAACCCACTGCGCCCAACCCGCGTGACGTCATGGTCGGTGATCGACGCACGGATATGGGTGCTGGATGGGCCTATGGTGCGCGGTTGTTTCGTGTTTCAGGGCAGTTCGGGCTCGTTCAAGCCATTGAACGAATCATTGATGAGAATGAAGAAGGTGATGTGTTTCAACCGTGAGGGGAAATCATGGGATGGCTGGGCCTTGACGACACGGATTCCCTCAACGGTGGCTGCACCACCGAAGTGTTTCATCGTTTGATTGAAGACCTTCCCAGCCAAACCACCGTGGGTGAACCGTGTTTGGTCCGTCTTTGGCCGTTTGCTCACCGACGAACACGCGGCAATGCTGCGATGGCCGTTGAGCTCAATCACCCAAATGAAGACGACTTAATGGAGCATCTTGATGCTTGGTGGGAGACCCATATTCTACCTTTGCAGGGCGAGGTTGCTTCTTCTGCCATGTCCTCGAGAGAACAACACCCCACGAGTCCAGGTATGGTCTGGTTCAAAGAAAAACCGTCTGCGACACACTACTGGACGGCCGTAAGGGGTCATGTCGGCCTTGATTCATTACCCGTTGCGGATCGTTCTTGGGGTGAGTTTGGACGAATTGGGGCATCAGCCGCAGCCGCATGGGACGAAACGCCAACAACATGGGAGGCCATCGTCTGGCGCCAAGCATCGGCTCAAGGCCCAAGAAGAATCGATGAGGAGACCTTGGCAAAGTTGGATGAATGGCCATCCATCGTGTTTTCTCGAGATCCTCGCCGAGGCACGCAACTGATTGCTCCACGTGGCCGTTCCCCGGTGTTGTTTGGCTTGCGGTCAAGGTCCTCGGCGGATGCAGAAAGGGGGTGCCAAATGTTGCTGAATTCTCCAGGTACGGAACATGCCAGTGGATGGCGAGTGTTTCGAACCAATCAAGCATCGGGTGACCATTTGACCAATTCGTATATCCTGACTGTTCGTTCGTCTGAAGTTCATCCCGAACGAAAACACGTCCGACTCGAGACAGAACAGATGCCGGTCTTGATGTTTGCAGAAGGGGGGCCCGTGAACGCCCTTGGCCGGTGGGTCATGCAGGGAGATAGGATTGAAGTGCGGGGCTTGATCGATCGGGAAGGTTGTCTTCACGCCGAACAGGCTCGCGTGATTCATGCAGTCGCTCGTCGAAGAATGCGACCGCTCTGCTCAACATGCAGCACCCGATTGAAAAGCATGGGCTCGAACCAAGGACTTCGGTGTCCATCATGTAAAGCCAAAACCGAGGATGCTTGGGACGATGTTGACGTGGCCTGTCCGTTTCTCAATTGGGTGGAGCCCCATGTAGGGGGCCGACGCCATCTCTCGCGCCCGCTGGAATGGTCCTCAACCGCATGAGTTGCCTAGAACTCGGTCAAAACCATCAAAAGGGTCGCTCCCCTTCTGAGCATCATGGAGCCTGAGACCACCAAAAACATCGCCTACATCATCATGGGTCTCTCGCTTGCGGTCATGGTCTGGTTCATCAGCCAGCGGGCGATGAAAAACAGGATGGAAATGCTCGAATTATCGGGGCCAAAGATAGCAGGAGATGACGCGTTGGAAGGCGGGGCACGGAATCCTCAACAATTCGACGAACCGGATGACGAGGCACTCGACGAAATGGCGAAGTTGCTCGGCGAGGATGATGAGGATTCAACCATGGAAGCCTGATTCTTCCAAAGCGACCTTCACTTTCTCTCCTTGGCGGTCAATGATACGATTCATGCGAGCTTCGTTTTTCCAAAGCCTCCAGATTTCAAATCCCATGTTCGATATGGATTCGGCGCCCCTTGCCACAATGGGTTCATCGGTTGCACCGCTGGCATCAACACTCCCCTTGGAAATGAGCATCACGGTGACGTGCTCGGGACAGCCATCAATGAACCGCTTGATCTGGTTCAACATCTCTTGCTGGATTCGTCCGGAATCGTTGCACCAGTCGTCCATCACCACCAAGCCGACACTGGGCAACGAGTTGGTTGCTTCCAACAAGGCATCCATGGCCCGCTCAAATTTCCCTCCGAAGTTCATCGCATGGAATCGGGACGATTCCACGAGTGAAAGATGGTGAAACAATTGAGAAAATCTCGCTGAATCGGGCATTTCAACGGACGCCCAAAGGACACGCTGCCCCTTGTTAATGGTATCAGCCGCAGCATGGAGGCCAACGGTCGTTCCACCACAACTGCCTTCCACGGCAAGGTGGATGCGTTGACCATCGAGGCCGAAATCGTATCGCTCCATGACCTGTGAGACTCGTCATCGGTGAATGAGGGTTGCGGCGGGGTTCGATTTCGCAAGGCATATGACCTGTGCCCCCCTCGTTCGCACCATGAGCGGCGATGTTCGAAAAGGTGAACGCATTCCACGCAGGCCCGCCCCTGAATTTGAGGAAGCGGGGAGTTTTGTTGAAGCCATCACACGAGACGGCTTCTTCGGGACAGCTCTTGACGACAAAAACCAGTATGGCCCGGTGGCCATGATGGTCCTGCTGCTGATCGTTGCCGCCATCACCGGTACGGTCATTCGTCTCCTCGGCTGAATTCGCCTGTAGGCGCATCCTCGTCAAGGGAAACATCATACCCTTGCTTGCCTCACTGGATTGTATGAGTGGGGTCAATGTTGAAAGTCGCACGTCCTCACAAGACAAACGATGGACCATCATGGCGGCCTTGTTGGGCACCAATACTGCGCTGATGTTGTTTCAAGGAATTGAACAGGCCAAGTTCCCGAACCCCGTGCGTGAAATTGCGCTCTCCATCATTGCGGCGGCGCTTCCTTTCCAGGGCATCTATTTCCTCATCTACACCTTTCTTCTCGAACACGAAGCCCACCTTCCCGAAGAGCGAATTCACAAATTGGGTCTCGCATCAGCCTTGTGCCAGATGATTTCCTATGCGTCGCTGGTGGGCGTTGCGATGATGTGGTACGACCTCTCGATGTGGATTGGTGTTGCCTTCATGTTCTCCTCGCTTCTTGCGATTTTCTTGATTCGAATCGTCATGGGCCCGGTTGACGCCCAAGATGATGTTGCTGCATGACGGCCTGGTCCTTTCATGGCTGTCCGAGGGAAGGTTGATTTAGCGAGGCGATGGCCTCACAGCATGGCCTTCTGCCCGTTGGACTATCGCTATGGTTGTCAAGACTTCAAACACATCTGGTCGGAACTCGGGCGACACGAGCGGCAACTTGAGGTTGAGCGTGCGCTCATCTGGGCGCATTGGCAACTTGGTCGAGTCAGCGAGGCAGATTACAAGGCCGTAGCGGCCATTGCGAATCCGGAGGCGGTCACCAAAGAACGCGTGAGTGAGATTGAGGCAGAAACCCGTCACGACATCATGGCCCTGACCAAAGCGATGGCTGAAGCCGCTGGTGAGGCTGGATGGTGCATTCACCTCGGTGCAACGTCGAACGATATCGTGGACACAGCCGTTGCGCTTCAACTCCGGGACAGCATGCTCTTGCTGCGTCAGCAACTTTGTCATCTCATCGGTGTTTGTGCGGATGTCGCAGAGCGAGAACGTGACACGGTCATGTTGGGGCGAACCCACGGGCAGGCCGCCGTCCCCATCACGTTCGGACTCAAGGCGGCGGTTTGGTTGGACGAATTGCGCCGCCAATTGATTCGTCTCGACGAGGCCTCACCTCGCGTGGCTGTTGGAAAATTCCTTGGCGCAGTTGGTACGGGGGCGGCTCAAGGCGCCCATGCTCGTGAGCTCCAAGAACGCATTCTCACCCACCTCGGGTTGGGTGTTCCGCTTGCAACAACACAAGTGGTGGGGCGAGATCGGTATGTCGAATACGTTTCGTGGTTGGCAAACGTCGCTACTTCGTGCGAAAAAATTCTGCAAGAAATTCGAAACCTCCAGCGGTCTGAACTTGCTGAGGCAGGGGAAGGCTTCGATGTCAAAAAGCAGGTTGGTTCGTCCACCATGGCCCACAAGAAGAACCCTATCAAATCCGAAAACGCTTCAGGTCTCGCTCGTATCGTTCGTTCCTTCATCATTCCAACCTATGAGAATGCCTTGCTTTGGCATGAACGGGACTTGGCCAACTCCAGCAGCGAGCGGTTCACGCTTTCTCACGCATCCGCTCTGTGCGAAGACGTCATGGCCAAGACCGCTGATGTTCTCACCAACATGTGGGTCGATGCGGAGCGATGTTTGGAAAACATCCGCTCACAGCGTGGATTGGTAATGGCTGAAAAAGTCATGATTGAACTTGTGGATGCCGGCGTTGCTCGAGACGAAGCCCACGAAGTCCTACGCGCTGCTTCGTTTGAGGCTGTAGCGAACAAAGAGGAACTCATCGATGTTTGCAGTCGGACCCCCGCCATTGCAGCGGCCTTCACGGCGGAACAACTGGAGCACATGTTCGACCCGATGAACCACGTTGGGGTCGCAGGCGAAATCGTCGATGAATGCGTTGCACTCGCAAGAGCAGCGATTCAGTGAATCTCAACGTGGCCGCGCACGCCGTCCCATTGTGTGGTGGTTGACACTTCGAGGCGACCGTTAATGTGCGGGCCGGCGAGGACCAGCGTTTCATACTCGCCCCCCTCTCCCTCAACATGAAATCGGAACTTGGTGGCCAGGGCCTCCAGTCGCTCAAATGATTCCCGTGTGAGGACATGGCCCAGCCATTCTTGATTGAGCCCTTCTGCTGAAACGCCTGTGATCATGATCTCAAATCCGTGTTCAATCATTTCGCGCACGTGCTGCTGACCCGATTGGTGCCATAACGGCGTCCAACTGTGTATCCCCAGTCGTTCACACATCCGTTCGAGGCGTGTTTTTTGGTAGTCGGAACGGAGTGCTCCGGAAACGATGCCGTCCAGGGAACGTCCCCGAAGTGCGTCTTCGAGGGCTTCGATGTCATGTGGTGTTTCCCCGGAAACACTGACCTCAACCCAAGGAAGGCCCGCAAGGTTGGCTTGACGTTCGACGAGATGGGTACTCGGGAGTTGAAACATCGGAGAATCATCCCCAAGGACCCGCACTGTCACCAAGGAATCGATGGTCCATCCTTGACAAAGGGCCCACCACCAAGCCGCTGCGGAATCTTTCCCACCGGAGGAGAGAACAGCAACACGCATGGATGCTCGGACAAATCGGGCATAGATGAGGCTGTTCATGGCCGTGGGTTCATACGGGTCGGCATGGAGGGGTCGTTGGCGCAGGGAGCGTGTCATGCAACTTGACCCGTATCCTCTTAAAGTGTCAACCAAGCGAACAAGATGAGGTCAGACCATGCAACCAAGCGGACGAGGATACGATCACGGTATCACCACATTCAGCCCAGACGGACGACTGTTCCAAGTAGAATATGCACGCGAATCGGTGAAGCGGGGGACCACCACTGCCGGCCTGAAATTCAAGGATGGCGTTGTTCTCGTGTGTGACAAGCGAATCATCAGCCGCCTTATCATCCCAGAATCCATTGAAAAGATGTTCAAGATTGACGGCCACATCGGCATTGCCACCTCAGGGCTTGTCGCTGATGCACGGCAACTCGTTGCCCGTGCCCGTGTCGAGGCTCAAATCAACCGCATCACCTACGGTGCCACCGTTCCTGTGGATGTCATGGTCAAGAAAATTTGCGACTTCAAGCAGTCGTTCACCCAATACGGTGGTTCTCGCCCCTTCGGCACCGCTCTGCTTATCGGAGGTGTTGACGACAACGGCATCCATCTCTACGAGACGGACCCGTCTGGCGCCTACCAGTCCTATCACGCAGGTGCTATCGGAAGTGGCCGAAACACCGTCATTGAATTCTTTGAGGACAACTGGAAAGAAAACATGACGCTCAACGCCGCCATGAAGCTCGGCCTCGAAGCCCTTCGAACGGCCAACGATGCTGAACTCAATCGAGATGCTGTTGAGGTCACGGTTGTTGACAGCAACGGCTACCGCGTTCTTGACCGAGCAGAGGTCAACAAGCAAATCGACCGTCTCAAGCCTCTCGAAGACTGAGATACGTTGAAACACCTGCCCGCCTCTGGACAACTGTGGTGAGCGTGAATGGTGAGTCTTGACGATGCTGTGCTCGCCCGACTTGAAAAGGGTGGGAAACGATACGAGGTTCTTGTTGACCCCACGTTGGTTGAGGCCTTCAAAGAGGACCCCTCAAGCGTTGACATCAACGATTTTCTTGCGATGGACGAAGTCTTTCACGACGCGAGAGGTGGGGAGCGACCAACAGCAGAGGCCATTGAAAACACCTTCTCGACGCAAGACATCACGGCCATTACCGTCATGATTCTCGAGAAAGGTTCCATTCAACTTACCACTGCTCAGCGTAAAGCGATGGTGGAAACCATGCGGCAACAAATCGTCCATCACATCCATTCTCAGGCCGTTGACCCGAAGACCAAATCTCCTCATCCGAAGACGCGATTGGAGTTGGCACTTGAGGAATCCCGATATTCGGTTGATCCGTTCAAGCGTCTCGAAGACCAAGTCAAGGACGCCATTGCCAAACTGAAACCTTTGATTCCCCTTTCGTTTGAGACCGTCCGTTTGGCGTTCAAGGTTCCGGGTTCTGCCTACGGTGCGGTCAGCCAATTCCTTCGTGCCTACCAGCAAAAAGAAGGCTGGCTTGAAGACGGTTCATGGGCCGTGGTCATTGAATGTCCTGCGGGTATGAAGGGCGATTTAATCGGCCAAGTGATGCGCCGAAGCTCCGACGCTGAAGTCAAAGAGTTGTGATGGCAAAAGGGCTTGGCCGAAGGGTGGCCTTTATCATGGGTTGGCGGTTCGCCGCAACTGGAGAGAAAAGAATGTCCCAAGGTCAAATCGGCGCCGAGCAGCGCCTCGTGACCCCGGGAATGGCCGTTGGGCCATCCGCCGGGAAGCGTGCAGGTAGCGGAATTATCGCTGCAGATGATGCACTTATCGCCACCCAGTTGGGTTGGCTCAAAGAATTCAACAACACCGTGTCGATTGATCCAATCAATGCGGCGTACATGCCTCGGTCAGGTGACCTCGTGGTCGCCATTGTCGCAGTGGTTCGAAACAACCTTTGGTTCATGAACATCAACGGGTCATTCCAAGGTTTGCTACCGATGTCACTCGCTCCTTGGAAAGTCGAATTCGGGGCGGCTCGTCAACACATGGACATCGGTGATGTTGTCCTGGCCCGAGTCCAAGAAGTCGACGAATGCCACAATGTCGTCCTCACCATGAAGGGTGTCGGTCTCCGACGTTTGAACCAAGGTGTTGTTGAACAAGTTCCCGTCCAACACATTGACCGTATTCGTGGAACCAACAACGAGCGCCTTCAGCGTCTCCGTGACCTCTGCGACAGCCGAATTATGGTCGGAGAAAACGGTCGAGTTTGGGTCGACGGCTCTTCAAACGGCATTCGATGGGCCCGGGAAGCGATTCAGGCAATCTCACAACGGGGTCACAACGGTGACATTGATGAAATTCTCAACGATTTGGAAAACAAAATGAAAGGTGATGCATGATGGGTGGATACGGAGACGTACAATTGCTACGAGACGACGGCCTACGTTTGGATGGTCGGAAAATAGATGAGATGCGCCCGGTGACAATCGAAGCCGGAATTCTGCCTGCCGCAGATGGCTCTGCAAAGGTGACCCACGGTCTGAACGTTGCTGTTGCAGCCGTGTACGGCCCGATGGAAGCTCACCCGCGCAAAATACAGCGCCAAGACCGAGCGGTGATCGATGTTCGATACAACATGGCGCCTTTCTCAACCTCAGACCGTATCCGGCCAGGTTTCAACCGACGCTCACGAGAGATTTCCAAAGTGACGGCAGAAGCCCTTGAATCGGTGGTGCTCGTTGAGCGCTATCCCCGTTCCAAGATCCGTGTCGAAATCGAGATTCTCGCTGCTGAAGCCGGTACCCGTTGTGCAGGAATCACGGCAGCTGCTGTCGCACTCGCCGATGCAGGCATCCCCATGCGAGACCTCATCGTTGGCGTCGCTTCAGGTAAAGTGGAAGACACTGTTGTCCTCGACCTCGACAAGGCTGAAGACAATTATGGGCAGGCCGATTTGCCTGTCGGAATTCTTCCCAACACGGGCGAAATTGCTTTCCTTCAAATGGACGGCGACCTCTCTCCGGAAGAGTTCAATCTTGCTATGGAATACAACTTCAAGGCGGCGAAGGAAATCCACGAAATCATGGTTGAAGCCCTTCAACAGCGGTATCAAGGAGGTGAGGCCTGATGGTTGAACTCGTTCCTGCCTTGCTTCGTCAAGAACTCGCTCGTCTCGCAGAGGACGGGGCGCGCATGGATGGACGGGGCCAATGGGAGCCACGTGACGTGACTCTTGAGACCGATTGCCTCTACAACGCAGAAGGCTCTGCAAAGGTTGTCATCGGTGGAACGGTCGTCTACGCTGGTGTGAAATTTGAACTTCGTACGCCTTGGCCTGACAGACCTACACAGGGCTCGCTCATGTGCGGTGCTGAACTACGACCCGTAGCTGGCCGAAAATACGAACCTGGCCCACCATCACCTGAGTCCATTGAACTTGGACGCGTGGTTGACCGAGGTATTCGAGAGTCTGGTTGCATTGACATGGAAAGCCTGTGCATCGTTCCCGGCGAGAAAGTCTGGGGCGTGATGATCGACATTCACGTGCTTTCCGACCAAGGCAACATCTTCGATGCCTGTGGACTTGCTGCCATCGCTGCTTTGCGAACCGCTGTTGTTCCAGCAGAGCGATTTGACGTGGGTGAAGACCACCGGTTGCAGGTGAACGGCACCCCCATTATGGCGTCCTTTACACGTGTGGGTGGTCGCTTTGTTCTCGATGCTTCAGAGGAAGAAGAATTGGGTGGCGACGAACGAATCCACATCACGTTGGGTGACGAAGGACATGTTCACTCGCTACAGAAGGGGCTAAAAGGAGTGTTCACTCCCGCCGAATTTGCCGAGATCTTTGAAGTGGCACAGCAACGATGTGTTGAACTACGAAAACTCGTCAGCGAACAGGAGGGGAACTGATTGGCAAAGCGAACTCAGAAAGCAGGAGCAACAGCACGGTTTGGAGCACGGTATGGTGTGTCCGTCCGTCGAAACGCAGGCGCCGCCATGGCCAAGCGTTCACGCAAATACACCTGTCCTGTCTGTCAATACCCGAAGGTTGAGCGCACCTCTGTCGGCATTTGGTCCTGCAAAAAGTGCGATCACACGTTCGCAGGCGGGGCCTGGGAGCCTTTCACCCGTGCATCCGATGCCAACAACCGTATTCTCCGCCGCTCTGTAGAAGGAGCCACCACAGCCGACATGGCCTTCATCGCTCAAGAAGCAGCCATGAATTACGAGCGTGAATTGGCAAACCGCCCCTCCCTTGAGGAGGAAGAAACGGCTGCTGAAGCCGCTGGCGAAGAAGAGTGACGGCGGGTTGGCCGTATGTGGCATCTCAACCTCCGCATTCAATCCATCTCGGATGACGATACCAAAGCGTTAGCAGCATGCTTGGCGACGGATTGCGAAACCACGTGGCATGGACACGCTGCTTTTACGATTCAACTTGATGAAGCCCATTGCAAAGATTTGCGGGCGATGTGGAACACACGCATGAGGGGGCTTATCGCCACCAACAACGTCTTGGAAATTTTCCGAAAGGATTCTTGAACCACCACCTCTCCCTCAAATTCGGTGAGCCCATGGAAAACCTCGACCAACTCCAACTTGTCGTCGCAGAAGTTCAAGCAGCACGTCAACAAGTCAGCAGCGTTCGGGCACAGGTGCAGGAACTCGAAGGCACCATTGCAGCCGTTCAATCGCAGCCAGAAGGACTGTCCCTCCACCGTCAACTCGGTGGCGTGTTGATCGAAGTGGCGGACCGTGAAGCCCTCTTGGCAGAACTGAACGAAACGCTGGTGTCGTTGAAAGGGCATCTCGAACGCTTCACAGAGCGTGAAAAACAGCTGATTCAAACCTATGATGAATTGAAGCAATCCCTCCAAGGTGCTTGAGGATGGACCAGTCCAGCGCCGTCATGGAAGCGGAACTGACCCAATTCCACGATTGGCTTACCGCTGCCGTCTCCAAAGGGCCCGTCGCTGTGGTGACGGGAAAAAACGGAGACATGGACACGGTAGGTTCAGCCGTAGCCCTCGCAGCGGCACACCCCAACATGATGGCTTGTGGGCTCCACCTCGGGCGTTTGGCCCGACGGATGGTTGAACACCACCACGCTCCATTTCGCCAACTGAAGGCCCAGAAAACAGCATGGCCGTCCACACTCAGTGCGGTGGTCGTGGTAGATGCTGCGGCGCCAGATCAGGTTGGCATCGATTTGCCTGCAGTACCCCGGTGCGTGATCGATCATCACGCCACCGATGCTTGGTCGCTCAACGATGAAGATTTTTCACTCAAATGGGATGTTCGTTCGACCACCGAAGTGGTCGCTCACTACCTTCGAAACCACGCAAAACAGTCCATGTCTCCAGCCGTTTGTGAATTTCTTCTTGCAGGTTTGCTGACCGATACGGGTCGATTTCGTCATGCGGATGCTTCCTCCTTTGCGAGCGCTGCCATGTTGATTGAACAAGGGGGTATTGACTACCAGGCTTTTGTTCAGCGAATCGAAGAGAATGCCCCCTCGCCCAGCGAACGAGGTGCCTTGTTGAGGGGTCTTCAACGTGCAGAAACCACCGAGGCAGGGCCTTGGACCGTATTGCGTACCTCGGCAGGGACCCTCGAAGGTCGCGTTGCATCGCTTCTTAACGGACTTGGTGCCGATGCCGTCATCGTGACCCGTCATCGAAACGGAGAGACACGCCTCACGGTGCGGGCTCCGAGGTCAAGCGTTCTTGGAGGCCTCCACATGGGTGAGCTCATGCAGCAACTTTGCGAGACCTTGGGTGGAGAAGGCGGTGGTCATGACGGTGCTGCAGGTTGGACAGGACATGCCGACCCCATCGCTGCAGAAACAGCGTTTCTTGACGCCGTTGCTCGCACCCCAAAACTGGAGGGTTCCACATGACGACCATCGAGCCGCCCCAAGGGCCGGGTGTGTTTGTCTCAAAATGGCGAGAAGAGGGGCCCGTCTCCAGCGATGTTTTGGCCGAATGGAAGGAATCCATGGATTGCCCGTCGTGGCTTCCACTCGCCGAAGCTGCACTGTTTTTGGATGCGCCCGAATTGCTCGATGCAATGGACATCCATCTGACTGAGGCTGAGCGTGCTGTCCTTGGACTTGTACGGCGACGTTGGCTTGGCGATACCCATCTCGGAGAGGCCATTGAACAGGCACTGAATGTGGTACGGGCTCCGGATACCCGAGACCTTGCCTTGGAAGGCCGTTTGCGAATGGAACGCGGTTTGGCTCGTTTCGAGGCTGGTGATTTGGCAGGAGCCGAAGACGATTTGACGTGGGCAGAGACGCGGTTGAAATCCGTTGCGAAGGCCAGTCGTGACCACGACCTCGCACTGCTCAACAAAGCCGCCTATCATCTCGCCCAAGGAGAGGCATTGATGGCACTGCAGGTCTACGGAGATATTTCACGAAAAGGCGGTCATGCCCACGAAACCATCGCCATTTCACGGCTTGGTGCCAGTCGAATTCGTCATGCGTTAGGTCACGATTTTGATGCATGCCGCCATGCTTGGAATGCACACAAGCATGCGATTTTGGCCGTTCAAATTCAAATGGCGATTGAAGCAGGTTCCCTCTTTCTTGACCTCGCTTGTGATCATCAATCACCTTCTGCCGAGCCGATGCATCAACAGGTCGAAACCGCTAAACCACTTGATTTGAATGAGGAGCGACCCGTTCTTGCCGTTCACCCGGATGACATCCAAGGCGTGTTCAACTGGTGCATGGACCATCTTGGAAACGGATTTTCGGGACAGGAACGCCCCGATGTACGGGCGATGCTCACGTTGGCACATCGAATGGGGTGCATGGATCGGTTTGAGGCGCTGATGAACCATCCAGAACAGGTTGACGACCCGATGCTCGCAGCGGTTGCTCAAGCCTGTGCTTCCTCTGAGGAGGATACGGCTGCATGGGGTTTGCGTTTGGCTGAACTGACCGCTCTTTCCTCATGATAAGAAAAACAAGGAGAGGTCTTCGAATTCTTCTCTCGTCCACGCAATGACCGGTGGCACCTGATTCCACCACCGAACTGATGTGACCTTTTCATCGGCGACATCCCATGTATTGGTCGTTGAGGGCTCAACAACAACATGCCCCACCCATCCCTTCGGATAGTAGGTCGTGTTCCACCGTAGGAGTTTTCCTTCCAACCCCGTTTCCTCTTTGAGTTCTCGAGCAAGTGCCTCTTCCGGAGTTTCACCTTCCTCCAAATGCCCACCAGGAATTTCCCATCCCCGTTCTGGGTGTTCGACGAACAGCACCTGCCCGCCCTCTCCCATGGGCGTCGGGTCATCACCCGTTTGGGTGACCCAAGCAAGCACAAACACCGGAGCAGTCGTGCTCATGAGGATGCCTTCCATTCCGTTTGAATCCGGTCAAGCCACTCCTGCGCCCACTCTTCTCCGTTGGCAAGGAGGCGTCTTGCGAGGAAGAAAGCTGCTTGCAAATCACCTTGCTCAACCATTGAGCGTAACTTTTCCTCATCGGGATGACCCTTCACCACGTCTTGGACTTCTTCGGATGGTATGTTCACCTCCACTTCAACGTGGGTTGTGATCCGGTCTGTCAGGGATTGCATGCCCTTGAGGAAGGCCTCTCGATGTTCGATGCTGGGTCCTGACCACGCCTGTTTCGCCTCTCCGTCCATGTCGCCTTTGAGTCTTGAGAGGAATCGATCACGTTCATCCATGTGGGGACGTAACTGCTGCACTTGGTCATAACACGACCAGGCGTGGTCAATTTCTCCTCTTCGTTCGTGAAGACGTCCCAACTCCAGCCAGAGTTCATGGTTCATGGGACGATGGGCGAGCAGGTGCTGAGCCAACTCGATGAAGATGTCTTCGTGACCAGCCGAGCGTATTTGTTCAAGGCGTCGCCCAAAAACGATGTTCGCCCGTTGGTCGCGAAAATCCAATCGCCTGCAACGTTGAACAAAATCGTTGAGTGAGCCTTGCTCAAGCGATTGCTGAATTTGTTGCCACCACGCCTCAGGCTCAAGAGAATCGTTCGCAAAGGCAGCCTCAAGCAGCGAGCGACCGTGGCTGATGAAGTCAATTCCCTTGAGTTGGTCAACTTGCTCGGGGTCTCTTCCAAGCACACTGAAAACGTCTTCAAGGACGGCATGCAGGCCCTCGCCATCGTCGTTGAGGACTTTCAACTCAGCGAGACAGCGCCAGTTGCGTTCGTCGGTGAAATCGTGGAGAAGGGCTTGGCGCGCGTTTTGCTCAGCCCAAGCAAGGTTCTCCGATGAGCGGGCGGGGTCGTCCTTCGCGAGTTTCGCAAATTTCTGGGCTGTAGAACGGTACCGATTGCCGAGGTTCCTGCGTGGGTGCTGCAGGAGGTCTTGGCTGTCGGTCATGCTCGCCCACCTTACTGCACCGACATGAACCCTTCTTTGTCAACGCCAAAGTCAATGGTTGCATCATAGCCAATCTTTGATGTGTTTCCATCGGCGTACCGGGATGGGTCCAACGAACTTCCTTTTTGATTGCTGAGAATGAGGGTGTCTTTGTCGGGTTGCCAACGGGTCATCATCGCCCACTCCACCCGAACGGGATCGGTGATGTCAATGTCTTGGTCAACGACGGTCACCATCTTCATGCTCTTGTGGCCGTCAAAGGCTGCTTGAATTGCTTTCATCCCGTCGTCTGCATGCTGTTTGTTGATTTTGAGCACAGCACCAAGCCATCCGCATCCGCCCTCGGTCATGTGGACATCGGTGCACTCAACGACCTCGTTGACGGCCGCTTTGATGGTCGGCGCCCGCGGAAGTCCCATCAGGGTCTTGTGTTCAGCCTCGCCCGGGATGAGGGCGTGGAAGATAGGGTCTGTTCGGTGGGACAGGCCATCGACCTCAATGACCGGTTCTTGACGTACATCATCCACCGTGCCGGTGATGTCAACATAGGGTCCCTCGTCATCGTTCTCAAGCGTGATTCTTCCCCACCAAACATACTCGGCATCAGCAGGAACGTGTACGCCGTTGGGAAGTTCAACCAACTCTAATGGGGTCCCGTACAATTTTTCATGCAGGGAGGCGGCGATGGTCAACTCATCGATGTTCTCGTTAAACGACATCGCAGCGGCGAGCAAGACCACCGGGTCGGGAGCATTGACGATAGCGACGGACACTTCACGCCCTTCCTCTCGGGCGTTCATCACCATGGTGCGCAGGTGCCGAGGGACCAAGCGAACGACGAGATGGTTGGCATCACGCAGAAATTGCCGGTGAAACGAAACGTTTCGGATACCGTTGTCTTGAGCGATGATGATGCTGGCCGACGAATACCTGCCCCTGTCTTGTGGCCAGTGGTGTGGAATGGGGATGGTCCGAAGGTCCACATCCTCTGCGATGTTTTCCAAGCAAGAGGCATGCTTCGCGTCAACGATAACCGGGTCGCCGGGGTGATGCATGGCCCATCCAAGTGTGTCAATGTAGGCCTCGGGTTCGATCCCGATAGCTGCGCACAAGCGGTCCCTGGTGAGCATGTTGACGGCAGCTCGATGACCAGGGCATTCCGTGATGTTTTCAAAAACGGTCATGGTGTGTTGACTTGCCTGGGAGTGGTGGAGCATCCCGTGGACAAGGCTGACTGCCTCCTTCTCGAGCATTGCAGCGTCAAGATGGTCACGAAAGGCCATGCTGCTTCCACATGGAGGCGTCGCTTGAAGTTGTCCATCAAATCCAGACCAAAACATGAAGTCAAAATCAAATGACGGCGGCGTGAAATCGCCGATGCAAAGGGATTTGATTAAATAGGGGCGGCAAGTCGGCGAAATGCTTCAATGAGGTGACCATGATGGGCAGAGGACTCTTCGCAGGTGCAAAGATGGCAAAGGACCGACAAAAATTCCGTTGGTCAGACCGCCGATACAAGAAGCGCATGCTCAAGTCTCGTGCCAAGCACGACCCGCTTGCGGGGTCCACCCAAGCCAAGGGCATTGTTGTCGAAAAGGTCGGTATTGAAGCCAAGCAACCCAACTCTGGCATTCGCAAAGCCGTCAAAATTTCCCTCATCAAAAACGGAAACAAACTCACCGCTTTCGCCCCCGGCGACGGTGCAATCAACTTCATCGACGAGCACGACGAAGTCATGGTGGAAGGTATCGGTGGACGCATGGGTCGTTCATACGGTGACATCCCCGGTGTTCGTTACAAAGTAATCCAAGTCAACGGCGTGTCCCTTGACGAAATGGTTCGAGGCCGAAAGGAGAAGCCCGTCCGCTGAGGTGTTCAAGATGAGCGACGAAGAATCCCCTGTTGTTGAAGTCAAGCCTATCGCTGGTATTGGGACCAAAGTTTTCGGAAAGTGGGATGCTTCCGAAGTCACGTGCCGAGACCCCGGCCTCGCACCGTACATCAACCTCACAACCGTTGGTGTTCCTCACACCGGCGGCCGACACGCCAACTCCTGGTTCGGAAAGTCCAAACTTTCCGTCGTTGAACGCTACATCAACAAACTCATGCGAACCGGTTCGTATACCGGTAAGAAAATGGGAGCCATGAAAGCCTTTGAAGGCGCTCTTGACAAGATTGCTGACCGAACCGGCAACAACCCACTCCAGGTGTTCGTCGACGCCATTTGTTCAGCTGCTCCTATGGAAGAAATCACCCGAATCAAGTTCGGTGCAGTCTCCCAACCAAAGGCAGTCGATTCATCGCCATCTCGCCGACTGGATGTCGCACTCGCCAACCTCGCACGCGGCGCCCAGCAAGGCACACACAAGTCGAAGCGCACGCTCGAGAACTGCATCATCAACGAATTAACCAAGGCCAGTGAAGGTGACGTCACCTCCTACGCCGTGAGCAAGAAAGAAGAGCTTGAGCGCATCGCTGCCTCTGCTCGCTGAGCCAGCCGAACCTGCTGGTTCGTCGCTCTGCTGACGCTTTTGCGCATGCTTGTTGCGAGTCACTTAATTACCCCTTTTCAGTGGGCCGAATCAACGAGAACACGGTGGTAACCATGGGACGCAAAGAAGACAACATCAAGAAGGCAACAGAAGTCATGCACATTCTTCCACAAATCAGGAACTTGTGCATTGCAGCGCACATTGACCACGGGAAGACCACGCTCTCGGACAACCTGATCGCAGGTGCGGGCATGATGTCCAACGAACTCGCTGGTGCAGCCCGTGTGCTGGACTTTGACGAGCAAGAATCCGCTCGTGGAATCACCATCAACGCGGCTTCCGCTTCGATGGTCCACGCTGTGCAAGATGAAGATGAGGATGGGAAGCCGGTGGAGGCGGATGGCAAGCCGAAAATGACGGACTATCTCATCAATCTCATCGATACTCCCGGGCACGTTGACTTCGGTGGTGACGTCACCCGTGCCATGCGTGCTGTTGACGGATGTTTCATCCTCGCTTGTGCGGTTGAAGGCCCCATGCCCCAAACAGAAACCGTTGTCCGCCAAGCCCTCAAGGAGAAGGTCAAGCCAGTTCTCTTCATCAACAAGGTCGACCGACTCATCAACGAGTTGCAAGTCACGCCCGAAGACATGATGGCCCGCTTTACCGAGACCATCAAGAAAGTCAACAAGCTCATCAAGCAATTCGCTCCTGAAGAGAAGAAGAAGGACTGGCAAGTTTCTGTTCAAGACGGTACGGTCGCCTTTGGTTCGGCTTACCACAACTGGGGAATCACCGTTCCCTACATGGCCAAGTCCGGTATCTCGTTCAAGGAAATTTTCGAGTACTGTAACAACGAGGACCAAAAGACCCTCGCTCAAAAGGCGCCCGTTCACGAAGTGCTGTTGGACATGGCTGTGACCAAACTTCCTGGTCCAATTGAAGCCCAAAAATACCGTATCCCCAACATTTGGACCGGTGACTTGGAGTCCGAAATCGGACAAGCCATGATGAACTGCAATCCAGATGCAGAATTGGCCATGATGGTCACCAAGATCTGGATGGACCCCCACGCTGGTGAAGTGGCCGTCGGTCGTGTGTACTCAGGAGCCATCAACCAAGGCGAATCCGTCTACGCTATCGGTGCTGCAAAGTCCGAGCGCGTGCAACAGGTCGCCATGATGGTCGGTGGTGACCGAATTACCGTGCCCAAGGTCGTTGCTGGAAACATCGCTGCCGTGACGGGTATTCGTTCCGCTGCTGCTGGTGTGACCCTTTCCCGGGACAAGGACTTCACGCCCTTTGAAGCAATCCGTCACTACTCCGACCCTGTCGTCACCGTTGCCGTTGAGCCAAAGAGCATGAAGGACCTCCCCAAGTTCATTGATGCACTCCGTTCTCTTGCTAAGGCCGACGCCTCGTTGCAAGTGACGACCAATCAAGAAACGGGTGAAGCATTGCTCGCTGGTATGGGTGAACTCCACTTGGAAATTACCGTGTACCGAATTGAAGAAGAGCAGAACATCAAGGTCAAGGTCAGTCCTCCCATTGTCGTTTATCGCGAAGGTATCCAAGGCAACAACCGTGGAAATGCATTTGAAGGAAAGTCACCGAACCGTCACAACCGGTTCTTCTTCGAAATCGAAGCCCTCCCTGAGGATGTCGTCGGCGCTCTCCGCTCTGGCGAGCTCGGTGACGGACCGGTTCGCAACAGCGACGCCAAGGAAGTTGGAAACAAATTTGGCGAATTGGGCATGGACAAGGATGTCATGCGAAAGATCTACGCCATCAACGGAACCAACGTTCTCGTCAACGACACCAAGGGTATCCAAAACCTGCACGAAACCCGTGAACTCATCATCGAGGCTTTCAACGAAGTGTGCGTGAAGGGACCCATTGCTGACGAACCCGTACAGGGCATGTTCGTTCGTCTGGTTGACGCCAAGTTGCACGAAGACGCCATCCACCGTGGGCCTGCTCAAACCATTCCGGCAGTCCGAAACGGCATCAAGGGCGCCATGATGCGTGCTCGTACCGTTCTTCTTGAGCCCATGCAAAAGGCGTTCATCTCGGTGCCAAACGACTGGCTGGGTCAAGTTACCCGTGAAGTGACCACACGGCGTGGTATCATCGAAGACATGCCTTCAGAAGGCAACGTGACCACCGTGGTTGGTGTCATCCCCATCGCTGAAACCTTCGGTTTCTCCAACGATATTCGTGCTGCCTCCCAAGGCCGTGCTGTTTGGAACACGGAAAACCTCGGCTTCGAGATGTTGCCACCTCAGTTGTTTGACAAGGTTGTCGGAGAAATCCGCCAGCGCAAGGGCCTCAAGCCCGAGCCAAACCCCGAATCTTACTACGCTGATTGAGGCGGACTGCCATGGCCGGCGTCGTCGTTGGCTTGCACGTCAATCCTGATGGGGGCGTTCCGAAATGGCCCCAATCCTCGCTCGACATCACCGTTTCAGGGTGCGTCGGTGACCGTCAAAACGACACGCGCCATCACGGAGGACCAAACCGTGCGGTGTGCTTGATGAAAGAATCGGTCCTGCAAGCCTTGCAAGAAGAAGGCCATCCAATTGGCCCCGGAACCACCGGTGAAAACATCTTGATCGGAGGAATTGACGATGTGGTGTTGGGTGCAGAAACGGTCCTTTCCATCGGTTCGGTGCGCTTGCAATTGACAGGTGATGCACCTCCGTGCAAAACCATCCGTGCCTCGTTTTCAGAGGGTGCATTCACGGCTTTAAGTCACAAACGAAACCAAGAGCGGACGCGCTGGTATGCGAGGGTGTTGACACCGGGGACGGTAGAAATTGGTGATGACGTAGCAGTCGTCAGTGAAGACGGGCCAGTTGGAAATCCGTGAGCTCACGCAACGCCACCATCGCAGGATTGTTTTCCAATCGGTCCAAACAAGCATGGGCTTGCGCATGGTAAGCTTCTGCCATTTCCTTCGCATAGGCCACAGAGCCGAGTTCAGCAAGGGCCGCAAGTCCGTCTTCAAGGGCAGATGCGTCAACTTCGTCGCCTTTTCCGAGGACGGCCAACAAGCGTTGCTTGACCGGGCTATCTGGTTGGCGAAGCGCGTGAATCACCATCAACGTGCGCTTTCCTTGAGCGATATCGGAACCTGCCGGCTTGCCGAGGGTGGCTGAGTCTGAGAGGACATCGATCACATCGTCCATCAACTGGAAGCAAAGCCCTACTGCTTTGCCCCAATCGGCCATGAGTTGGATGATTTCTTCATCGGCTCCGGAAATTCGAGCGCCGATTTCAGCACAAATCCAGAACATCACGGCCGTCTTTCCTTCGATCATTTCGAGGTAATCGTCTTCGGAAACGTCCAATCGGTCTTCGAACTCAATATCGAGTTGTTGGCCTTCACTGACTCGTCGTACCATCCATGCAATTCGATTGACCAAGGGTGCCACGTCCTCGGGCTCCAGGTTCTCTGCCTGAACAAGTCGCTCAAAGGCAATCGCCAACATGGCATCGCCAGCATTAATGGCGGTTGGCATACCGTATTCAACATGGACCGCGTTTCGTCCCCTTCGGATTTCATCGTCATCCATGATGTCATCGTGGACCAGAGTAAAGTTGTGGACCGTTTCAATGGCTGCGCCAATGTCCAAGAGGCCTGCATGAGTGTCGCCGACGGCTTTTGCAATGAGCCACGGGAGCGTGGCACGCATACGTTTTCCTCCTCCTTCGACCAGGTGCATCATGGCGTTTCCAAGTCGTTCATGACGGGATGCTCGTAGACTGCTTTCTATTCGGAGTTCGATGAGCGGCTTGACTTCCATGATGGAGGTCAGCAGGTCGGCACCTTCGGCATTGGGAAGCATGTGGCTGACGTCGCCCATGTCGTGAATCGTCTCGTCAGCAAGCGTTGTCAAGGCTGCTGGATTGTTGTAATTGGTCCACCAATCCTCGGACATGACCCTGCTTGCAATGCATCGGAACCATGGCGCTATGGCCTCCTCCGCTGGGCGTTCTTCGACCAACATGGCTTCCAATTCCTTCTGTGACACCCACATGATGTTGGCCACTTCGTTGGGGTTCGGATTCACATCAACATCAGCGCACATGACGAGGATGTGGTCAATTTCTCGTTCAATCCACTCGGTATTCATTCGTGCCGCGTAGCGCATTTTCGTCATGAACGTCATGTCGTCGGTTGATACGGTGAAAGGGTCGATGCCCAATTCCTGTTCCAGTTTTCGAACGGCCGCACGTTTGACCCCCATGGCGTTGACTTCATCCATCTCTTCGGGTGCATGCAAGGGGTGTGAGCAACATGCGTTCGCCCAAACATGAGGGAACGTCACCTTGTCAGCCGATCGCTGTTGGAGCAACATCTCTCCTTTGGAGTTGAACAGCAAGAGACTGAATGCTCGATGAAATGAACCTGGTCCTCTGTGCGATTCGAGTTTCGACATAGGGCCTAGAACTTCGTCGTGTTCACTGACACGGATAACCGCTTCAGCCATCAAGGTGGCTTGGACCGGGTTCGCTTCAGCCAAAGCAGCCCGTTGGTCATCACCCAAGTCCACGCTCGGGACATCACCGATACCGTACCCTGTCATCGGTTCACCGTTCCTTTGGACTCGCGGAGGCTACATGAAGAGTTCTCTGCATGGTCATGCAACGAGTCTTGTCCCGACGACAGGACGGCCAAGGCAAGCATCTTCCACACGTTGATCGTGTTCACCACTGACCAGCAACACCTCAATTTCGTTCTCAGCAACGAGGAATCCACGTTGAACCTTGAGGCCAATACCGCCGGTAACATCCATCTCCGTAGCGTGTTCGCCCTCAAACAGTTGCTCAGTGCCGAGCGTTTCAATCAAAACATCCGCTACGCCTTCCTTGGGTGGTTGGGCCAACACGCCGTCGACACCACCCATTGCAAACACGAGGCGTTTCACACCATCGATTTCGTTGGCGAGGCGGACAACCAAATCATCGCCCGACAGTATGCCGAACATCTGTTCATCGCAGTCCACCACATCGCCATAGGTGACGACAACGATGCCGCGTGGCGCTTCTTCGAACAGGGCGAGGTCGCCTTCAAAGGTGGGTCCTGTGTTTCGGGCCCAGGTATGGGGGGGAAGCGAAACAGCCGAGATGTCAAGTTTGGTCAGTGCCCCCATAACGTGCGCATTGAGCTCCATCATGTCCTCTCGCACGGCCTCAACCGCTTGTTCTTGTGTCAGTTCTCCTTCGAAGACTGCGCCATCCAATTTCCCATCTGCCAAACGATATTGCTTTGCTTTCAGGTGGCCGAATGAGCCGGCTCCGTGGACCAAAATCACGTCCATGCCGGCTGACAAACATGCATCGATTTGGTCTGCAAGCGAGTCGAGGATGTCGGAGCGTACGGTTTTCATGGCGTGCTTTTCGGTGATGAGACCTCCCCCCCATTTCACCACCACGCGTTCACGCATGCTGGTGCGACGGAGCGAAACAACATGAGGATACCGTTGCGAAGCCGTGGCAAGGATTGATGAGGCATCGCAATGGTGGCCGATTCATGTCCGAAGGGCCAACGGTTGATGCCTTCATGCGTCATTTGCAAGTCTGCCTTGATGAGGCCCGAACCATCGGGGACGCCAAAGAGCGGCAACAACGCTGTTGGCAACTGGAATCCGCCCTTCAAGAAGCCATCATCTACAAAAATCGCGTCGAGGAGTTGGAGCGCCACGGCATTGACCCCGTGCGCCTGGTTGATGCCGAGAGCAACCAAACACCTGCCCCTGCGCCAAAGAAGGTCGAGGCTTTGATGACGGGACACGCTCACTGTTCAATGTGCCGTGCCGTGCTCGAACCGGACCTTGCGTTCTGTCCAGCGTGCGGTTCGGAAAAGTGAACTCAGTTCACTCTTCTTCTTCTCGTTCCCACTCTTCAATGATTTCGAGGATCAGCGGGTCGTCGTCATCGACCTTGTACAGGTAGGCTCCTGGAACTTCATCGGTCAAAAACACGGTTGTTCCTGCGCGGAAGATGGTGTGGCCGTCGGCAATGGCACGGACCGTATCCACTTCTAAAATGGCGGGACGATCAATTCGGACGTGTCCCGCTTCCATGGCGTTAGCAATTGAGCGAGAGAGGTGGACATTTTTCCTGTCGCCCGATGTGAGGCCAAACTCAAGCAGGGTCTCAACTTCATCGGGTTCACAGGGATAGTAGAGTCCTTCTGGGATGTCGTCGGTGGGCAGGTCCAAATCCAATTCAATCGAGTGGCCGTAGGTGGCTCGAATCATGCCGTTTTCAACCTGGTAGCGACCCTTTTCGTCGGCGTTAGCAATGGCCTCGAAATGCCATCCACGCAGCCAGTGGTAGTGGCGTCGTTGGTTTCCGATGGCTTCTGAGAGTTCTCGGGTATTCACCCATCCGTTGATGTCCATATCCACGTTGAACTTCTCTGGGGCGTGGCGCAAGACGAGCGCCAAGATGCGCCCGAGAGAGTTGGCCTCTCGGTCGCTCATGATGAATTTCCCTTCGTCATTGCAAACCGCACAGTTTGTTCCCGTGAAGTGTCCGTGATTTCGGCATTGGCGTAGCATAGTGTCCATGCGGGTGGGGCCTGTTCAAGAACCCTGCGGGTTGACTGTTCGCCAAAACATCTTCCTTGAGCCTCGCACATCCGTCGGTATGAAATGCTGCGTAGTGATGCCCTTGTCATGGTGGATGTAGCAGTGGTCGGTGCCGGCCAAACAAAGTATGGAAATCATCCTTCAGGGCTCAAAGGCATGTGGGCGGAATCGGCATCCAAGGCCTTCTCGAGCATTGACGGGGATTTCCTCCCTTCCATGGTTGACGAGGCCTTCATTGGAAGCATCGCCTTTGGCGGCTCACAACTCGGGAACACTGCTGCGTTGCTCACAGAACATTCCGATCTCGATGGTATCTCGGTGAGGCGTGTTGAAAACGCCTGTGCTTCCTCCGGTTTTGCCTTCCGAGATGCTTGGATGGCCATCAAAAGCGGTCAAGCCGATGTGGTCGTGGCTGGCGGGATCGAGAAAATGAACGACTTGACCCCCGAACGGCGCCGTTATTGGCTCGGCGTATCGGGAGACACGGAATGGGAGCGCCTTGCTGGATTGACGTTTCCTGGCACCTACGCATTGATGGCACGACGCTATTTCCATGAATTTGAGGCTACCCACGACGATTTGGTCCACGTGAGCGTGAAAAATCATCTTCACGGCTCCACAAACCCGTTGGCTCACATTCAGAAAGAGGTCAGTTTCGAAAAAGCCGCAAGTGGCTTCATGGTCGCAGACCCGTTAACGCTCTACGATTGCTGCCCAACCTCCGATGGTGCCTCTTGTGTTGTTCTGGCCGCCGACCACGTTGCCAAATCCCTCACGGACACACCCGTTTGGGTTCGTGGTTCGGGGGCTGCATCGGACCACCTTGCCCTTCATGACCGACCCTCCATCACGCAATTGAAGGCCACACAACAAGCAGCAGAACGTGCCTACGGTATGGCGGGTCTGTCAGCCAACCAAATCGACGTGGCAGAGGTACACGATTGCTTTACCATCGCTGAGGTGCTCGCCACGGAGGACCTTGGTTTCGCCAACCGTGGGGAAGGTGGTCAGTTTGCTCGGGAGGGGAGAGGCATTCTCAACCAAGGCCAAACAAGTGTCAACGTGAGTGGTGGACTGAAATCCAAGGGTCACCCCCTCGGCGCCACGGGGACAGGTCAAGTGGTTGAGGTGTTCAAACAGCTCCGTGGCGAAGTGGAATCATCTCGTCAGGTCCGAGATGCTGAACATGGTTTGACACACAACGTCGGCGGTTCCGGAGCCACCTGTGCAGTCCACGTCTTTGGGAGGGACCGAGCATGACCTCCGAAGTCTGGATGGGCTACCTTGTCGACCACCAACCTGATTTCACGGTGGTTCAATCGCCCTTCGTGTTTGAACAAACCCGCGTTTTCGGGGCTGACAGCGATGCCACGACCCTCACGGTTGCAGGTATACTTCATCGCCTCAAGCATGAACCCATTTCGACGCTGGGTGTACCTGAAGGGATTGATGCCGATACCGTCATGGCTGCATGCGATCTTCATGTTCACGGGGATGAGGATCAGGGTGAACCGGAATGGGACGTGTTGCTCAGTGATGAAGCCACGATTGTCATCGCTCGCCAAGGGGCGGAGGTCGAACTGTCGGCGTTCGATGTCGAGGTGGCGGTCGACGGAGAGTTTCATACCGCCATGGATGCGGCATGGGAACGTGAACTGAACGCCTTCCACGTCAGCCAGGGTGCCTATGTTTCAAAATCCCAATACGAAGAGGCTGTAAAATCAAGATTAACACTTGAAGGCCAACGCAACTCAGACGGTCTTGTTTGGCCTCCTCGTTTCTCAACACAATTCGGGCCATCTGATGTTCCACGATACACGCTTGCACCGACGGGGACCGTGCAGTCTTGGACCACGCTGTCTGCTGCTGGGGCGCCATCCGAGTTCGCCTTGAGGGCACCGCTCTTGGGTGGTATCAGCACCGTCATGCTCGAGCTTCACGATGGACCAAAGGGCGTTTTTCTTACGGTTGACGATGAAGAGCCAACCCTCGACTTCGGCCTTTCAATGGAACTTGTGCTCCGAAGAATCTACGCGCAAGAGGGCTTTGTGCGATACGGTTTGAAAGCACGCGCCATTCAGGATTGACAAAGGATTCATAGAAAGTCAAGTTCACCCAGCCAGCATGGCGGGCTTTGGTGGAATGCGAAAAGGCAGAGAGGAAGCCAAAGACAACCTTAGTTACACCGAAGGGGGCGATTGTCCACGGTGCGGTGGGAACGCCCAAGACTCGACCATGGCGGGGTACCTGCAATGCGGTTCTTGCGGTCACGAGTGGGCGGATCCAAATTATGTGGAGGTAAGGAAGCGGCCTGAACCCCCTACCCACCGAAGAGATGCTGAGTTGATTGAACAGTTCAAGCAAGAAATGCAGTCTGGTGAGCTTGCCAATGTTCTTGGTGTCAAGAAGGACTTGACGGGCGAACAAGAACAATCGCTCAAACGTCTTGAAGACAAGTGGATGAGCGGTATGCAGGGGCATTACAATGCTGCTGCTGAAGAGCGTAAACCCCTCATGATCAGTTTTGACGATGACGACAACATTCTCTCGACCGAAGTGGCTGCCATCACCATCGTCTCCAATGGCTTTGACGGTGGTGAAGAAATTCGTCTTGAATACCCCGGGAGGGGTACTGAATTTTACGCCTACAACGAACGAAGCCCGACCGGTTGGAAACGTGGGCCGAATGCCGAAACGACGGCTCGCTCCATCGCCAACGTCATCAACCGGTCATCCAAACTGGTCTACGCCAACCTTGAGGGTGTCCGAATTTCATTTGAATTGAAAGACGAAAGCCTCAACGCTGCTTCCTTTGTCATCTTTGTTGACGATCCGGGCGGTACCGATATCGTTGCTGAGAAAGGAGGCGTGGTTTTGGACCATCGTGACTTTTCAACCATCCAGGACTATCGCAACGTCGTTGAGATGGTTCTTGAGGACGGTATCATTTCGCCGAGCGAAGACCAACTCCTCTGGGCGATGCGTGAACAATTGGGTATTGACGATGCCTACCACATCCAAATGGTCATGGACATCTGTGGAGAAAACACCCTGAAGGAATGCACGGGTTGTGGTGGAATGGCTGAATTGTATCCCGAGTATGCCGCATGGTATTGCCACCCTTGTGAATCATGGTGTTGAGCAAGTTTTGCCGCAACAAACACCGTTCTATAGAATAAAGGAGGCCTCCTTTCACAGTGGTCTCAAGTGGGTGGCCGTAATTTCATATGGGGACTCTTCATAAACTCAAGCGGTATCCGAAAGCCAGTGAGCCTATGGCAAAAGATGTGTTGTATATTGGAATTGACTTGGGAACATTCCGCTCGGTGATGGTTTCCTCTGACAGCCACGAAGTCGAAGAATTGACGGTCATTGGAACCCCCAAGGACCCCATCGCTCGGAACTTCCTGAAGCGAGATGTTCTTTTTGGACACGAGGCCCTCAAGAACCGCTTGGCGCTTAATTTGTTCCGACCACTCGAGCTCGGTGTGATCAAGGACACCCCCGAAGATCGGGAATACATTGCTCACTTCATCACCCACCTCATCGGTCTATCCGACCCTGAGGACTACGACCGCGTGGTCGCTGTCATCGGTGCCCCAGCCGAGGCCAGCCACGTCGATAAGACGGCTATTTTTGACGCAGCCGCAGGTTCCGTCAACTCGGCCATGATCATCTCCGAGCCGTTCGCTGTTGCTTACGCTCTTGACATGATCAACCACACCTTGGTCATCGACATCGGTGCCGGTACGACCGACCTTTGCCGTGTCTACGGTACCATCCCGGGACCCGGCGACCAAATGCACACCGGCTACGCTGGCGATTATGTTGACAACGCCCTCATCAAGGAGATCCAGTCCAAGTACAACGGTGCTCAAATCACCAAGGACATGGCTCGACGCTGGAAGGAAGAGTACTCCTTTGTCTCAACCGCTACGCCCGACGAGCCAATTCTCGTTGACTTCTCCATTGAAGGGAAGGCCATGACCCTTGACATCACCGACTGCATGCAGCGTGCTTGCGAAGCCATCGTTGACCCCATCGTTGAGAACGTCAAGAAGCTCATTGCAGGTTCCAACCCTGAATACCACGACGAGTTCCGCAAGAACATGGTCCTCGCCGGCGGCGGTTCGTCCATCAAGGGCCTTGGTGCCATGATCGAGCGTCGCTTGTCCGATATGGGCGATGTCAACGTTCACGTTGTCGATGACCCTGTCCGATTGGGTGCTATGGGTGGTCTTCGACTGGCCATGGAAGTCCCCGAGGACATGTGGAAGAACCTCACGCTCGCTTCCCGCTAAGACGGACTTCCCGTACACGCTTCGCTGTTTTGGAC